>NZ_JARXAB010000007.1 GCF_029866045.1 Ramlibacter sp. | reverse complement strand
GCCTCGGTGGGCACCGAGCCCGGCGTCATTCCGCCCACGTCTTGATGGTGCAGGATGCAGGCGGCCAGCGCGCGCACCCGCCCGTTCACAACGACCGGCGCGAGCAGCACCCAGTCGGGCAGGTGGGTGCCGCCTTGCCAGGGGTCGTTGCTGGCAAAGCAGTCGCCGTCGGTCATTGCCGACGCGGGGTAATGCGCGAGGATGCCTTGCACCGCAGGCGTGAGACTGCCCAGAAGCAGTGGCAAGGACTTGGCCTGGGCCAGCATGCGGCCGTCGGGCAAAAATACGGCAGCGGCGCAGTCCATGGCCTCGCGCACCACCGAAGAAACAGCCTGTTCGACCAAGGTGCGCTGCATCTCGTTGCACAGCGCCTCAAGGTCTTGCGCGAGTGAGGGCTCGGGCTTCAGGGACGTTGCCGTAGCTTCTAGCCATTGCACGCCAGCCGCGTGCACCGTCGCCAGCGTCCACTCGAACTCACCCCAGTGCGCTTCGCCTTGCAGGGTGTGCGAGCCAACCACCGGCACCCCCGGCAGCAGCGCTTGCAGCGCCGCCTGCGCGGCCCGCTCGTGAGCCGGGTTGAGGTCTGCAAACAGCAGGCACAGGGCCACCGCCTCGGGCCGATCCGGCAGTGCGGCCAGCGCCGATGCCAGGCCCGAGAGGTCCAGGGCTTGCACCTCCTGGCCCTGGGCGTCGATGCGCCCGGGCAGCTCGATGCGCCAAGCCTCGGGCAGGGCGACCAGCCAGGGGGAGGGGCCCACATGCGGGGCATACGGGTCGGGTCGGTTCTGGCGGCCCAGGCTCAGCACGTCGGCAAAGCCGGCGGTGGTCACCAGAGCGATCCGCGCCATCGTCAGAACCGGTCCGGCCGGAAGGGGGTGAGGTCAACCTGGGTCGCGCGGCCCGCCACCAGGTGCGCGATCTCGCGGCCGGTGCTGGCGCCGCCGCACATGCCCAGGTGGCCATGGCCGAAGGCGAGCCAGGCATTGGCCAGGCGCGGCGCACGGCCGATCACCGGCAGGCTGTCGGGCAGGCAGGGCCGGTGCCCCATCCACTGCGTGGTGCGGGTGGTGTCCAGGTGCGGGAACATCTCCTGGCCCTTTTTCAGCAGCACCTCGGCGCGCCGGTAGTTGGGCGGTGGCTTCAGGCCGGCAAACTCCACGCTGCCAGCCAGGCGCAGGCCAGAGGCCATCGGGTTGACCATCAGGTTGTATTCGGACGCCATCACCGTGTGCCGCAGTTGCAGGTTGCTGCTTTGCACCGTGACGTGGTAGCCGCGCTGCGTCTCCAGCGGCACCGACAGGCCCAGCTCGCGGGTGAGGGCGCCGGACCAGGCACCGCCGGCCACCACCACGCCATCGCAGGCCAGCGTCTCGCCGGAGGCCAGGCGCACGCCGCGCACCGCGTCGCCCTGACGCGCAAAGCCGGTGACCTCGTCCAGCCGCTCCTGCGCACCATCGGCCACGCATTGCGCGTGCAAGGCCTTGACCAGGCGCGAGGGGTCCAGGGTGGAGCCGTTTTCCGGCGCCAGGATGCCAAAGCGGAACTTGCCGCGCAGGTCAGGCTCCAGCGCCTCAAGTTCTTCACGGCCGATGTCGCGCAGCTGCACGCCCAGGCTGCGCCGCAAGTCCATGCCCCACTGCCAACGCCGGGCCGATTCGGGCGAGCCATAGACATAGAGGCAGCCGGTGCGGCGCACCCAATCCTGTGCGCCAGCGTGTTCGAGCAGCGGTCCGTAGCTGTCGAAGATGGGGGCCAGCAGGCTGCGCAGCGCGGTGGCAATGCGCACCACCTCTTGCGGGCGCGAGTGACGCAAGAAACGCAGCAACCATCCGGCCATGAAGGGCAGGTAGCTCGGCGCGATGGTCAGCGGCCCCTCGGGGTCGCGCAGCCAGCCGGGCACCTGCTTCCACATGCCCGGCATGCCTACCGGCAGACAGGCGCTCGGCGAGAGCGAGCCTGCGTTGCCGAAGGAGCAGGCCTCGCCAGCCGGCTCCCGCGAGACAAAGGTGATCCTGTGGCCGTCACGCTGCAGCCAGGCGGCGCTGCACACACCCACGATGCCGGTTCCGATGACGACGATATGCATGATGCTGAGTGGGCTGCCTGGGTACGGTGTCCGTTCGGCCTCAGTACTGACTCTCGGGCAGTCGCACCTGCAGACCGTCGAGCGCAGGGGTGAGCGGGATCTGGCAAGACAGGCGGCTGCTCGCCTGCCGGGGCAGGGCGGCGAACTCCAGCATCGAGTCCTCGTCGGCGCTCACCGCGGGCAGCGCGGCGGCGCGGGCCGGGTCCGGGTCCTCCAGGTAAACATGGCAGGTCGCGCAGGTCAGCAAGCCGCCGCAATCAGCGGCCACCTCGTCGATGTCCAGCGCCAAGGCTGCCTGCATCAGGCTCTGGCCCGTCTTGGCCTTGCCGGAGGAGCGCGAGCCGTCGGGGTGGATGAAGTGCAGTTCGATCAGGGTAGCCATGGATCACTTTCAAATACGGCCGAAAAATTCCCGCGCCTGCCACTCCTGGGGGTCTTGTGCCTGCGCTTGCCGGTCCACCTCCAGGCCTTTGATCTGGCACAGGTAGTCGACGAAGTCCGCGCCAAAGCCGGCGGCCAGAGCCCCATCATCGCGCAGCGCCTGCAGCGCCTCCCCGAGGCTGGTGGGCAGGCGCTCATCTGCCGACGAGGCATAGGGCGCGTCGGTGGCGGGTGGCGGCTGCAACTGGCGTGTGATGCCGTCCAGCCCGGCGTGAATCTGGGCCGCCATGTAGAGGTAGGGGTTGGCGGCGGGCTCGCCGATGCGGTTCTCGATGCGGGTGGCCGGGTCGCCCGGGCCGCCGATGACCCGCAGCATCGCGCCGCGGTTGTCCCGGCCCCACACCGCCGATTGCGGCGCCAGCGCGTTGGGCTGAAAGCGCCCGTAGCCGTTGGTGGTGGGCGTGCAAAACACCGACATGCCGCGCGCATGCGCCAGCAGGCCGGCCAGGTAGTGGCTGCCCAGGTCAGACAGCTCGCGCCGCGCATCCAGCGGCCCGCAGCCCTCGGCGGATGCATCGCGCATGAAAGCGTTGCCACCGTCAGCCAGGCGCACCAGGGATTGGTGCAGGTGCCAGCCGCTGGACATGATGTTCGGAAACGGCGGTCGGCACATGAAGGTGGCGTGGTAACCGGCGCGGCGCAGGGCCTGGGTGGTGGCGCTGCGAAACAGGACCATCTGGTCCGCCGCGGTCAGCGCGTCGGTCGCCTCGAACACCGCCTCCACTTGGCTCGGGCCCAGCTCGATTTCCAGGGAGGTGAGGGGCAGCCCGAGCGCTTGCGCGGTCTCTTGCACGATGCGCAGCGGCGCCTCGGCCATGTCGCCCCATTGCTCGGAGAGCAGTCGGTAGCCCGGGTGCACCAGGCGCAGCGCCGGTGTGGGCGCCGGCCCGGGCCAGGCGGCGGCGGCCGGGTCCAACTGCGGGTCGGCGGCAGCCGGGTCGATGCGGTAGATGTGGAACTCGACCTCCAGCCCGCAGGTGAGCGACAGGCCTTGCGGTGCCAATGCTGCAAGCTGTGCCAGGGCTTGCTCCAGCACCCGGCGGGTGTCAAAGGCAATGGGGCGGCCATCCGCGAAAAAGGTCTCGCAGCGCAGCCAGCCCGTGCCCGGAGACCAAGGCAGCATCTGGAACGAGGCCGGGTCCGGCAACAGCACCACGTTGTTGGCGTAGCCAAAGCCAGAGGGCGTCTTGCCCGCGCCCGGCTCGAACACCTTGAACGCGGTCCGGTCCGAGCTGTCTTTGAGCATCAGGGTGCTCACCATGCCAATGCCTGCGTCTAGCGCCTTGAGCGCGGCGGCCGGCATCAGGGTCTTGCTGCGCAGGGTGCCGTGTACATCACACCAGGACAGGCGCACCCGTTCGATGGCGCCGGAGCCGATCTGGCTGCGCACGCGTTCGATGGCGGCCTGGCGCTCGGCGTTCTGAACGCCCGCGCGCGCGGCGAAAGACAGGCTCATGTCGCCCCGCCCGTCGTCGCTGTCACTTCCGACGCCGGCGACGCGTGCGTCTCGGTCGTCTCGTGCATGTCGGTCGTTGCGCCCCCCAGCAGCCACGCGGCCCGCGCGCGCTTGTCGCGGGCGCTGTCCTGCCACCAGCTCTCCCAGCCGTTTTGGGGGCCGATGCCGTCGAAGGTGTCAGGGCCGCTCGCGGCCTGTGCTACCTCAGTCTGGGCCAGGCCTGGGGCGGGCTTGCCGTTTTGCACATCGTCGATGGCCTGTAGCAGCACGCGCCGGTTGGCCATGATGGCCTTGTCGGTGGTGCCCAGGTGCTCGCGGCTGCGGTCCTGAATAGGGCCCATGCTCTCCACCGCCCACTGGTCATGGACGTTGATGTCTTCCTCGCCCATGCCCAGGTAGGTCTGGGTGCGCTGCTCCTGCGGGTTGTAGCGCCAGCGGTCGTGACGGCCAGAGGTGGGCCGGTAGTCGGGCATCTGGGTGAACTTCATCCGCTGTGCGCGCATGCTGGCTACGTCGAGCGGCTGGTCGAAGCTGGTGAAGAGCGAATACCAGTAGGTGTGGTGGTCGTCCACCGGCATGTGGTACTGGGTGATCGTCACCGTCTCCGACAGCGGAATCACGAAGGTCGCCGGGAACAGGCCGTGGGTCACCCGCACATGGGTGCGCTCGGCCGAGATCTGCCGCAGGGTTTGCAACTGCAGGCCGTAAGGCGTGGGGGTCATGCGGATGTCGGGCTTACCAAACTCGCGCATGATGCGCGTCATCGGCCAGCGCTCGCCCTCGACCTCGCCGGCGCTGGCGCTACGAAACTGCTTGCCTGCCGCATTGGAGCCGATGGCGCCCAGGTCTTCGTCAAAAAGAAAACGGTGCAGGTAAGAGGTATGCGCCGGGTCGATGCCCACCTCGAAGGCCTGCAGCCAATTGGCGTTCCACAGCCCCTTGAACGCAAAGCGGTGGCTGGCCGGCGCGCGAAAGCAGTCCAGCGCGGGCACCGGGGGCGGGCTGGCGTCCTGCGGGCCCAGCCAGGCCATCAGCACGCCGCCGTGGGCTTGCACCGGGTAACTCACCTGCCGCACCCGCTCGCACAGGCGGCTGCCCACAGGCTCGGCCGGCGTGTCCAGGCATTGGCCATTGGGGCCGAACTTCCAGCCGTGAAAGGGGCAGCGCAGGCCGCCGCCCTCGTCGGCGGGGTCGAGCCGGCCAAATGACAGGTCGGCCCCGCGGTGCGGGCAAGCGCGACCGAGCAGGCCCCAGGCGCCACTCGCGTCTTTGAACAGCACCAGGTCTTCGCCCAGCACCCGCACCGTCTTGAGCGGCCGCTCAGCCATCTCGGGGTGGAGGGCAGGGTCGAACTCTTCGAGCAGAGCGACCGGGTGCCAGTATTGGCGCAACACCGCGCCGCAGGGGGTGCCCGGCCCGATCCGGGTCAGCAACTCATTCTGTTCTGCGCGCATCGGGGCTCCGGCGGGTGAGGGGAACAGGCATCGGGTCAGTATACAAAGTGGTCGATTTGGTCTTTGTTGTGGTTGCCATTGAGCTGCCTCGTGCAATTTCGATTAGACGTTCAAACACAGGTTCGACCCGAGGCCCTGCAAGGTCAGTTCACGCACTGGGTGGCGCCATGCCCTGTCAACCCGACCGCGCCATCTATTTGCCTCCCCATCTCGCAGCCCGAGTTGTTGCACACTCGGCGCTTCACCGTCTGACCTCGACATGCCCGCCACTACATCCCCTCACGTCACCGGAGCCAGCCGCGCTGCGTCCACCCTGGTCCTCGTCCCTGGCCTCATGTGTGACCACACGGTCTGGGAGCCGGTCTTGCCCCACCTGCAGGCCGCCTTCCCTGGCCTGCATTGCATCGTCGCCGACCACGGGCCGAGTGACAGCCTGGGCGGGATGGCCGAGCGCATTCTGGCGGCGGCGCCCGAGCACTTTGCGCTGGCTGGCCACTCCATGGGCGCCCGGGTGGCGCTCGAGGTGGTGCGCCGCGCGCCGCAGCGCGTGACCCGCATTGCTCTGCTCGACACCGGCCACCTGCCGCTGCCCGAGGGTGAGGCAGGCCAGGCCGAGGCCGCCAAGCGCCACGCGCTACTCGATGTCGCGCGCGCGGAGGGTACCCGGGCCATGGGCCAGGTGTGGGTGCAGGGCATGGTCCACCCCGCACGCTTGCAGGACACGCCTTTGGTCGACGCCATTTTGGACATGTTCGCCCGCAAGAGCGCCGACACCTTTGCCGCGCAGATCCGCGCGCTGTTGGCGCGCCCGGATGCCTCGCCGGTGCTGCAGTCGCTGCGCATCCCGACCCTGGTGGGCTGCGGCCGCCAGGACAGCTGGTCGCCAGTGGCCCAGCACGAGGCCATGCACCAGCTCGCGCCCGGCTCGGTGCTCGAGGTGATGGAGGACGCCGGCCACATGGCGCCGATGGAGCGGCCGGCTGAGATGGCTGCGATGCTGGGGCGCTGGCTCTCGGCGCCTGGCCTGGTGTTGCATTGACCCGGACCTGCGGCACCTCGCGCGCACCGCTCAGCCGTCAAGCCCTCGCGCCTTCGGGTTAAACCCCAGGGATCGCGGGGGAGGGGGTCCTAGAATGGTTCGCATCCATTCTTCCAATGCCGGCTAAGCTGGCGAGGAGTCGCCGAAGTGCCAAGCAAGCCAGCCGCCGCCGAGAAGCCGGTCCAGCGCGTCATCAAGAAGTACCCGAACCGACGGCTCTACGACACCAACACCTCCACCTACATCACCCTGGTTGAGGTCAAGCAGCTGGTGATGGACGCCGAGCCTTTTGTGGTGCGCGATGCCAAGACAGGTGACGACCTCACCCGCAGCATTCTGCTGCAAATCATTCTGGAGGCCGAGGCCGGCGGCGCGCCCATGTTCTCCGAGGCTGCGCTTGGCAACATCATCCGTTTCTACGGCCATGCGATGCAGAGCTTCATGGGCAGCTACATCGAGAAAAACGTGCAGGCCTTCACCGACATCCAGTCGCAGATGTCTGAGCAGTCCAAGACCATGACGCCCGAGATGTGGGCCCAGTTCACCGCCATGCCCAACCCGGTGATGCAGGGCTTTATGGGCAACTACCTCGAGCAATCCAAGACCATGATCGAGACCGTGCAGGACCAGATGCAGAAGCAGACCGAGCAGATGCTGGGGGCGTTTGGGCTGAAGCGCTGAGCACCGGCTTATTGCAGAGTGAGGCGGGAGGGGCGGCGTTGCGAATCAAGCCAGCTCAACCCTTGTTTCCGCTCCTCGCAATAGTCCTTGCAGCGTCGTTCAATGGGTTTATGATTTTCTCGTCAGCCAAGCGCAGCGCGTGTAGAGGCCCTTGTAAAAGGGCAGCTCGAAAGGGTGGGATCCTCGAAGCTGGGGGCTGGCACCAACTGCGCCCGGATCTAGTGCCTGACGTTGCTGGTTCTTGAAAATCCCACCAGGCCAGCTGTCTTGGGCAAATAAAGGCCAACTTGGACAAAAGTGGAATTTTGTCCAAAAATGGTGCCATGGACATCGTCTCCGCCTCTTATGCCAAGCAGACCTTCGGCTCGGTTCTCGCCCGCGCGGCGCAGGAGCCCGTTGGTATTGAGCGCCATGGCACCCTGGTGGCAGCGCTGGTGCCGCCAGCCTGGCTGGAACGGGCCGATGCGCTGGATGCGCGGCGCGCGGCGCGAGAGCAGCAGCGCCAAGTTGAGCTGCGCCGCCTCATGGCGCACCAACGCCTGGGGATTGAGCTCCTCTCGCAACCGGCCCGACGCCGCTCGCTCATCGGGGCGGCCCGCCGTGAGGTCGGGCGCTGGGAGTCCAGCGGACTGTGCAGCCATGACTACATCGAGCGGTGGAGGGCATGGCTGGCCATGCCTGTCCCAGAGATGGTCCAGATCATGTGCTCCGAAGCCGAGGGATGGGGACCTGCCATGCGGCAGAACTCGCCCTTTACTCTGGCCCTGGCATGAAGGTCGACGATCTCTTTGAACTGCTTTCAGAGGCTCGCCGCCTGTGTGGCCACTCGGAGTACGTGGTGATCGGTAGCCTGTCGGTGCTGGGAATGTCCGAGGTCTCGGCCATTCCCAAAGACATGACATTGTCCATCGACGCCGACTGCTACACACGGGCTGACCCAGGCCGGGCGCTGGCCTTGCAGCTGGAACTGGGGGAGGGCAGTGCCTACCACCGGGACCACGGTATCTACTTTGATCCGGTCAGTCCCCACCTCCCAACGCTGCCTCCAGGCTGGGACCATCGACTGGTACGGCTCGAGCGTGCGGCTGTCATTGCCTGGTTCCTTGAGCCCCATGACGCAGCGGTTTCCAAGCTGGCTCGCGGCGAGCCCAGGGACCTGCGATGGGTGAGGGCAGGGCTGCGCGCAGGCATCCTATCGCGCACAACACTCTCAATGTCGCTTCGGCGCACGAGCTTTCTCGACGCGCAGGAGCAGACAAAAGCTTTGGCGGCCTTTGACCGTGTCAGCGGCAAGGCCTGACCCCTTCGGTGCCAGGAGGGCTACGGGCCTCAGCTACCGCGCGACCTCTGAAATCAAGCCGTGCCGGCTTTTCTAGCTTACTGCAGCGTGATGTTGAACTGCTTGACGATCGCGGCGTTGCGCTCGAACTCCTCTTTCACCGACGCGGCCAGCTGAGACGGTGGCGTCAGCGGCTCCATGTCGAAGCCGGCGGCAACCAGGCGGTCCTTGACCTTGGCGGCCGATGCAGCCTTGACCAGGGCGGCGTTGATCCTGTCGACCATCGCGGCGGGCACGCCGCCAGAGACGATCACGCCAATCCAGTTGCTGTAGTCCATCTCCGGATAACCCTGTTCGGCCATCGTGGGCACGTTGGGCATTTGCGGCGAGCGTGCCTTGGCGGCGATACCCAGCACCTGCACCTTGCCCGCTGCGGCCTGGGGCTTGGTGGTGGCCATACCGTCGAACATGATCGGGATCTGGCCGCCCATCACCTGCTGCAGCGCCGGGGGAGAGCCGGCGAAGGGGATGTGCTGCATGTCCAGCCCGCCCTTCTGATTCAGGATCATGCCGGCATAGTGCGACACCGTGCCCGCGCTGTAGGAGGCGAAGCTCGTCTTGCCGGGGTTGGCCTTCACCCAGGCCACCAGGCCCTTGGTGTCCTTGGCGGGCACGTTCGGCGCGGTGATCAGCACCAGATACCCGCGCGCAATCGCGGTGACGGGCTTGACGTCCTTGAGCGGGTCGAAGCCGGTTTTCATCACGTTCGGGATTTCAGTCAGCACGTTGCTGGCCGTCATCATGATGGTGTTGCCGTCGGCGGGTGCGGCATTCATGGCTTGTACGCCAATGCCACCGCCGGCGCCGGGTTTGTTGTCGACGATGACCGGCTGGCCGATGTCGGCCGAAAGTTGTTCGGCCACGATGCGGGCGACGACGTCCATGGTGCCGCCTGCGGGCGCGGGCACCACCATCTTCACCGGCTTGTCGGTCCAGGCCATGGCGACCGGCAGGGCGAGCGCCAGGGTGGCAGCGCACAGGGCGCGACGGGCGAATCGGGCATTCTTGATTTGCATGCGGGTCTCCAAGTCTCCGGGGTGGGCCGCAAAGTTCGGCGGCGGGTTAGGGCGGATCGTAGGAGCGGCCTGCTGCGCAGGCTTGATAATTCATGCCACGAATTGTCGATATTGGGACATCCTTGACCGCGTTTCTACCCATCGTCCGCAGTGCCGCGCTAGAGGGCTTTCCGGCCCTGGCCCAGGCCTTGGGGCTGGACGCACAGGCGATGCTGCGGCAGGCCGGCTTGCACCCTCGCAGCCTGTTGGACCCCGACACGCCGCTCGCCGCCGACTCCGTGCAGCGCTTGCTCGAGGCCAGCGCCCGGGCCAGCGGCCTGAGCGACTTCGGCTTGCGCCTGGCCGCCAGCCGCGGCCTGGACAGCCTGGGCCCGATCAGCCTCCTGCTCAAGGAGCAGCCCAGCGTCCAGGAAGCGCTGGAGACGCTGCTGCGTTACCTGCGGCTGGTTAACCCCTCCTTGGTCACCCGGATCGTTTCGCGCGACGACCGCGTGGTCGTGCAGGAAGACCTGCTGGGTGACGCGGGGGTGCCAGCCCCCCAGTCCATCGAAATGGCCCTGGGCGTGATGCGCAACATCCTTGCCGCGCTCTTGGGCCCGCGCTGGCGGCCGCAGTCGGTGCACCTGCGGCATGCACCGCCAGCGAAGACCGACGCCCATGAGGCCTATTTCGGGTGTCGGGTGCTCTTTCGCTCAGGCTTCAACGGCATTGCTTGCCGGCCCTCCGACATGCAGGCGCGACCTCGGGGCGGCGACCCGGGCCTGGCGCGGCTCGCGCGCAGCGCCCTGGAGAGGGCCTTGGCGTCCGAGCAGGGGCCGGCCTCGGTGGTGCGCCAGCTGATGGTGGCCCTGCTGCCCGGCGGGCGCTGCACCTCGCAACTGCTGGCCCGGCATCTGGGGGTGGATCGGCGAACGCTGCACCGCTACCTCGCGGTTCAAGGTCAGACCTTCTCCTCCTTGCTGCTGGACGTCCGTCGGCAACTGGTGCAGACCCACCTCACCCAGGGCCATCTGCCCCTGTCGGAGAGCGCCGCCTTGCTGGGCTTTTCCAGTCAGAGCGCCTTTGCCTATTGGTTTCGCACCCAGTTCGGCAGCAGCGTCAGCGCCTGGCGTCGCGCGCATCCGCAGGCGTCACCGACATCAACGGTGCCGATGCGTCGGGGCGTTCACGCCAGCGCTGGGGTGACTGCCCGAACGTCAGGGCGAACCAGCGGCTGAAGGCGCTGGGCGAGCCGTAACCCAGCATCTGTGAGATGCGCACCATCGAGTGCCTGGGGTTTTCCAGGTAACGTTGCACCAGCTCGCGGCGCACCTCGTTCATCAGTCCGCTGAACGTCGCGTCGGCCTCATCGAGTCTCCGCTGCATGGTGCGCACGCTCATGCCCAGGGTCTGTGCCACATAGGCGCTGCTGGCGTGGCCGCTGGCCAGCATCAGGTAGATGGCCTTGCGCACCTCCTGCACCATCGAGGGTTCGTTCACCGGGGGCAGCGAGTCGACGAAGCGCTGCGCGTAACGCGCCAGGGCGGGGGCCGCCGCGGGGTTGGGCGCATCCAGGTCACTGGCGCGGCACACCAGGCCGTTGAAGTCACTGTCGAACTGCACCGGACAGCCGAAGAAGCGCCGGTGCAGACCGGTCTCCCGCGGGGCGGGGTGGGTGAAGTTCACGCTGGCGGGCCGCCAATCTTTGCCTAGCACCGTGGTGCACAGTCGCATCAGCACGCCAATCGCCAGTTCATTGGCCTGGCGCGCCGGCAGGCTGGAGACCACCTCCTCGCGCAGGATCACGCTGGCACCGGCATCTTCGATCTGCAGGGCCAGGGAGTCGTTGATCAAGTGCCGGTATTCGATGGTCGCCCGCAACGCGTCGCGCAGCGTCGGCTGGTGGCTGATCAACAGACTCACCATGCCGAAGTCCGCCACCTGCCTTGTCTGGGCCATGCGCAGCCCGAAGTGCTCGTCGCCGCAGGCGCTGGCGGCGGCTTCAAGCAGCCGCACCACGGACTCCACCGGGATCCGCTGGTCCGGGTCTTCCAGCAGCGTCCGGCTCAAGCCCACCTTGCGCAGCAGGGGCAGCGGATTGAGCCCGCGCTCGCGCGCCACCTCGAAAAAGTTGGTCAAAGACGCAGCACGAACCAGGATAGGCATGGCGCGAAATGATAAGGGTTTGGCGCCTTTTGCAAAGCCGGGTGGGGAGCAGCTGCCTACATTGCGCCATCGGTCCGAGGGGCCGCGCTCCCTCCGGGGACTGCAGGAGTCATATGGCAACGATCATTCGCATGCACCAGACGGGGGGCCCCGAGGTGCTTCAGGTTGAACAACAGGATGTTGGCCGACCCGGCCCGGGCCAGGTGCGCCTGCGACATGGCGCGGTCGGCCTGAATTACGCCGACACCTACTTTCGCAACGGCACCTACCCGATTGCCCTGCCCAATGGCATGGGTGTCGAGGGTGCAGGAACCGTGCTTGAGGTGGGCGAGGGCGTGACTCACGTGAAGGCGGGTGACCGCGTCACCTACACCGGCTTCGTCAACACGCTGGGCGCGTACAGCGACGAGCGGCTGGTGGCAGCCGACCCGCTGATCCTGCTGCCCGACGCCATCTCCTTCGAGACAGCCGCCGCCATGACCATGCGCGGGTTGACCTCGGCCTACCTGATGCGGCGCATCTACGACTGGAAGGGGGGCGACACGGTGCTGCTGCATGCGGCCGCCGGCGGCGTCGGCCTGATCGTGGCCCAGTGGGCCCAGTTGTTGGGCCTGACCGTCATCGGCACCGTCTCCAACGACGAAAAGGCGGCGATGGCGCGGGCCCACGGCGTGACCCATGCCATCAACTACAGCCACGAAAACGTGGCCCAGCGGGTGAAAGAGTTGACCAGCGGCCGCGGCGTCGACGTGGTCTTTGACAGCGTGGGCCGCGACACCTTCATGACCTCGCTGGACTCGCTGCGCCCGCGCGGGCTGATGGTCTGCATGGGCACCGCCAGCGGCACGATCGAGGGCTTCAACCCCAACCTGCTGGCGATGAAGGGCAGCCTCTACATGACCCGCCCGGCTCTGGCCAACTACATCGCCGACCCGGCCGAGAAGGCCGCTCTGGCCGGCGAAATCTTCGGCCACGTGGCCGCCGGCCGCATCCGCATCGAAATCGGGCAGCGATACGCGCTGGAGGACGCGGTGCAGGCGCACCGGGACCTCGAGGCGCGCAAGACCATGGGCTCCTCGATCCTCGTGGTGTAAGCAGCAGGCCCCCACCCGACGACAACGGAGACAAGCGATGAAAGTCGAGCAACTCACCTGCGCCATTGGTGCCGAGCTGGTGGACGTGAGCCTGGCAGATGCCGCCCATGACCCAGACCTGTTCGCCGCCATCAAGGCCGAACTGCTGCGTCACAAGGTGCTGTTCCTGCGGGACCAGAACATCTCGCGCGCGGACCATGTGGCCTTCGCGCGCCGGTTCGGCGAGCTTGAAGACCACCCGGTAGCCGGCAGCGTGCCGGGGCATCCTGGCCTGGTGGCCATCTACAAAAGCCCCGATCAGCCCAACGACCGTTACGAAAACTCCTGGCACACCGACGCCACCTGGCGCGAGTCGCCGCCCATGGGCGCCGTGCTGCGCTGCGTGGAGTGCCCGCCGGTGGGCGGCGACACCATGTGGGCCAATATGGCGCTGGCGTATGAAAAGCTGCCCCAGACGGTGAAGGACCTGATCGCCCCGTTGCACGCCCGTCACAGCATCGAGTCCACCTTTGGCGCCGCGATGCCGATGGAAAAGCGCCTGGCACTGCACGCCATGTACCCGGACCCCGAGCACCCGGTGGTCCGCACCCACCCCGAGACCGGCGAGAAGGTGTTGTTCGTCAACGGCTTCACCACCCACTTCACCAACTTCCACACGCCGGCTAACGTGCGCGTGGGCCAGGACTACACCCTGGGCCGCACCCAGCTACTGGACTACCTCATTTCGCAAGCCGCCATTCCCGAGTACCAGGTGCGCTGGCGCTGGAAGCCCAACTCGGTGGCCATCTGGGACAACCGCGCCACCCAGCACTACGCGGTGATGGACTACGGCCCCTGCCACCGCAAGATGGAACGCGCCGGAATCATCGGCGACAAGCCCTTTTGATTTCCTTTTCGAACAAGCAATTCACAGAGACCTGCACATGAACTTTCTCGACGGCCACCTTTTTCCCGAAAACCAGCAGCCCTTGGTCATCACTGCCGCCCCCTATGCGCCCTCCTGGATGCCCGCCGATTTTCCCGAGGACATCCCGGTCACGATGGAGGAACAAATCCAGAAGGCGGTCGACTGCTACGAGGCCGGCGCCACCGTGCTGCACCTGCATGTGCGTGAGCTCGACGGCCGGGGCAGCAAGCGCCTGTCGAAGTTCAACGAGTTAATCGCGGGTGTACGCAAGGCCGTGCCCGACATGGTCATCCAGGTTGGTGGCTCGATCTCCTTCGCGCCCGAGAGCGACGGCGCCAAGGCCAAGTGGCTATCGGACGACACCCGCCACATGCTGGCCGACCTCGACCCCCAGCCCGACCAGGTCACCGTGACCATCAACACCTCGCAGATGAACATCGTCGAGCACATGGAAGACCGTGACTTCGTCGGCACCTCCTTCCAGGACCCGACCGTCTTTGGTACCTACAAGGAAATGACCGTGCCCGCGCAACCGGGCTGGGCCGAGGAGCACATCAAGCGACTGAACGCCGCCGGTATCCAGAGCGCCTTCCAGTGCTACAACATCAACAGCTTCGAGTCGGTCGAGCGCCTCATGCGGCGCGGCATCTACAAGGGCCCGCTAGTCCTCAACTGGGTGGCCATCTCCGGCGGCATGGACATGCCCAACATCTACAACTTCGCTAACTTCGTCCGCGCGGTGCCCGATGGCGCGGTGCTCACGGTAGAGAGCTCCATGCGCAACGTGCTCCCGGTCAACATGTGGGGCATCTCCATGGGCTTGCACGTGCGCTGCGGCATCGAAGACAACCTCTGGAACCAAGCGCGCAGCGCCAAGTCCAGCACCGTCGAACAGGTCAAGCAGCTTGTACGCATGTCCCTGGACTTCGGCCGCCCCATTGCCACCGGCAAGCAGGCCAAGGAGATGCTGGGCATTGGCGTGTTCTATGACACCGTCGAAGAGTCGCTGGCCAAGAACGGCTTCGCCCCCAATCGCAACGGCGGCAACCAGGGCTTCTTGCGCAAGCACGCCTGATCACGGGATCGCCCGCGTCGCTGGTCTAACTTAGACCAACCCATAGGACGAAGCCGTACGAAGCCGTACGAAGCCGTACGCAGCCGCACGCAGCCGCACGCAGCCGCACGCAGCTGCTTGGGGCCACCTCATGCGGCGTTGGCGTTTTGTGGGCCACCCTCGCGCTGGCGGCTCCACTGCGAGGCGCTGCAACCGAACTGCGCCTGGAACCAGTGGCTGAAGCTGCTCAGTCGGGCAAAGCCCAGCAGGCCAGCGATCTCGCCCAGGGGCAGGTCGCTCTCGCCCAGGTGGCGCGTGACCAGGTCGGTGCGCGCCTGATCGAGCAGGCGCGTGTAAGACAGTCCCCCCGCGGCCAGGTGCCGGTGCAGAGTTCGCCGGTCCATCTGCAGGAGTCGAGCCACCTGCTCGGCGCTGCATTCGCCGCCGGGCAGCAGGGCCTGGATGGTCTTCATGCACAGGTCCTGGACGTTGTCGCCCTGGGCATGCATCGCCGCCTCTAGGTATTTGCGCGCCAGTGCGGCGGCACCCTGGTCGCTGAACTGGCGAGGCTTGTCCAAGTCGGCCGCGGCGCAGACCAGCCCGTTGAACTCCTGATTGAACTTGGGGGCACGGCCGAAGAAGGCCCGGTGCGCCTCCACTTGCGCTGGCGCCCGGTGGGTGAAGCACACCTCGCGCGGCTTCCAGCCGGGCCCGGCCAGATCGCCGAGCATCCGAAAGAGCGTACCCACCGCCAGTTCAACCGACTGCCGCATCGACAGGCCCGGGCTGGGCAGCAGGTCCTCGCGGATGATCACCCAGTCGCCGGTCTCTTCGACCACCAGGATCAGTGATGCGTTGACCAGTTTGAGGTAGCGGCACAGCGTGTCGATCGCTTGGCGCGCGGTGGGCTCCTCGCGCAGCACCAGGCTGATCGGGCCCAGGGTCGAGAGCTTGCGCTGGGCGGCCAGGCGCAGTGCGAAGTCTTCTGTGCGGGTAGCGCGGGCGGTGATCTCGAGCAGCTCGCGGGCGGCGTCCCGGGGAATCAAGGCCTCGGTATCGGCCAGGTCCTTCGCAGTGAGTCCCACTGTGCGCAGAAACGGCGTCGGGTCCCGGCCCAGGGCGCGTACCAGATCCACATAGTTGCTCAGGCTCGCGCTGCGCATGAGACGGGGTGCGGAGCGGACGGCAACAGGTTTCAAGGTGACCATGGTGGGCTGCGGTGGCGGGCAGGGGAGTGTTTTCCCGGAGGTGAGGCGTCCCAATATAGCAAGTTCATGTCCCAATCGGGCAAACGCAGATTGCGATGGCCCAAGATACTGAATGGGTCCGAACAACGACCGACCCACGCCAGAACCGCCATGAACTTCCTCGACGGCCACCTGTATCCCGAAAACCAGCCCCCTCTCATCATCACTGCCGCGCCCTACGCGCCGGGTTGGATTCCCTCTGACTTTCCGGAGGACATTCCGGTGACCATGGCCGACCAGATCCAGAAGGCCGTCGACTGCTACGAGGCCGGCGCCACCGTGCTGCACCTGCATGTGCGCGAGGAAGACGGCAAGGGCAGCAAGCGCCTGTCCAAGTTCAACGAGTTGATCGCGGGTGTGCGCAAGGCGGTGCCCGACATGGTCATTCAAGTGGGCGGCTCGATCTCCTTCGCGCCCGAGGGCGAGGGCCAGGCTGCCAAGTGGCTGTCCGACGATACCCGTCACATGCTGGCCGAGCTCGACCCCAAGCCCGACCAGGTCACCGTGACCGTCAACACCTCGCAGATGAACGTCACCGAGCACGCAGGCGTAGAAGACTTCGAGGGCTTGTCGCGCGGCTTCCCGCACCTGTACGCCACCTACAAGGACATGATCGTGCCCTCGAACCCGAGCTGGTACGAGGAGCATATTCGCCGCCTGTCCGCTGCTGGTATTCAGAGCGAGTTTCAGGTCTACAACATGAGCAGCTTCGAGTCGATCGAGCGCCTGATTCGCCGTGGCATCTACAAGGGCCCGCTGGTAATGAACTGGGTGGCCATCAGCGGCGGCATGGACCAGGCCAACATCTACAACCTGGCGCACATGCTGCGCGCCGTGCCCGACGGAGCGGTATTCACCGTCGAGAGCTCGGTGCGCAACGTGCTTCCGATCAACGTCATGGGCATCGCGCTGGGCCTGCATGTGCGCTGCGGCACCGAGGACGTGCTGTGGAACCCCACCCGCACCGGCAAGATGAGTTCAGTGGAGCAAATCAAGCAACTGGTGCGTATTTCTGGCGAGATGGGGCGTCCCATCTCCACGGGCCGCCAGGCGCGCGAGATCATGAAGATCGGTGTCTTCTACGACAGCGTCGAAGAGACCCTGCGTGAAAACGGCTTCGCCCCCAACCGCCCCGGCGCCCATCAGGGGTTCCTGCGTAAGCCGCAATAAGCGGCACGCAATCATTTCCACAAGAGAACGAGGAGACACACGATGACCCAAAAACCCACCTGCATTCGCCGCCTCGTGCTGGCTTGCGTGATGGCCCTGCCCCTATCCGCCATGGCGCAGGCCCAGGACACCTGGCCCAGCAAGCCCATCTCCATGATCGTCGCCTCGGGCGCCGGCTCCGGCGTGGACGTCATGGCTCGCGACCTGGCCCAAAAGCTGGGCGCAGCACTGGGCCAAACCATCGTGGTCGACAACAAGCCCGGCGCCAGCGGCCAGGTGGCTGGCCAACTGGTGGCCCGCGCCAGGCCGGACGGCTACACCCTGCTTTATTCCAATGCCTCGTTCATCGCCGTTTCGCCGGCTGTCCTCGCCAAGATGAACCACGATCCGGTGAAAGACCTCACCCCGATCGCGCAGACGGCCGTTGGCGGCATCATCCTCATGGTCAACAAGAACGTGCCGGCCAATAACCTCCAGGAGTTGGTGGCCCTGGTCAAGGCCAGCCCGAACAAGTTCAGCTACGGCACCTGGGGCGAAGGCACCTCCGGGCACCTCACCACTGAGTGGCTCAAGAAGAAGGCCGGACTGGCGATGGAGCATGTGCCCTACAAGACCGTGCCGCAAGTGGTCAATGACCTGGCCTCGGGCGTGCTGCAGATCGGGTGGGCCGACCCCAGCACCCCGGTTCCGATGATCGAAGCCAAACAGATCAAGGGCATCGCGATGAGCGGCACCGTTCGTGTGCCGCGAACGCCTGGCGTGCCCACCATGGGCGAGCAGGGCTATCCCTTTGACGCCGTGGGCTGGTTTGGTGTGATGGGCCCGGCGGACATGCCGCCCGCTCTGACCCAGCGCCTCAATCGAGAGATCAACAAAATCTTGCAGTCTCCCGAGATGGCCAAGCGCATGGAAACCCTGAACTTCGAGCCGCCACCGAACAAGAGCGCCGACGAGTTCAAGCGCATCGTGGTCCGCGATATTGCGACCTGGAAGGCCATCGCGTCCGATCTCAACCTCAAGATGGAGTGAGGTGGGCGGGGGCCTTCCCGGCACTGCCACACCTCGTACACCACCGCTATCGGGATCGGGGCCTCGACCCCCGGTCCCGCAGGAGACCGCTTTGACTCACATCGTCACCTTCCATCAAACCGGAGGGCCGGAAGTCCTGCGCTTTGAGCACCGGGATGTCGGCGACCCCGGCCCTGGCCAGGTGCGGCTGCGCCATGTGGCCGTTGGCCTCAACTTCGCCGACACCTACTTTCGCAGCGGCATCTACCCGGTGCCGCTGCCCAGCGGCGTTGGCAATGAGGCCGCCGGGGTGATCGAGGCCCTGGGGGCGGGCGTTGCCGGCTTTCGGGTGGGCGACCGTGTCACCTACACCGGCTTCACCAACACCCTTGGGGCCTACAGCACCGAGCGCCTGATCGGTGCCGACGTTCTGATCAAGCTGCCCGACGCGATCAGCTGCGAGCAGGCCGCCGCCATGACTATGCGCGGGCTGTCGGCCGCCTACCTGAGTCGCCGTATTTACCCCTTCAAGGGCAACGAAACCATCCTGGTCCATGCGGCCGCAGGTGGCGTGGGTCTGATCCTTACCCAGTGGGCCAAGTTGCTGGGGCTCACCGTCATAGGCACCGTGTCCACCGATGCCAAGGCCGAAGTGGCCCGCGCCCACGGCTGCGATCACATCATCTTCTACAGCCACGAGGACGTGGCCAAGCGCGTGCGAGAGCTGACCGATGGCGTTGGCGTGAGCGTGGTCTACGACAGCGTGGGCAAGGCCACCTTCGACGGCTCGCTCGACTCTCTCAAGCGCCGCGGCCTGCTGGTGTGCGTGGGCACCGCTTCAGGAAAAATTCCGCCTTTTGACCCCGCCATCCTGGCGCGCAAGGGCTCGGCCTATGTCACCCGACCGGGCCTGGCCGACTACATTGCCGACCCGGTGGAAAAGCAGGAACTGGTCGACGAGCTCTTTGGCCACGTGGCCAGCGGCCGTATCCGCATTGAGATCAATCAGCGCTACGCGCTCGCAGACGCCGTCCAGGCCCATCGTGACCTGGAGGGGCGCAAGACCACCGGCTCTTCGATCTTCGTCATTTAGGACTTGACCATGAAAATCCGCCAACTGACCGTGGCTATCGGGGCTGAGATCTCTGGCGTCAACCTCGGTGACGCCTCGCGGGATGACGGCTTGTTTGCAGAACTCAAGGCCGCTTTGCTGAAGCACCGGGTGCTGTTCCTGCGCGATCAGGACATCACCCGCGCCGAGCATGTGGCCTTTGCTCGCCGCTTTGGCGAACTGGAAGACCATCCGGTGGCCGGAAGCGACCCGGCCAATCCGGGCCTGGTGCAAATCTACCGCAGCGATAAGCGCGAGAACTACGAGAACAACTACCACTCAGACGGCCTGTGGCGCCAGACCCCGGCCATGGGCGCCGTGCTGCGCTGCATTGAATGCCCTCCGGTGGGGGGGGACACCATCTGGGTGAACATGGTCGAGGCCTACAGGAATTTGCCTGACGATATCAAGGCCAAGATCGACCACCTGTACGCACGCAACGCCATCGAGCACTCATTCGGCGCGGTGATGGCGCCCGAGGCCCGGCGCAAGTTGGCCGAGCAGTACCCGCCCGCTGAACACCCGGTGGTACGCACCCACCCCGAGACTGGCGAGAAGGTGCTCAATGTCTGCAGCTTCACCACCAACTTCGTGAATTACCACACGCCGGAGAACGTGCGTTTTGGTCTGGACAAAACGCCGGGCGCCAGCTTGCTGCTCAATTACCTGCAAAGCCAGGCCAGCATTCCCGAGTACCAGGTGCGTTTTCAGTGGAAACCCAATAGCGTCGCCATCTGGGACAACCGCTCCACGCAGCACTACGCGGTGATGGACTACTGGCCCGCGCCGCGCAAGATGGAGCGTGCGGGCATCATCGGCGACCGCCCGTACTGAATGAAGTCAAGCGCCTTGTCTCACTGCCGATGAACGCTCCCGCAAGCCCCACCGTCCTCATCGTCCCCGGACTGCGTGACCCTGTCCCGCAGCACTGGCAAACCTTGCTGGCGCAGGAACTGCCCCAGGCCCGCAGTGTCCCGGCCATGGGCCGCACCGACCTCGACTGCGGTGCCCGGGTGCGCGCCCTGGAGGCCGCGGTCGCTGCCATCGACGGGCCCGTGCTGCTCGTGGCCCACAGCGGTGGCTGCATCATGGTGGCCCACTGGGCCGCGCAGACCCGTCGCGGTCCGCAGGTTCACGCCGCGCTGCTGGCCACGCCCCCAGACTTCGACCGACCCATGCCTGAGGGCTACCCCTCGATGGTCGACCTCGAGGCCGCAGGCTGGTTCCCGGTGCCCCAGGGCCCTCTCCCTTTCCCGAGCCTGGTCCTGACCAGCGACGATGACCCGCTGGGCGAGCGCGCCCGCGTCGAGGCCTTGGCTCGCGGTTGGGGCAGCCGCCTGTTGAACCTGGGCCCGGTCGGCCACCTCAACCCCGCCTCGGGCTTCGGGCCCTGGCCGCGGGCGAGGCAATTGGTGGCGGCTCTGACGAGCAATCCCACCAGCAGGTGAGAGTGCGCCTGACGAGATCTTCCTCAGCCAGGAAGGATCGAGTTCACGACGGTGCGAATGAAGGCTTGGACCGAGCTGCCGTCTAGACTGCAGGGCGTTTCCGGCCTTCCCGGTCCCTCTGGGACAATACGCCTATGAGCGACACCGCCTCCCCAACTGCCACCCCGGCCACCTCGATTCCCAAAGTCGGCTTCGTCAGCCTGGGCTGCCCCAAGGCTTTGACCGACTCCGAGCTGATCCTCACCCAGTTGTCGGCGGAGGGTTACCAAACCTCCAAGACCTTCGAGGGCGCAGACCTCGTCATCGTCAACACCTGCGGCTTCATCGACGACGCGGTGAAGGAAAGCCTGGACACCATTGGCGAGGCCCTGGCCGCCAATGGCAAGGTCATCGTCACCGGCTGCCTGGGCGCGCGCGAGGCGGAGGCCGGCGGTGGCAACCTGGTGCGGCAAATGCACCCCTCGGTGCTGGCCGTCACCGGCCCGCATGCCACGCAGGAGGTGATGGACGCGGTGCACACCCACCTGCCCAAGCCGCATGACCCCTTCGTTGACCTGGTGCCCGGCGCCAATTTGCAGTTCTTTGGTGAAGCCGGCATCAAGCTCACCCCGCGCCACTACGCCTACCTGAAAATCAGCGAGGGCTGCAACCACCGCTGCACCTTCTGCATCATCCCCTCGATGCGCGGCGACCTGGTCAGCCGCCCGATTGGCGACGTGCTCAAAGAGGCGCGCGCTTTGTTCGAGGGCGGCGTGAAGGAGTTGCTGGTGGTCAGCCAAGACACCTCTGCCTATGGCGTCGACACCAAGTACCGCACTGGCTTCTGGGACGGTCGCCCGGTGCGCACCCGCCTGCTGGAGCTGGTGCAGGCCCTGGGCGAAGTCGCTGCGCCGCATGGCGCCTGGGTGCGGCTGCACTATGTCTATCCCTACCCGTCGGTGGACGAGGTCATTCCGCTCATGGCCCAAGGCCTGGCCCTGCCTTACCTCGACGTGCCTTTCCAGCACAGCCACCCCGACGTGCTCCGTCGCATGAAGCGCCCCGCCAGCGGCGAGAAAAACCTCGAGCGCATTCAGCGCTGGCGCGAGATGTGCCCCGAGCTGGTGGTGCGCAGCACCTTCATCGCCGGCTTTCCCGGTGAGACCGAAGCCGAGTTCGAGCACTTGCTCGACTTCCTGCGCGAAGCGCGCATTGACCGCGCCGGATGCTTTGCCTACAGCGACGTCAAGGGCGCTGCCGCCAACGAGCTGCCCGGCATGCTCCCGCTGGAAGTGCGCGAGGAGCGCCGCGCCCGCTTTATGGCGGTGGCCGAGGCGGTGTCTGCCGCCAAGCTGCGTGAGCGCATCGGCGCCACCATGCAGGTGCTGGTTGACTCAGCCCCCGGCCTGGGCCGCAAGGGCGGGGTGGGGCGCTCCTATGCCGACGCGCCCGAGATTGACGGCCTGGTGCGCCTCTTGCCGCCCGAGAAGGTGAGCAAACAGCTCAAGGTAGGCGAATTCACCCGGGCCCGCATCGTGGGCACCGAGGGCCACGACCTGGTGGCGCTGCCGATCGGAGGGGCTTCGCTCAGTCGGCCTTGGCGGCGGCAGACGCATTGCCTGCCGCGCTGCTGGCTTTCGGGGGCCTGCCGGGCTTGCCCTTCGGCGCGGCGGACCCGCCCGCCGGGGCGTCGTCCGGCGTGTCTTTCATGTCCTTGCCGGTGTACGGCGGCGGCTGCCAGTCTGAAGACTGCAGCAGGCGCGCCAACTCGATCGAGCTCTTGACACCCATCTTGCTGTAGATGGTGGCGCGGCGCAGTTCGATGGTGCGCACGCTGTTGCCCAGAAGCTCGGCAATTTCTTTGTTGGAGAGGCCGTCATACAGGCGCGCCATCACCGCCATCTCGCGTTCGGTGAGTGTGCGCAGGCGCTCGGCAAAGTCCTTGCGGCTCAGGGCCACCTGCAGCCGCTGGCGCGAGTGCTCAAAGCAGTCATCGAGCCGCGCCAGCAGGCGTTCGCTGGACACCGGTTTTTCAAGAAAGTCGTAGGCGCCGTCCTTGAGCACCTTGGTCACCACCGGCACGTCGCCGTGGGCCGTCATGAACAGCACCGGCAGCGCCAGATTCGGTTGTAGCTTACGCAGCTGGCCAAACACCTCGACGCCACTCAGGTTGGGCATGCGCACATCCAGGAAGATGCAGCCGGTGGACTGCAGCCAGGGCGGCTGCTTCTTGACCGCCTCCAGAAAGTCGACGCCCGAATTGAAGACCTGGCAGCGGATCGACTTGGAGTCCATCAGGAAGCGCAGGCTCTTGGTCACCGCCTCGTCGTCGTCCACGATGATGACTGTGGGCGACGCAATGATCGGGTTCTCTTGGCTCATCTGAGTTCCCTGTCAATGGTCCGTCTGGGCCAATGGCAGCTCCAGCACAAAGGTGCTGCCGCCGCCGGCCTCGTTTTGCCAACGGATGGTGCCGCCCTGGCGCTCGATGATCGACAGGCACAGCCCCAGCCCGATGCCCATGCCGCTTTTCTTCGTCGAGAAAAAGGGCTTGAAGATCGAGGGCGCCGCGGCGTCTGACACACCCGGCCCGTTGTCGGTGATGCGAATGCTGGCGTGCTCGCCCGTCGGGCCCGTCTGACGCGTGGCCTCAATGCGCAGCAGGTTGGTCTTGCGGCTCTTGCGATGCAATTCGGCCATTGCCTCGAAACCGTTGCGCGAGAGGTTGAGGATCACCTGGCCGAGCAGCGTGCGGTTCACCCGCAGGTCGATGCCCGGTACATGCGCGATTTCGACACTGCATTCGAGGTCACTGGCCTGCAACTGGATCAGGGGCCGCAGCTCCTCGAGCAGGTCATCCAGAGACAGCAGCTCGGGCGCGCTCTCCTTGTGCGAGACAAAAGCGCGGATGCTGCGCACGATGTCGGCGCTGCGCTGCGCTTGCTGGCGAATCTCGCGCAGTGCCTCGCCTACCTGCGGCACCGGCATGGGCTGCTGCTGCAGCAGGTTTTCGCAGCCGAAGGCGTAGCTCTCGATCGCGCTCAGGGGCTGGTTCAGCTCGTGCGCGATGGTGGTCGACATCTGCCCCAGCGAGACGAAGCGCAATTCGTTTTGCATCTTCTCCTCCAGCAAGCGGTACGACTGGCGGGCCCGCTGCCGTGCACGCCGGGCCTGCTCATAGGCCAGGCCCAGACCGGTGAGGGCGGCAGCGAAGATCGCGATCACCCAGGCCAGCAGGCCCATGGGTCCGCCGATAGCCGCCCCTGCGCGCGCCACCAGGCGCAGCTTGAGGTCGTTGCGGGTGATGTCGATGGTCTCGGCAAAACCGGCCTCGCCGGAATCGGCCGATTCGGCTGCAGCGTCACATCCGGCGAAGCCAAACTTCGGGCCCAGGGCTGCTGCCGTTGCGGGCCGGGCCAGTGCCGTTGCCAGCAGGTCAGAGCTTGACAGCGTCACCACCAGGGCCCGGCCCTGGCCCGCGCTGCCCGGCGTGAACATGTCCAGATAGCAGCGGCGCGACTGCGCGCTGGTCTCCAGCCGGCTGGGCGCGTAGATGATGGCGCCCTCGCGGTTGGCTGCGGCGAAGTAAATCAGTTGTGAAGGCGGCAGCAGCGCGCGTTCATTGCGCGTGTCGCCGCTGTCAAACGACGAGATCAGCGCGCCTTCGGCTGAGCGCAGTTCGATCCGGGCGACATGGGGGAACTGTTCCACCAGCTCGCGCCCCAGTGCCGGGAAATCAGCCGCCCGGTCGGCCAGCCGGGTACCAGTCACGAGCGTGCGGGTCTGCAGGGCGGTCAGTTCTTGGTTCACCTCGCGCGCGACGATCGACGCGCTTTGGTGCAGCTCCTGCTCTTGGGCGCGCCCGAGGTACAGGGTGGTGAGCGCGTGGGCCGCCCAGCCCACGGCCAGGCAGGCCAGGGCCTGCAGACCCACTGCGGGCGCCTCACGCGCAAGCCGGGCCAGGCGTGCACCCAGCGGCAGTGCAAAGGCGGGGAGGGCGGTGAGGGCGCGCAACATGGCCGTTTACCGCAGTGCGGTCGCGGCTTGTTCAGCCGCCCGCATGAATTCTTCAAACGCAGCCTGGGCAGCCGCTTCCTGCGGCCGCATGCTGGCGTCGTCTGCCTGGATCAGGCGCTGGGTGAACCCGGGGCGCGCGCAACCGCGGTCTTCCAGGTCGCGTACATCCATATAGAGGCGGTAGCGCGAATCGATGGCGCCGAAGTAGCCGCCCAGGGCTGTTTGCACCGTGGCGCTGGCCTCCCGCAGCGCTTCAGCGCTCCGGCACTCGGGGGACTTGATGCCCGGGATGAAAGAAAAGCCGGTGCAGCGCGCGGCCACCGCAGACCGGGCGAGGTCTGACACCCGGTTGTTCCTGTCCACCAGCCTGGCGCGCAGTGCATTGGCTTCGCGCTGCGCCTGCAGCAGGCCGGCCTCGCGTCCTGGGACAGTGGCGGCAGGGGCCGTTGGGGCAACGCAGGTGCGGGCCAGGCGGTCGACCCCGCGGCGCACTTCGGCCAACACTGCCTGCTCACGCGCGTCAGCACGGGTGATGGTGTCCAGCGGCTGGCGCAACGCGGGCAGGTCGGTGGCGGCGCTGGTGGCGAAGGGAAATGTCTGCGCGGCGGCAGGACCACAGGCGAGAAAGGTGGCGAGGAAGGTGGCGAAGAGAGTGGCCGCGACGGCAAGAGCGCCCCGTGCGCGCAGCATCAGAAAGGGTCGACGGCGACGGACTTTTGCCAGAGGCAAAAAGTCGGCGATGTCGGCGGCGCTGAAATTCATGGGTAGGTGTGACCGGTTGCCTGGCCAACCGGGGGGCCGCTGGCTCTGCCCTTATTAGTTAGAGCAGTCGCATTTTCCTT
>NZ_JARXAB010000107.1 GCF_029866045.1 Ramlibacter sp. | reverse complement strand
GGTGGGAGCGGCCATCTGGCTGCTGCTGCCCTCGATCATTGGTGGCCTGGCTCCGCGCTCGTCGGAGGCGGTGGGACTGACCCGGCTGTTTCTGGTCGAGGGGCGTGCCCAGTTCGTACAACTGATTTTTGGCATGCTGGTTATCGTGCTGCTGATCTTTGCGCCCCGCGGCATCACCGGCCTGGGGCGCGACATTCGCCAGCTGCTCGCATCCTGGAGGGGTCGCTGATGTCTGCCGCTCTCGAGATCGAAGGCCTGTCGGTCGCCTATGCCCGCAAAGGCCTGGCCTTGCAGGATGTGAATCTGTCTGTGCCCAAGGGCGGCATTGTGGCCCTGCTGGGCGCCAACGGCGCCGGTAAGACCACGCTGATACGGGCCGTCACCGGCCTGCTCGACCTGCACCATGGCGCGGTCACCGCCGGCCAAATCCGCTTTGGTGGCCAATCCATGCTCGGGGTACCGGCGCACAAGCGGGTCCGCCTGGGCATGGGCCAAGTGCCCGAGGGCCGGTTGGTGTTCAAGCACCTGTCGGTGGAGGACAACCTGCGGGTCGGCGCCGACATCCTGCCGCGCGGCCAACTGCACGAGGGGCTGGAGGCGGTCTACACCCTGTTCCCCCGCCTGCGCGAGCGTCGGCAGCAGGCAGCAGGGTGGATGTCCGGTGGCGAGCAGCAGATGCTGGCCCTGGGGCGGGCGATGATCGGCCGGCCGCAGTTGCTGCTGGTGGACGAACTGTCTCTGGGCCTGGCGCCCCTGATCGTGAAAGACATTTACAAGCAACTGCGCGTCATTGGGGAGACCCTGGGCACCACGATGCTGGTCGTGGAGCAAAACGCCCGGCTCGCGCTGGAGTTCGCTGAGTCGGCCTTCATCCTGGCAGGTGGGCGAATCGCCTTCTCGGGCACCTCGGCCGAGATTGCCGCCAGTCCGGCGATCCAGCAGTCTTACCTGGGTGGCGGGGCTGCACAGGCCGCGGGTGAGGAGGCAGCGCAATGAGCAATTCGATGTTGACCCTCTCTGGTCTGACCATGCGCTTTGGCGGCATCAGTGCCCTGGAGGCTGTGTCGTTTGAGGTGGAGGAGGGCAAGACCACGTCGGTGATCGGCCCCAACGGCGCCGGCAAGACCACGCTGTTCAACTGCATCACCGGCATGTATCGCCCGACCAGTGGCCAGGTCAGTCTGCGCGGCGAGGACATCACCGCCGCGCCTGCCCACCGCATCGCGCGCCATGGCATTGCCCGCACCTTCCAGAACCTGGCCCTTTTCGGGGGCCTGAGCGTGCTGGACAACCTCATGACCGGCGCTTATCTGCAAGGACGCTCGGGGCTGCTGCAAGGCGCTTTTCTCACGCCGGCTGCCCGCGCCGAGCGCCGAGCGGCAGAAGCAGCGGCCCGCGAGACCCTGGCCTTTCTGGGCATGGAGGAGCTTGCCGATGCCGCGCCCGCCGAGCTCTCCTATGGCAAGCAAAAGCAGGTGGAGTTCGCCCGCGCGCTGATGCAAAACGCCCGGCTGGTCCTGCTCGACGAGCCGATGGCCGGCATGAGCAAGACCGAGAAGGCCGCGATGAGCGGTTTGATCCAGCGGGTTCGCCGTGAGCGCGGAATCACCTTCCTGATCGTCGAGCACGACATTCCGGTGGTGATGGACCTGTCCGACCACATCGTGGTGCTGGACTTCGGCCGCAAGATCGCCGACGGATTGCCCGAGGCAGTGCGCCAGGACCCGGCGGTGATCGCCGCTTACCTAGGCAGCGACCCACACCACTAAGCAAACAGGCGAGTCCGCCGAAGGGCGCCGCCCGTTTCGTTCATTTGATTTTTGAGATCTATTTCCAAAAGGACATCAGCCATGCGTGAAGCCGTCATCGTCTCCACCGCCCGCACCGGCATCGGCCGTGCCTACCGCGGCGCCCTCAACAACATCAAGTCGCCCACCCTGCTCGGGCATGTGATCGGCGAGGCGGTACGTCGCGCCGGGGTCGAGGGCGGCGAGATCGAAGACGTGGTCATGGGCACCGTGCTCACATCGGGCACCGCCGGCATGAACCTCGCCCGCAACGCTGCACTGGCTGCCGGCCTTCCAGTCTCTGCTTCTGGCCAAACCATGGACCGCCAGTGCGCTTCCGGCCTGATGGCCATCGCCACCGCTGCCAAGCAGATCATGGTCGACGGCATGGACATCGTGGTCGCTGGCGGCCACGAGAACATCACCGCCGAACAGAAGGCCTATTTCGATGCTGCCATGGCGGGCAAGGACCCGGCGCTCGAGCAGCGCGCCCCTCATGCCTACATGCCCATGCTCATGACCGCCGAAGTGGTGGCGCGCAAATACGGCATCTCCCGCGAGGCGCAGGACCAGTATTCCCTGCAGTCGCAGCAGCGTACCGCGCAGGCGCAGGCCGCTGGTCGATTCAACCAGGAAATTGTGCCGATCAGCGCCCAAATGGCAGTGGCGGACAAGGCCACCGGAGCCATCAGCTACAAGAGCATCACCCTGGACCGCGACGAGGGCAATCGTCCCGAGACCACGCTCGAAGGTCTGCAGTCCCTCAAGCCCATCATCGAAGGCGGTTGCATCACCGCCGGCAACGCCAGTCAGTTGTCCGATGGTGCCAGCGCCTGCGTCCTGATGGACTCTGGCCTGGCCCAACGCCGCGGCCTGGCGCCCCTGGGCATCTATCGCGGCATGATGGTCGCCGGCTGCGCGCCCGACGAAATGGGCATCGGCCCGGTCTTTGCCGTGCCCAAGCTGCTCAAGCAGCATGGCCTGAAGGTCGACGACATTGGCCTGTGGGAGCTCAACGAAGCCTTCGCCTGCCAGGCTCTGTACTGCCGTGACCAACTGGGCATTGACCCGGAGAAGTACAACGTCAACGGCGGCGGCATTTCTATTGGCCACCCCTACGGCATGACCGGTGCCCGCCTGGTCGGCCACGCCCTGATCGAGGGCAAGCGCCGCGGGGTCAAGTACGTGGTGGTCACCATGTGCGTGGGCGGTGGCATGGGCGCCGCCGGCTTGTTCGAGGTCGTTTGAGCGCGCAGCGGCAGGCGGTGGCGCGGTGCGCCGCGCCTGTCACTGCCCCTGAGACAATCCGGCAATGACCGAAATAAGCTCTTCTCCCGTGCTGCTTCGCCGCGAAGGCGCAGTGGCGCATCTGCGCTTCAACCGCCCGCAAGCGCTCAACGTGATTGACCTCTCGCTGGCCCGCGCTTTCCACGCGGCCTGTCGCGAGCTGGCCAGCGCTACCGATCTGCGCGCCGTCGTCATCTCTGGCGAAGGCCGCGCCTTCATGGCCGGCGGCGACCTCGCCGCGCTGGTTTCTGATCCGCTGCACATGCCAGCCGCCGTCATTGGTGAAGTGCACCCGGCGCTCGAACTCCTGGCTGGCTTGCGCGCGCCAGTGATCGCTGCGGTGCATGGCGCGGTGGCCGGCGGCGGCCTGGGCATTGCCCTGGCGGCTGACCTGGTGATTGCCGCAGAGGGCACCAAATTCGCCATGGCCTACCCGCGCATCGGCACCAGCGCCGACTGCAGCACCTCCTGGAACCTTGTGCGTCTGCTGGGCCCGCGCAAGGCCATGGAAGTCGCCCTGCTCTCTGAACCTTTTGATGCTGCCGAGGCCTTGCGCCTGGGCCTGATCAACCGGGTCGTGCCGGCCGATTCGCTGCAGGCCGAGGCCGGCCAGCTGGCCGCTCGTCTGGCCGCTGGGGCTCCAGTGGCCCTGGCCAACCTCAAGCGCCTTGTGCGGGAGGCTGGGGACAACGACCTTCGCACCCACCTCGCGCTGGAGGCCAGCCTGTTCCAGCAATGCGCCGCCACCGCCGACTTCACCGAGGGGGTGGGCGCCTTTTTGGGCAAGCGCGAAGCGAAGTTTCAGGGGCGCTGAGCACGGGCTGAGCCTGTGATGCGCCACGGCGTCTGCTGAACTTCCTGGCTAAAGGCAGGGGCGGGCGCCGCTTACCATTCGAACATGCCTGCCTTGCCCGACCCATCGGTCCAGCCCCTGGACTTTTTGCGCGCCCTCTACCGCCTGGCGGTGGAGCGGGCCTTGCCCGCGCACTGCTTGCCGCCGTATCTGCCGGCGCCGCCCCAGGGGCGCACCGTGGTCATTGGCGCGGGCAAGGCCGCAGCCGCCATGGCCCAGGCGGTGGAGGCGCATTGGCCGGCAGATGCGCCCCTGTCTGGCCTGGTCATCACCCGCTATCACCACACGCCGCCGCGCCCGGCCGGCTTGCCTGCGCGTATCACGGTGCGGGAGGCCGCTCACCCGGTGCCCGACGCCGCGGGCCTCGCGGCCACCCGCGAGATGCTCGGGGTGCTGCAGGGCCTCACTGCCGACGATCTGGTGTTGTGCCTGATGTCTGGCGGCGCTTCAGCGCTGCTCACCGCGCCGGCCGAAGGCCTGACCCTCGAAGACAAGCAGCGCATCAACCGCGAACTGCTGCTCTCAGGTGCGCACATTGGCGAAATGAACTGCGTGCGCAAGCACCTCTCCCGCATCAAAGGTGGGCGCTTGGCTGCCGCCTGTGCGCCGGCGCGTCTGGTCACGCTGGCCATCAGCGACGTGCCGGGCGACGACCCGGCGGTGATCGGCAGCGGGCCTTCGGTGCCCGATCCCACGACCTGTGCCGACGCATTGGAGATTCTGGGGCGCTATTGCATTGAGGTGCCGGCACCGCTGCGCCAGCGGCTCGAAAGCGGCGCGCTTGAATCGCCCAAGCCCGGCGACGCGGTATTTGCCAGGGCCCGCTTCGAGATGGTGGCTGCGCCCATGGCCTCGCTACAGGCCGCCGCCGAAGCGGCGCGCGCAGCAGGCCTGGTGGTACATGTGTTGGGCGACGACCTTGAAGGGGAGTCACGCGAGGTTGGCCGGGCGCATGCCGATCTGGCTTTGCAGGTTTTGGGTGGTGGCACGGCGGCCACGGGACTTGCGCAAGGACGCATTCAAGGCCCCCTGCAGGCGCCCTGCCTCATCCTTTCAGGTGGCGAGACCACGGTGACGGTAAGGCCCCAGCCCGCAGGAACGCCTCGCGGCCGTGGTGGGCGGGCGGGTGAGTTTTGCCTCGGCTTCGCGCAGGCGCTCCATGGTGAGGCGGATCACTCTCCCGCCATCTGGGCCCTGGCGGCCGACACCGACGGCATCGACGGCGTGGAGGACAACGCCGGTGCCTGGGTCGGCCCGCCGCTGCTGGCGCGGGCCCAGGCGCAGGGCCTGTCCATCGACGCGCACCTGGCGCGCAACGACGCCTACGGCTTCTTCAGCGCAGCCGAAGGGCTCGTGGTCACCGGGCCGACCTTCACCAATGTGAATGATTTCCGGGCGGTTCTGGTGCTGGCGCAGCCTTAGAAACTCGATGGATTAATGCCTGTGGCGGGTCATTTTGTTAGCCATTATGGACATAATGTGATTTATTTGCCCATAATGGCTGCATGCCAAGCAGGCCTCCTCTCGTCTTCCCCCAAGAGCAGCGGCTCCTCTCCGGCCTTGGAGAGCGGGTCAAGCTCGCCCGCCTGCGGCGCAAGTTAAGCAGCGCGGTCGTGGCGCAGCGCGCGGGTATTTCGCGCACCTCCCTCTACAAGGTGGAGGCGGGCGATCCCGGCGCGACGTTAGGCACCTACCTGCGCGTCCTGGCGGTCCTCGGACTCGAGGGCGACATCAGCCATCTGGCCGCGGACGACAAGGTCGGACGCAAGTTGCAGGACCTCGCTCTGATGCCGCAGCCGGCCACCGTGGTGCGCAGCCGCGTGCTAAGCGCGGCGCTTCAGGCCAGCGAGGCATCTGCGCCTGTTCCCAAGCCATCGAAGGCGAGGCCCCGGTGATGTCCGACCATGCTAGTTTCGGACGCTTGCAGATCAACGAAGTCGTCGTCAGGACGCCTTCGATGCATTCCTTTGTTGGCTGGCAGCCTGAGGCGCGTAGAGCCGGCATTGCCGCCGCAGATATTGCGCAAACATCGGCGGCATTCAGCGCGCACGCACAATACAGGGCCTGATTCAGGACTTTCATGGACGACAACCAACTCGAGGTGCCCACCTCCTTCTCGCACCTCTACGCCACCCCCAGCGGCCGCCTGTCGATTGCGCGCGCCGAACTCCATGACCGCTACGAGTTGTGTGAGGACCTCTCTCAGATGCTCACCGAAAAAGCGTCTGAGATGCTGCACCGCCTGGGCGTGGCCGAGTCCGATGTGGTCGAGCGCATCCAACGCGGGCTCGAGGGTGAAGGCTCGCCGGTGACGCCGCCGGAGGCGCGCTGGGTGGTCTGTCGCTTGGCGGAATTGCTGGGGTGGGAGTTCCCCGCAGAATTGTCTATCGAGCCACCTTCCGAGGGGCAGTAGACCGGCGGTCAAACGCAAGCACTTTCCCCGCCGCCATCGATTGACGCTGGCCAGAGGCTTTGGTCGAACTCACTCGCCTTTTTGAAGTTGACCTAGCACCGTGTGATTCGCCTCGCACACCCGTCGGAACCCTGCGCTGACCCGCTTGTCTTGTGCCGCCATGCCCCAAAAGGCTTGAGCTGCCGGCAGGGCCTCTCGACAGGGGCCTGCTTCCGAGGGGAGAGGGCGCTCGGGCGTGAACGCGGGCGTGAGCACTTCCGCGGCCCGGGGCGGCGCGTAGCGCATTACCCGATCATTAGGGTGGCCTGCTCGCCCTGGATGCCCTGGTCACCCACTCCAGTGCGCCTCCACGGCCTCGGCCCATTCGTCCACAAGCTCTTGCACCGGCCGGCTGGACATCCTCAGTGGGGCCCGATACACCGAACCCGGCCTGCCACTTTCCTGCGCGGATGGAGTCTCTCGCGGGACCACCCTTGAGTGTGCGGCGGAGTTGGGCCGGGCATACTGCCTCGATGTCCGATGACGACCACGCCTCCATCTGGTCGCCCCTGCGCCACCGGACCTTCGCCGCGCTCTGGGGCAGTTGGGTCATTGCCAACCTGTGCATCTGGATGGCCGACCTGGCCGCCGCCTGGCTCATGACCTCGCTGACCGACAGCAAGTTCATGGTGGCCATGATCCAGACCGCCACCACACTGCCGGTCTTCCTGCTGGTGCTGCCCGCCGGTGCCTTGGCCGACCGGGTGAACCGGGGCAATGCTTTTCTTTTTGCGCAGGTGTGGGCAACGTCCGTTTTGGCGCTCACCGCAGCCTTGGTCTGGGCCGATGCCATCAACCCCGTTCTGCTGCTGGTGCTGGTGTTCGTTTCCAGCCTGGCCACCGCTATTCGCTGGCCCACGATGGCCGCGCTGCTGCCAGAAGTGGTTCCGCGCGGGCAACTGCTGCAAGCCATCTCTCTCAACGGCATCGGGGCCAATGCCGCACGCTTGGCCGGACCCTTGCTCGCGGGCGCCGTGATTGCCCTCTGGGGCGGGATGGCGGTGTTTGCGCTGTGCGCGCTGCTGTCCTTGGTGGCGGCGGTCTTGATGGCGCGCTCCGGCTACCAGCAGCCGCCTGCGCAGGCGCCGTCGCTGCCGTGGCTGCAGTCCATGGCGGCGGGTGTGCAGCATGTTCGCGGGAGCGAACGGCTGCAGGCCATCCTGCGGCGCGCATTCCTCTTTTTCTCCATCGCCACCGCGCTCATGGGGCTGTTGCCGTCGGTCGCCCGTGACCTGCAGGGCGGTCCCGAGGTCTATTCATTTCTGTTCGCCTGCATGGGGGCGGGAGCGGTCAGCGTGGGCCTGGTAATGCCGCTGGTGCGAAGGCGGCTCGGCTTCCAGGGCATGTCCACCGCGAGCATGCTGGTCATGGGTCTGTGCGCGCTTGTGATCTCGCTGGCTCAGAGCCCTTGGCTGGTCGCGCCTGCGATGTTCCTCGTGGGCATGGCCTGGATGACCGCCGCCAACACAATGAGCACCAGTGCGCAAATGGCACTCCCTGACGGCCTGCGGGCCCGAGGCATGGCTCTCATGTACATGGCGGGCATGGCGGGCAGCGCCATGGGTGCGGCGTTCTTTGGCGCTCTTGCCGATGCCATTGGCCTGCGCCCGGCGCTGCAGGTGCTGGCGGCCTTTGGTGTGCTGATGGGGTGGGCGCTCCGGCACCGCCTGCGTATTGCCGATGCGCATCTGAACGACGACGCCAACCCAGGCTAAGGTCTGGATCGGCTCGCTGAGTCGCCGGTTGTTCCCCGAGAGGCACCCCCAGATACGCACCCTGATACGCATCCGGATGCCCACCGATTGCGCTCCCAGTGCGCACCGTGGAGGTAGCGCCTCAGGCCTGCTCGGCGGTGGAGGCGCCTTCTTCAGAAACTCCGACCGGCATGCCCACGATGCCTTCTTCGCGCAGCCGGGTGATGGCGGCCGCGTCATAGCCGACGGATTGCAGCAGTTCCAGGGTGTCGGCACCCAATGCCGGCGGGTTGCGCCGTAAGGCCAAGCGCTTGCCGTCCAGTGCAATGGGCAGGAGGGGTGAACGGGTCTCAATGACCCGGCCCGCGCCACTGCCGTCAGCCGGCACCGTGGTGGGCGCCAAACCACCGGTCGCCAGCAGGTGCGGGTCGTCGAACAACTCGTGTGGCTGGGTGATCGGCGCATATGGCAGGCCCACTCGCTCAAAGCGCTGGCTCAACTCGCGAGCAGTGAACGATTCAAAGCGATCGCGCAGCAGCGCAATCAGCCACTCGCGGGCCAGCACCCGGGCGTTGTTGCTCCCCAGCCGGGCATCGGCCTTCAGGTCGGCAAAGCCGAACTCTTCGCACAGGATCGCCCACTGGGTGTCGCTTACCGCGGCCAGGAAGATCTGCTCCCCGTCTTTCACCGTGAACACGTCATACACCCCCCAGGCGCTGATGCGACTGGGCATGGGCGCAGCTGCCTGGCCGGTGACGGCGAACTGCATCATGTGCTGGGCCACCAGCATCACGTTGTTCTCGAACAGGCCGCTTTGCACCTCGCGACCACGGCCAGTTTTCTCGCGCTGCGACAGGGCGGCCAGCACGCCGATGGCACCAAACATGCCGCCCATGATGTCGTTGACGCTGCTACCCGCGCGCAGGGGCCGGCCCTCGGGCCCGGTCATGTAGGCCAGGCCTCCCATCATTTGCACCACCTCGTCGAGCGCGGTGCGGTGCTCGTAAGGGCCGGGCAAAAAGCCCTTGTGGCTCACGTAGATGAGGCGCGGGTTCAGCTTGGACAGCGCCGGGTAGCCAAAGCCAAGCTTATCGAGCGTGCCGCTCTTGAAGTTCTCGCCGAACACGTCGGCACCTGCCACCAGGCGCAGCACGATCTCGCGGCCCTGTGCGGATTTCACATCGACCGCCAGGCTCTTTTTGTTGCGGTTGAAAACGCCATAAAAGCCGGCGCCCGAGCCAAGCAGGCGGCGGGTGTTGTCGCCGGTCAGCGGCTCGACCTTGATGACCTCTGCGCCGAGGTCGGCCAGGATCATCCCGCAGGTGGGGCCCATGACCATGTGGGTGAACTCCACCACCCGAATGCCTGCCAGGGGCAGGTCGGTGGCGGCATCGGGCTTGTTGGTTTCTGTCACGGAGTGGCTCATGGTCAATTCGCCATTATCCGGGGCTCAAAGCGCACAGGCCGCCCGGAACAGGGCTGCCATTTCCTCGTCTCCGCCGTCTTCCGGGCCCAGCCCCGCCTGCACCAGCACCGTGCCTGTCTTGCGGTCGATCAGGGCGTTCTGGGAATGGGCGCCCGCCATGCGCAGCATGCGGCCGTCGGCGCTGTGGTGCCAGAAGAAGTTTCGGTAGGCGCGGCCTGGCCGGGCGGCGTTGAATCGGGAGGCCTGGTCCTTCTCGCCATGGCGGGCTGTTTCTGCGATCCAGGCGGCCGGTACCAATTGCTGCCCATTCCAGCGGCCATCTTGGGCCACCAACAACGCCAGCCGCGCCCAGTCACGCAAGGTGGCGGAAAAGCCTGCGCCGGCAAAGGCAAAGCCCTTGGAATCGGTCAACCAAGTGGCGTCCGCCTGCGCACCCAAGGGCTGCCAGAGCTGCTCCTGGGTAATCAGGTGCAGGGGCTGCTGGTACACCGTCTCCAGCACCCAGCCCACGAGCACCGGGTTGAGGTCGGTGTAATTGAACTTTTGACCCTGCGTGTCGCTGCGACCCCAGCGGAAGTCCATCACGCCCCTGATCTGGTCCGTGTCCTGGCCACGCCGGGGGGAGTAACCGATTTGGGAGAAGCCGTAGCGCTCAAAGCCATTGTTGGGGCTGCAGAAGGACTCGCAAATATTGATCCCGCTGGCCATATTGAGCAGGTTGCGCACAGTGATGTCGGCAAACACATGGCCCTGCAGACCCGGCAGGTACTGGTCCAGCCGGTCGTCGAGGGAGGCGATCTTCTTTTGCTCCAGTGCAATGCCGGTCAGCAGGCCCACCACGCTCTTGGTCATTGACCAGCCGAAAAAACGCATATCGGCGCTGCGTCGGAACCGGTACTCCTCGTGCCAGATCTCATCACCGCGCGCGATCAGCAGGCCCGGCCGGTTGAACCGGGCGGCGTAGTCGGATGCGCTCCTGAACGGCCCTGCGCGTACCGATCGGGCCGCACTGCGCAAAGGCGATGCCGCAGCCCCCGCGCGGATCCGCTGGTGCGCGAACATAGACTCCAGGCCGCCCGAGAAATTGCCCACGTGGTACTCGGTGTAGCCCTCCCACTTCTGCTGCGCGCCAGGCGGCCCCCAGCCGGTGGGGAAGCCCTGGGACTCGCCCCATTTGTCTTGTGCGCGAGCGGGGATTCCGATTGCCCCCAGACCTAGCCCCAGGCCAGTGCCGATCGAGGTGAGGACAAAGCGGCGCTTATTCATAGGTCCCCACAATACCATCGCCCTACCATCGCCCTACCATCGTCAAAATAGCAAAGCCGGGCCCCATGTGGGCCCCATGCGGGCCTCAAGTCCGTCCTGGTCCGTCCTGGTCCGTCCTGGTCCGGCCTGGTCCGGCCTGGTCCGGCCTTGGTTGTGGCCGGCCAAAGGACTCCTTGGGTGCCAAACCGCGCAGTGCGGTACCGCAGCGCCGCCGACCTGGCGCCCTAACAGGGGGTTACCACAATAGTGTTGGCTGCAGATTGACCTATATTCGAACCCAACTTCGTTGTGAAAGGACCCTCCATGGACACGCTCGTTTCAGGCGCTGCGAAATCAACGGGGCTCACCCGTCGATGCGGCGCAGCCCTCCGTCGCCTCCGCCAGATTGGCCCGGTGGCAATGGCCACCGTTTTCAGCGCCGGCATGCTGGCCGCGCTGCCGGCGGCAGCCCAGGTGAAGATTGGCTTCATCACCACGCTCTCGACCCCCGCCGGCTACCTGGGTGAAGACGCGCGTGACGGCTTCTTGCTGGCCGTCGAAGAGGAGCGGGGCCGCCTCGGTGGCGTGGCCGTTCAGGTCGTGGTCGAGGACGACAAGCTGCAGCCCGCTGCCGGCAAGCAAATTGCCGAGAAGTTCTTGCAAAGCGACAAGATCAAGCTCTTTTCCGGCCTGATCTTCTCCAACGTGGCGGCCGCCGTGGTGCCCGACCTTCTGGCGGCCAACGCCATCTTCGTGAGCCCCAACGCGGCGCCTTCCAACTTCGCAGGCAAGGGCTGCCACAAAAACTACTTCGTGGCCAGCTGGCAAAACGATTCGCTGCACGCTGCCTCCGGCGCGCTGGCGCAGAACCTGGGCTACAAGCGCATGGTGCTGCTGGCCCCCAACTACCAGGCCGGCAAAGATGCGCTCAACGGCTTCAAGACCAAGTACAAGGGCGCAGTGGTCGAGGAGATCTACACCAACCTCAACTCCACTGACTTCGCCGCCGAGATGGCCCGCATTCGCCAGCTTCGGCCCGATGCGGTCTATCAGTTCCACCCGGGTGGCTCGGGCATTGCCTTCATCAAGCAGTACTCGCAGGCGGGTCTCAAATCCACCATTCCTCTGGTCGTGCCGATGCCTGGCCTGGAGGCCCGCATTCTTTCCGCGGTCGGCGACGACGCAGTGGGCGTGATTGCCAGCTCGCACTGGAACGCCGACTTCGACAACGCGGCGAGCAAGGCCTTTGTCGAGGGCTTCCGCCGCGTCTACAAGCGCGAACCCACGCCGTATGCAGCCCAGGGCTACGACGCCGCCAAGCTGATCGCCGAGGCCATGCGCGCCACGGGTGGCAAGGTCGAGGACACCGAGCGCTTCCGCGCTGCGATGGTCAAGGCGGAAGCCAAGCTCACACGCGGCAACTTCCGCTTCGGCCCCAACCAGCACCCGGTCCATGACTGGTACCAGATCTCCGCCGTCAAGGGCGCCGATGGCAAGCTCACGCTCAAGACCGGCGCCAAGGTCCTGACCAACGAGGGCGACCCCTACGCCCAAGAATGCAAGATGTAAGTTGTGTCGGTTGAACTGCTGATTGAGCAGGGCGTTAACGGCCTGCAGCTGGGTTTAACGCTTTACCTCCTGGCTGCGGGCCTCACCCTGATCTTCGGGATCATGGGCATCTTGAACCTTGCCCATGGCTCGATGTACATGGTCGGAGCCTACTCGGCGGCGGTGATCGCCGCTAAGACGGGCTCGTTCCTCGCCGCCGCCTTGGGCGGCGCGCTGATGGCAGGCCTGGTGGGCCTGGCCATCGAATTTCTCATCATCCGAAGGCTGTACGACCGCGAGCACCTAGACCAGGTGCTGGCCACCTTTGGTGTGATCTTGTTTGCCAATGAGGCAGTGGCGCTGATGTTTGGCCGCTCGCCTCTTTTCATGTCGGTGCCGCAGTGGGCTTCCGGCCAGGTCGAGATCTTCCCTGGCGTGCCCTACCCGCAGTACCGCCTGTTCGTGATGGCCGCAGGCATTGTGGTGGCCCTGCTGCTGTGGCAGTTGATCGCCCGCTCTCGCCTGGGCATGCAAATTCGCGCAGGCGCCACCCACCGCGAGATGGTGGGTGCGCTGGGCGTGGACATTGCCCGCCTGTACACCATCGTCTTTGGCGTGGGCGCGCTGCTCAGTGGCTTGGCGGGAGCGTTGATCGGCCCGGTGCGCAGCGTGCAGATCGGCATGGGCGAGGACGTTCTGATTTTGACCTTCGTGGTCGTAGTGATCGGCGGTATTGGCTCGCTCAAGGGCGCGTTTGCCGGCGCGATGATCGTTGGCGTGATCGACACCCTGAGCCGCGCGGTCGCCGGCCCTGCCATCAAGGCGTGGATTGGCGGACCCACCGGGGACAGCCTGGCGGCGGGGCTGTCGTCCATCATGGTCTACCTGGCCATGGCCCTCGTCTTGGTGATCCGCCCAACGGGCCTGTTTCCGGCGCAGGGAGCACGGGCCTAGGCCCGCGGATGGACCGATGACACGCCAGCGCCTTCTCACCGCCGGGGTCTGGGTTTTCCTGGCTCTCTTCCCCTTGTTGGCCGACGCGATCGGCCAGGGCTATTGGATCAACATCTGGACCCGCATCCTGATCCTGGGCCTGGTGGCCATGAGTCTCAACCTGATCATGGGCTACGGCGGCATGGTCAGCCTGGGGCATGCGGCCTACTTTGGTGTCGGTGGCTACGCGGTCGCCCTGATCGCCTTCCATGTCACGCAAAAGGTTCCGCTCTTTGGGTGGGCGGGCAGTAACGAGGCCCTGGTGGTGTGGCCCATCGCCATGGTGATCAGCGGCTTGCTGGCCCTGGTACTGGGCGCGCTGTGCCTGCGCACGCGCGGCGTGTACTTCATCATGCTCACGCTGGCTTTTTCGCAGATGCTCTTTTTCATCGTGGTCGCGCTCAAGTACTACGGTGGCGACGACGGCTTGTCCATGACCGGGCGCAACACGCTGGCGGGCATGTCCCTCGCCAAGCCAATGGCCCTGTACTACGTGACCTTCGTGGTGGTGCTGCTGGCGTGGGTGCTGCTGGCGCGCATCACCCAGTCGCCCTTCGGCCGCGCCTTGCAAGCCGGCAAGATCAACGAGCGGCGGGCCCAGGCGCTAGGTATTCCGGTGCGTCGGGTGCAACTGATTGCGTTTGTCATCGCCGGCGTTCTGGCCGGACTGGGCGGCGCCCTGTGGGCGAACCAGATGCGCATTGCCTCGCCCGACATGCTCCATTGGATGCGCTCGGGTGAGCTGATCATGATGGTGATTCTCGGCGGGCTGGGCAGCCATATGGGGGCCATCGTCGGTGCCGCCGCTCTGGTGTTGCTGGAGGCCTGGCTGGCGGGCCTGACCGAGCACTGGATGTTGATTCTGGGCGCGATTTTGGTGCTCACGGTTCTGTTTGTGCGCAAGGGCCTGTTCCTGCGCCTGGCGGGGAGCGGCCATGAGCGCTGAGGGTCGTCTCGAAATCCGTGGGCTGGTCAAGCGCTTCGGCGCGCTGGTGGCCACCGATCAGGTGTCGCTGGCTTTCAGTCCCCGGGAGACGCACGCCATCATCGGCCCCAATGGGGCGGGCAAGTCCACGCTGATCAACCTGATCACGGGGGACCTGGTGGCCGATGCCGGGCAGATCGTGCTGGACGGAGAGGACATCACCGCCCTCAGCGTCGCCCGGCGCAGCCTCAAGGGGCTGGCGCGCTCCTTCCAGATTACCGAGCTGGTCACTGGCTTCACCGCGCTGGACAACGTGTGTCTGGCCGTCCAGGGTCGGCTTCGAACCTCATTCCAGTTTTTGCGGCCGGCAGCCGCCGACCGGGCGCTTACCGAGCCTGCGCAAGCGGCCCTGGCGCAGGTGGGGCTGTCTCACCGCGCGGGCGAGCGGGTCGAGACCCTGTCGCATGGAGAGAAGCGCCAGTTGGAGATCGCCATCGCCCTCGCCCTGGAGCCCAAGGTGCTGCTGCTCGATGAGCCCTTTGGCGCACTC
>NZ_JARXAB010000103.1 GCF_029866045.1 Ramlibacter sp. | reverse complement strand
TGGAAGTGCGCGGCCAAAGCCAGTACGGCATGGAGGCCATCAGCCAGCTCGAACACGCACTGCAGTGCGCGCACTTGGCCGAGGAGGCAGACGAGACGCCCCAAACCGTCGTGGCTTGCCTGCTGCATGACCTGGGGCATTTGCTCGTAGCCGAACGTGAAGGCGTGGCGGAGCACGATGCCCGCCAGGACGATCTGCACCAGTTCATCGCCCTGCCTTTCCTGCGCGCCCTGTTTCCCGACGCAGTCCTCGAACCGATCCGCCTGCATGTGGACGCCAAGCGCTACCTCTGCCGGGTCGATTCCGGCTACTGGGCCGACCTATCGCCGGCTTCCAAGCACAGCCTGGAATTGCAGGGCGGAATCTTCAGCGAGGCCGAAGCGGAAAAATTCATGTCACAGCCCTTCGCCGCTGAAGCGGTACGACTACGGCGTTACGACGATCTGGCCAAAGTCAAGGGCAAGCAGGTGCCGGTTCTGGCTTACTTCGCTGAGCGGCTCAAGGAGGTCAGCCACTGAGGTTCCCCTGGGAAGTGGCGGCGCATGGGTTGGTACGTGAGCTGCCAATCGTCACTAGCGAGGCCTGACTAGAACCTCCGGATTCACCACGCGAATCGGCCGCCCCTTGATGAACGCGACGATGGCCTCTACAGCGTCCTCGTAGTAGACCGTCAACATCTCGGAGGTGAAGTAGCCGATGTGGGGCGTGAGGACAGCATTGGCTAAGTGCCGGATCGGATCATCGGTCGGCAGGGGCTCCGCTTCGAAGACATCGAGTCCGGCACCTCCGATCAGGCCGCGCGTGAGCGCGTCAATCAAGGCAGGCTGGTCGACGAGCCCCGCCCGTGAGGTGTTGATCAAAACGGCAGACTTCTTCATGCGACTGAGCTCGGCGGCCCCTATGAGCCCGCGGGTGCTGGCGCTGAGGGGGATATGCAAGGTGACGACATCACTATCGGCTAGCAATGTCTCAAGTGGAGCGTACACAGCGCCTTGATCGGCAGCCCGTTCGGCGGTCATGTTTGGGCTCCATGTCAAGACCCTCATCTCGAACGCATTTGCATAAGCTGCCATGCGGCTTCCGATACGTCCCAAACCGACAACGCCGATCGTTTTGCCTTTTAGAGTGAAGCCGAGGCGAGATTGCCACCCTCCGCTCTTGATGCTGGCGTCTTCATGTGCAATATGACGAGCTGTTGCGATGACGAGACCCCAGGCGAGCTCAGACACACCGCCTCCACCCCGGGTGACCTCTGAATTCGAGACAACAATGCCAAGTCTTGTTGCGGCAACGACGTCGATCGCGTCAAAGCGCATTCCGGTGACTGCGATGTATTTGAGGCGAGGCAAGCGCGAGAGCAGTCGGGCGTCGAAGCTCGACCGCTCCCGGAGCGTGCAAATGATGTCGAAGTCTGCGAGGGCTTGCGCTGCCTCGTCATCGTCTGAAAACTTTTTCTTGAAGACGACTACTTCTGCCAGCGCGTCGACCGGGCTCCAGTCGACCAGAGTCCGCGCGATATCGATGTAGTCGTCAATGATCGCGACGCGGATCAAGCGGCCTCTGCCTGTCGGTATCGGGGGAACTGGAGTACCAGCACATGCAGGCCAGAATCGATTGCCTGCACTGTGTAGCTGCCATCTTCCGGCCGGACAAAGGCCATCGACAGTCGGTCGAGAGCGCCATGTTCGGGATCGATCAGTGCCCCTGCCATGACCAGCCAAAATTGGCCCCCACTGTCCGCTGCTGAGGGGCCGCGCAAGGACTGGCCTCCAGGGACGAGGCACGACCAGGCGGCTAGCCCGTCTGCCTTTGGATCGATCAGAGGCGAGAGGGTGGCCGCGCTCGGTGGAGCCCACTCGCAATTGTCAGTGGGCGATGGCGTGTGGAAGGTAATTTCTCGGCGACTTTCCCGGTGAGGACGCAGCTTCTCGACATGGTCGGGTAGCCACTGCGCACCCGGGTCATAGGCATTGCGCAAGGTCATATAAGCAAGGCCTGTGTCCCCCGCGACGATCGGGCCATAGCCCGAGTACGGCCCGACGAAATGCCCCAGCCCGGGGTCCGCGTCATGCGCGCCAATGCGCCCTGCGCCGGTCACAAAAATTTGAAACTGATCAGCCTCATGGAAATGCGCCCGCAATTGTGTGTGTGGCGCTTGCTCCACCAGATAGGCGATGGGCGATGGCCGTCTCGGGTCAGGCCTCTCCCCCTTGTGGCGGTCTTCCCCCATGAATTGCGTACGGTAATTGGCGTTTGAGTGGGGGCTCCATCGATTGAGGAACGCCTTTTCTGCCGCGACGGCGGTGACCATATCTGTTCTCCGAAGAGGAAAGTGAGTGAGCCTGCGTTGCCTGCGCGCAGACGTTACGGCGCCCGTTTCCAGTACTCGGCCCAGTTGGTAGGCTGGTCGTATCGAGGGACGTCAAGCCCGGTCATGCCCTTAGGCACCACCCAGGAGGAGGCGTAGTAGTAAAGCGGCAGGATAGGAAGATCTTCCATGGCGATCTGCTGGACTTTGGCCCATGCCGCCCTCGCCGCTGCCGGCTGCAACGCCTTTTCGGCCTCCGCAACGGCTGCATCCATCGCTGGGCTGGAATAGCCGGCAAAGTTGTTCCCGGTGTAGCCATTCTTTTCGGTCGGGATGCCGCTTGTTCCAAGGTAAATCTCGGGTGACGTGGACGGCGGAAATTGGATAGACGACAGGCCAATTCCGGTGAAATTGCGTTTGCGCATCTCCTCGCCGTTGTAGACACCGATCTGGGCCTGCTTGACGGCAACATCAACGCAAACGGACTTGAGTTGACTTTGGATCACCTGGGCGATTTGCACCCGCGTCTGGTTGCCTGCAGTCGTCAAAAGCTCCACGGAAAGTTTCTGGCCAGCTGGATTCACGCATACACCATCCGCGCCCGGCTTCCATCCCGCCTCAGTGAGGATGGCTTTGGCGCGTGCCGGATCGAACTTGTAGCGGGGTACCGCGTCGGAATAGTTGCTGCTGTTTTCGGAGAGGATGCTGGTGGCAACCGGCTGGAGCTTTTCAAAGAGCTGGGTGCTGATGGCCTCGCGGTTGATAGCAAAGGCAATCGCTCGGCGCACGCGAGCGTCGGCAAGTGCCGGGTTTTTAGTCTGGAAGACCAGCCGCTCGAGGTTGTAGCCGGCTTGTACCGGGAAGTCGAAACGGGCAGCCTGCTGTTTTCGCAGGGTCAACATCTGGGCGAAGCTGATGCCGCCGGGGCTGACCGGTAAAGCGTCCAGGTCGCCAGACAGCAGGTTCTGAACGAGGGCGGCCGCGTTGCTACGGTAGCTCAGGATGATGGACTTGATCTGAGGCGCTACCGGCCAGAACTTGTTGGGGGCCATCGTGATCTGGGCGCCCATCTGAATCGAAGTGACGGTGTAGGCGCCATTCCAGAGACCCGGGGTCGTGGGCTCGCGGTTGTACGCGCTTTGCTTGATGTACTCCTCCGCAGACCTGTGCTTGGCGTAGATGGGCCCTTCAATGTGAGCCGGGAGGACCTGGTCCCAGCTGTCATAGCCTGATTCCACTGCGTCAAGATGCAGGACCACCGTCTTCGGATTGGTTATGTCGACCTTGGTCGCACGCGTCCACGGGTTGTAGTTGGAGAAGCCCGCGGCGCCATCGTTTGCCATCTTCCAGGTGAAGGCAATATCTTGTGCGCTAACCGGGGTGCCATCGCCCCACTTGGCGTCGGCGCGCAGTTTCAGGGTGACTTGCATTCCCTTCTTGCCACCCGGCAGGTCCACTATTTTGGCCAAGCCATTTTCCAGCGAAGGCTTGGTCTCGCAAAGCAGGCACACACTCTGCCCCCTTGCGTCATAGGCCGTGATCGGACGCTGGATGAAACCCATCAAGAACAGTTTGGTGTTATTGACCTGAATCAGCGGGTGTGAATTGGGCACGAACTGAAGCTGGCCAATGACCAGCTTGGTCGGATCGGGTGCTGCCGTAGCGGGCGTTGCCATCACTCCGGCGGCAACAAATGCCAAGGTCATCAAGGTGCCGCGATAGGGCTTGTTTCGCACATTCATCATCATGTCTCCTCACTCCTTGTAGGGCGCCGTGCGCCTGATTTGCTACCAACCGCTTTTGTCCGTATCGCGGCCTGGTTACCGCTGCTGAGAGCGCGGATCAAACGCCACACGCAGGCCATCGCCAAGAAAATTGAAGGCGATGACGGTGAGAAAAATCAATAGCCCGGGATAGACCGCCAGCATCGGCGCCGTGGAGGCCAGCTCCTGGGCGTTATTGAGCATGTTCCCCCAAGTGGGCGTCGGCGGCATCACGCCGACACCAAGAAAACTGAGGGTGGATTCAAGCAAGATGACGCGTCCAATCGTCAATGTGGCTGCCACGATGATGGGCGTCGCGACATTTGGCAAAACATGGATGCCGATGTTGTAGGGGGGGCCTCCTCCGCTGACGCGGGCCGCCAGTACGTAGTCCTGGTGTACGACGGTGAGCGTGCCAGCCCGAACGACGCGGGCAATCGTGGTCCAGTCAACCAGCGAAATGATGATGACGATGCGCCAGAACGAGACCGTCGGGCTCTGGACGACTTCAGGTGGCAGGCCCAGTTTTGCCAGATCGATGGCCGCCAAGATGACGAGCAATGGCACGAGGGGTAGGGCGATCATGCAGTCCGTCGTTCGCATCAGGAACGAATCAGCGCGCCCGCCGAGGTAGCCCGCGAGCACGCCAATCGTCACGCCGATGATGCAACCGAAGGCGGTAGCCAAGAGCCCGACTGATAGCGAGATCTGCCCGCCGTACATCAGGCGCAACAACACATCCCGGCCAATTTCGTCAGTGCCCAGGATGTTGATCTCCGACGGGGGGTTGAACCTGGCCAGCAGATCGGTCCCGTTAGGGTCTAGCCCCATCCAAGCTGCGTAGATCGGCGCGCTGAAGCAGAAAACGGCCAAGAGCACGAGGAGGCCGAGCGACAACATTGCTGGCCGATGTTTTTTGAGGACGCGCCAGCGGTCGCTCCAGATTGAGCGCGAGCCTCGGCCAATTGCAGCAGGGAGGGCGTTTGTGCTCATTTGAGTGCGATCCTCGGGTCGAGCCAGCCATAAGCGAGATCGGCCACCAAACTCGCCAACAGCGTCACCAAGGTGGCGAACAGCATGCCGACCATCGCAACGTTGAAATCTTTGAGCATGACCGCGTCATAGATCGCCTTGCCCATGCCCTGCACGCCAAACATGGCTTCTACAACCAGTGCGCCGGACATCAGGCTGCCAAAGCTCAAGGCCATCAAGGTCACCACAGGCACGAGCGCGTTGCGCAGCGCGTGGCGGCGCAAGATCGCTATGCGGCTGAGGCCCTTGGCCCGCGCTGTGCGGATGTAGTCTGAGGCCAGCGTTTCGATCATCGAGGCGCGAACGTAGCGCACGTACTGGCCCATGCTAAACAGCGTCAGCGTCAGCACCGGGAGAACGAAGTAGCTCATTTGTCGCAGCAGCCCCATGTCCGGGTCAACAGCCGTCGCAGTGGCGGGGAACCACTGCAGCTTGACCGAAAAGACAATCAAGAACAGCAAGGCGACCCAATAAGCTGGTGATGAGACACAGGCAAAGGCAAAAAAGCTGATGAAGTTGTCCAGCCAACCGCCTGGTTTAAGCGCTGCCAGGCTGCCCAAAATGATGGAGGCTACGACGCTGATCACAAAGGTCCAAATCATCAGCTTCGAGGTCTGTACCAAGGCTGGGCCCAGGATCTCCATCACGGGCTTGAAATGGGAGGACGAGTAGCCGAAATCGCCACTGGCAAGATTGGCCAGCCAATGGCCATAGCGCTGGATCAGGGGCTGGTTGTCTCCGTACAGCGCACGCATCTGGGCCACCAACTCTGGCGTGACGGCAGGGTTTCCTTCCAACATCAAGTCCACCGGATCGCCAGGTAGCAGCGAGATCAGGTTGTACAGAAGAAAGGACATGATCAGCGCCACAAGGGCGGCTTCGGCGATACGCCGCAGGGTGTAGCTTCCCATGGCTTAGTCCTTGAAGTGGCAGGCGGCCAGTTGCGTTGGCCGGCCAGGGGCGGATTCGAGTATGGGAGCAACCTGTCGGCAGAGATCCGTGGCCATTGGGCAGCGCGGATGAAAAGTGCAGCCCCTCGGAGGGTTGAGCGGGCTGGGAATCTCTCCCCGCAGCAAGTGCGTTTGGCCAGATCGGCGCCCCCCGATTTTGGGAGCCGCCTGAAGCAGTGCCCGCGTATAGGGGTGGCTCGGATTCCTGAACAGGTCGTCCCGGGATGACACCTCCACGATACGTCCGAGGTACATCACGGCGACCCGGTCAGCCACGTGGTGAACGACGGCCAGGTCGTGGCTGATGAATAGCAGGGTCAGCCGGCGGCTTTCCTTCAAGTCCATGAGCAGGTTGAGGACCTGGCTCTGAATCGATACGTCCAGCGCCGAAAGCGGCTCGTCGGCGACGATTAGCTCAGGGTCTGCGACCAGTGCCCGCGCGATCGCGATGCGCTGGCGTTGCCCGCCGGAAAACTCATGTGGAAACCGTTCAGCCGCATCCTGGGGCAAGTTGACTTGATCGAGCAGCGCCAGCGCTCTTTCGCGCCTTTCCTTGGCATTGCCACGCCCCAGCAGGCGTAGGGGCTCCGCGACGGTGTCGCCCACCAGCATCCGTGGATCCAGTGCGGAGAAAGGGTCTTGGAAGACCATCTGGATTTTTCCGGCCACCTCCAAGGGCGCGCCGCGGAAACGCACCGTACCGGAGGTGGGTGCGCCAAGGCCTGCGACCACCCGCCCGAGAGTTGACTTTCCGCTGCCACTTTCGCCGACAAGGGCGAGCGTTTCGTTTTCGTTGACGTGTAACGAGACCTTGTCCACCGCCTTGAGGGTCTTGCCCTTCTTCAGCAAACCTGAGCCGACCCGAAAGTGCACGCTCATGTCATCGATTTCCAGAAGCGACGTCATGTACCCGCCTTATGACAAGCGACCCAATGGCTGGGGCCCTGCAGTTCGAGCGCCGGGGAAACCTGGGCACACTGGTCGTCGGCCAGGTGGCACCGCTTGGCAAACCTGCAACCCGTCGTCCCGGCGGCCATACTTTGTACCGCGCCAGGGATCACGGCCAGACGCTTGACCGGGTGATCCGGATCAGGGAGCGTTTCAATCAGGCCGCGGGTGTATGGGTGCAAAGGCGCGCTGAACATCACCTGCGAGGAGGCGCGCTCGACGACGCGGCCCGCATACATCACCATGATTTCGTGGGCGACCTGCGACACGACTGCCAGGTTGTGGCTGATGAATTGGATGGCCGTTCCGGTTCGATCCTGCAGTTCAACCATGAGGTCAAGAATCTGGGCCTGGATGGTGACGTCTAGCGCGGTGGTGGGCTCGTCAGCGACAAGGAGCGCGGGCTGGCACGCCAGCGCGATGGCAATCATTGCCCTTTGCCGCATCCCGCCTGAAAGATGATGTGGGTAGTCGTTTGCGCGCTCTCGCGGCGAAGGGATTCCGACGGCGGCGAGCAATTCGATCGCTTCCTCGTGGGCGGCCCGCTTGCTTGTTCCGCGGTGTCGCACGATGACCTCGGCGATCTGCGTCCCAATCTGCATCACGGGATTGAGCGCACTCATGGGCTCCTGGAAGACCATGGCGACGCGGTTGCCTCGCACGTTCTCCCATATCCGCTCTGAGGCGCCTTCCATCTCCTGGCCGGCGATGCGGATGGAGCCAGAGCCCGATAAATTGGCGGGCAGCAAGCCCATGACCGCAAGCGAGGTCATTGTCTTGCCGCAGCCGCTCTCTCCGACAACGCCTAGCGTCCGCCCAGAGGCAATCGAATAGGAAACGTCCGAAACTATTTCCGTTACCGCCCCCTCTCGCTGGGAGACGATAGACAAGCTGTTCACCTCGAGCGCCTTCGCAGGGGCACTCGGACTGGTGGATTGCAGCTGCGCCAGCGCAGTGTGCTCGGTCATGGACTTGCTGTTGTGAGCAAAGTGCCTGTCTTTCAGAAGCGAATGATGCCGACCTCGCCTTCAATGGCGACCTGGGTCCCGAAATTCGACGATAAGCGCTGGATCCGCGCGAGTGTGCGTTGAGCGGATTCGCCCGTGGCGATCAGAGGGCGCCCGTCGGTCAGGGCATGCTCGCCTTGGCCGGTGCCCCGCGTGATACTGCCGTCCTTGGCGACACGCCCCATTTCCACCGGATGGAGCTTCATCTGCACGAACTTTCCATCCTTCATTTCCAGTGACATCAGCGCGGAGTTCCACCAGCCTTCGACGTGCTTGTCCATTCCGGGGTGCAGCGGATGATCAGCCGGATTCAGTTGGGGAAGCCGGTCCATGTCATGCCCCCAAGTTTCGTAGCTGTCGTAGGGAACGCGTCGGATGAATTCAGACTGGGCAAAGAAATTGCCCGTCCCGTAGATGATGGGCTTGCCCTTGTAGATCTCGACCCCCAGACACCAGTGCCAACCGTGTGCCACATAGACGTCGGCACCTGCGTCAATTGCGGCATGCGCAAATTCACGCACGAACATCGGCACCTTCTCTCGGCGCTTGCCATCTGCGATATTGAAATGGTGCGCGACGATGACGAAGTCCGCCATCTTGTGGGCCTCGTCGATCGAGCGGACGTTGCCTTCCAGATCGCGGCGGTGGCAGCTACTCTGTATTTCGAACCGATCGCCGACAACGAAGGCGTTCGCGGCACGAGTCGACTGGTCGCCCGGCATCTGGAAGCCGAATTGGCCCGGTTGGAGGCCGGTGCCCATGGTGCTGCCATCGCTTTCGCGAAGGACATCCAACTCCCGGGCGATGGCCTTCATTTGCTCTGCGGCTTCGGCTGTCAGCACGTACTTGAAGCTCGCGCGTAGCGGGTTGATACCGGGCCGGCCAGCGAAGCCGCCCTTTGCCAGGCTTGCCCATTCATTGGGCTTATTGCCGGACGACAAGGAAATGAGAGCCACTCGGCCGTGCTTCGTCTCTAGGTAAGCAGGTGCTCGCGCTGCTTCGAGGTCGACGCCGGTGCCTGCGACCGTCAAGCCTGCTGCCCGGCAATGCTTCACGGTAGCGAGTAGGCCCTCGGGGCCAAAGTCCAGGCTGTGGTTGTGCGCCAGGGACATCATGTCAATGCCTGCCCATTTCAAGTCCTTGGCGATCACGGGCTCGGACAACATGAAGCTACCGAGCCAGTCGCCCCGGTTCGGATAGGTCACCTCATCTTCTTCCGCCATATTCATTTCGAGGTGACCGTAGGTGAGGTCTGCATTGCGCATCAGCTCATAGACGCGCGTTGACTCGGCGTCGTCGTGCACACCAAACGGCCTGGACACCATGCACTCGCCGACTAGCGTCACATTCCAGTTCAACTTGGGGGAGGCCATAACTAAATCCTTTCGCTTCTAGCAGCGGGTTGTCTGATGGTGGTGTCTTGAATTTCTGCTTCCTTCACCGCGTTTTTCCACGATTTCCGTCGGTAGTCCTGGCTCAGGTTAGAGAAATTATTGGACTCCAGTTTGGCCAGAGATGCTGGTCAAAGTTATCTCAGTTATAGATTTAAGGAATATCATCCGGCCTCAGCACAAAGGAAAAATCGGACGATGGACCTCCGCCAACTCAGATATTTTTCATTGGTTGCGCGGCTGGGCAGTTTCAGCCGAGCCGCGGACGCCCTGAACTTGAGTCAGCCTGCGCTTAGCAGACAGATCCGCACATTGGAGGATCACCTTGGCCGGCGTCTGCTGGTTCGCAATGGCCGCGGCGCTACCTTGACTGAAGCCGGGCAAAACTTGTTCAAGCACGCGCAGCGCATTCTGGAAATGGTGGAGACCGCCGAGAGTGAGGTCAAAGGAAGCGGGGCGGGGCGGTTTGCGATTGGTCTGCCATTCATCATTGCAGCGACGATCGGTAGCCAGTTGATTGCGACGCTGCGATCGGTGGATCCGAGCGCCAACTTCAGCGTGATTCAAGGGCGCTCGAAGTTCCTGATGGAGCAGTTGAGCGCCGGATCTTTGGATGTAGCGATTGTCTTCAAGCCTACGCCGAGCCCCTTGTTTAATGTGACGCACTTGGTGGACGAGGAGCTGTTCCTGATGGCGTCGCCGCGGGCAGCGAGGTCTTTGTCGCGTCATCTGCCAATTTCCATCGAGAGTTTGAGCGAACTCCCTCTGATCGCACCGACAAGGCCAAACTCGATCCGCAATACTTTGGAAGAGGCGATGCGCCGTGTCAAAAAGACGCCTGCCTTCACCATGGAGATCGACAACTTGGGGACAATTGTCGAGATGGTTTCCCGGGATCAGGGGGTCGCAGTGCTGTCCAAAATGGCTCGAAATCTTTCGGCGAGAAAAGCCGACATCACGCCCTTGCCACTCTTCCCCAATCTTAGAGTGGAGGTCTGCTTGGCAGTCTCCAGCCGAAGCTCCCTGTCTCAGCCGAGTCGGCAGCTCTTGGAGCTGACCGAGCACGTCGGCCGGGAGTTGCTGCGGACTGCGGTGAATCAATAGGACGCCGACTAAATTGGTCTTTCTCTCAAGCCCCAGGCCTGACCTGAAACCTGAGGGCACTCACGTCTAAAACCGCTCTCCCACCGGCAAATACCGCCACTGCCCCACCGGCAACCCCGCCATTGCAACGCGGCCCACGCGGATGCGCCGCAACCCGACGAGTTCCAGGCCCACCTGGGCGCACATCCACTCAATCCACTCCGGCGCAATGCCTTTCAAGGCGAAGCGCAGCCGCGTTTCGCTTTGCCAGCTCACGCGCGCCGGGGGCAAGGGCTGTCCGTCCCAGCGCAGGCCGTGACACAAACGCGCCAGGCCGTTGGGGGCGATCTCACCCCTTACCTCGGCGACGAGTTCCTGCTCGATGACGCCCGCGTCTTCGGTGAGCTTGCGCACCACCCGAAAGTCCTGGCTCAAGATGCACAGCCCGCTGGCGGGGTCGGGCAGCGCCAGCAGGGGCTTTCGCCCAAGCAGGTGGGTTCGGCTGGGGCGGATGCCCGACGTGTCTTCGCCCCAGTGCGCGGCCTGCGTCAGCAGCGCCGCGGCCGCCTGGGGCCCCATGCCCTCGGGCTTGTGCAACAAGAAGGTCACCGGCAAGGCGTCTTGCAGCTGGGCCTGCGGGTCGATGTCGACATGCTGGTCGGGGCGCACCCGCATTTGGGGGAGCTCGGCGCGCTGGCCGTCTACCTTCACAAAGCCCTCTGCAATGTATTGCTCAGCCTCACGGCGCGAGCAGGGCACTTGCGCGGCGACGCGCTTGGCCAGGCGCTCGCCGTCGTCCGGCGAACGAGGGCGTTTGGCAGCGGTGCCTGCGGGTCGGTCCATCTCAGGCTTCGTCCACCAGCAGGCGCGCCTTGACCGAGCGGCCTTTGATGCGACCGCTGTTCAGGCGCGTCACCGCTTCCCGCGCGATGCGGCGGTCGACCGCCACATAGGTGGCGAACTCGTTGATGTCGATCTTGCCCACCTGCTCGCGGGTGTAACCCAGGTCGGCAGTGAGGGCGCCCAACACGTCCCCGGGTCGAATCTTTTCCTTGCGCCCGGCCTGGATGTGGACAGT
>NZ_JARXAB010000166.1 GCF_029866045.1 Ramlibacter sp. | reverse complement strand
CAACCCGAACGCGCATTCCTGCGTGCTTCGGATCCAGGGGCAGGGCGGGGCGGTCGCCCTGCTGCCCGGCGACCTCGAAGCGGCGCAGGAACTGCGCTTGGTCAGGGAGGCCGCGCCCTCACTTCGCGCGGACCTTCTGCTGGTGCCCCACCACGGCAGCCGCACCTCCTCCACCGAAGCTTGGCTGGCGGCAGTGCAGCCGAAGTGGGCCCTGGTGCAGGCGGGTTACCGCAACCGCTATGGCCACCCGGCGGCCGCGGTGCTGGCGCGCTATGCGGCGCAGGGCATTGAGGTGATCGCTACGCCGTCCTGCGGCGCGGCGCGATGGGTCTCCAGCCAGCCAGACCGCGTTGAATGCCAACGCTGGGACGCGCCTCGCTACTGGTGGCACCTACCCGTGGCGACCGACGGGGCGTCGCCCGGCCCAGACCTCCGGCGGGGTCGGTGAGCGCCGCGCTGACCCCGCGCCCCGAGGGGCTGACGCGGTCGCACGGCCCACATCTTGCTATCCTGAGGGTGAGGAGCCCGCCGATGAAGAAGTTTGACGAAATGGTCGCCACCCTGCCGGAGGGTTTGGTCCGGTCGCTCCCCTGGGAGGGGCAGCCCATGGCGGGTGTGCGCCCGCACTACGAGGCCTACGCCGCCTGGCTGGCCGGTCGCACCGCCGCACAAATGGCCGCCCGGCGTGAGGAGGCGGAGATGGTATTCCGGCGAGTCGGGATCACCTTCGCGGTCTACGGCGCGAAGGACGAGGACGGCGCTGGCACCGAGCGACTCATTCCCTTTGACCTCATCCCCCGCGTCATCCCCGCCCACGAGTGGCGGCGCATGGAAAAAGGCCTGGTGCAGCGGGTCACCGCCCTCAATCGCTTTTTGCACGACGTCTACCACGAGCAGGAAATTCTCAAGGCCGGCGTCATCCCGTCGGAGCAGATCACCCAAAATGCCCAGTTCCGCAAGGAGATGATGGGTGTCAATGTGCCCAATCAGGTCTATTCGCACATTGCTGGCATCGACATCGTGCGAGCCCCCGACGCCTCCGGCGAGGGCGTGTACTACGTGCTGGAAGACAACCTCCGTGTGCCCAGCGGCGTGAGCTACATGCTGGAAGACCGCCGCATGATGATGCGGCTCTTCCCCGACCTGTTCAGCCAGCACCGTGTGGCGCCGGTGATGCACTACCCCGACCTTTTGCTTGAGACGCTGCGCGCGAGCTCGCAGTCGGCCGCCCAGTCGGGTGCCCAGGACCCGACGGTGGTGGTGCTCACCCCCGGCATGTACAACAGTGCCTACTTCGAACACGCCTTCCTGGCGCAGCAGATGGGTGTGGAATTGGTTGAGGGCCAGGACCTGTTTGTGAAGGACCGCTATGTCTACATGCGCACCACCCGCGGCCCGCGCCGGGTGGATGTGATCTACCGCCGTGTGGACGACGACTTCCTTGACCCCGCCGTCTTCCGGCCCAACTCCACGCTGGGCTGCCATGGCCTGGTCGAGGCCTACGCCGCCGGTAACGTGAGCATCTGCAATGCAATCGGCACCGGCGTGGCGGACGACAAGTCCATCTACCCCTATGTGCCCAAGATGATCGAGTTCTACCTCGGCGAAAAGCCCATCTTGAGCAATGTGCCCACCTACATGGGGCGTGACCCGGAGGACCTGAAGTACATCCTGGCCCACCTGCCTGAACTGGTGGTCAAAGAGGTGCACGGCGCGGGTGGCTACGGCATGCTGGTTGGCCCTGCCGCATCCGTGCAGGAAATCGCCGACTTTCGCCGGGTGCTGGAGGCCAACCCCGGCGGCTACATCGCCCAGCCCACGCTCTCGCTCTCGTCCTGCCCCACCTTCGTCGACAGCGGAGTGGCCCCGCGGCACATCGACCTGCGGCCCTTTGTCCTCTCGGGCAAGGAGGTGCAGATGGTGCCCGGCGGCCTCACCCGCGTCGCGCTCAAGGAAGGTTCCCTGGTGGTCAACTCCTCGCAGGGCGGTGGCACCAAGGACACTTGGATCCTTGAAGACTGATTGCAGCAAGAACAGGATACCCACCATGCTGTCACGCACTGCCGACCACCTGTTCTGGATGTCCCGCTACACCGAGCGCGCGGAAAACACCGCCCGTATGCTGGACGTCAACTACCAGACCTCGCTGCTGCCCCAGTCTGCGCAGGCGGCGCAAATGGGCTGGCAAGGCCTGCTTTCCATCAGCGAGCTCCTTCCCGCCTACCAGGCCAAGCACGGCGAGATCTCCCCGGGCGCGGTGATGGAGTTCATGGTCGTCGACCCCGGCAACCCATCGTCTATCGTCTCCTGCCTGCAGGCCGCGCGCGAGAACGCCCGCGCGGTGCGCGGCACCCTGACCACCGAGGTGTGGGAAACGCAAAACCAGACCTGGCTCGAGTTGGGGCGGCGCATCGGGGCTCAGGAGCATCTGCGTGACCCGGGCCAGTTCTTCGAATGGGTGAAGTTCCGCTCCCACCTCTCGCGGGGCGTCACCGTGGGCACCATGCTGATGGACGAGGCCCTGTACTTCATGCGCCTGGGCACCTTCCTCGAGCGGGCCGACAACACCGCACGCTTGCTGGACGTGAAGTTCAACGCGCTCAAGAGTGAGTACCACGGTGCGGTTGCCGGCGATGGCTCGCAAGGCGCCGACGGCGAGGACTACGACTTCTACCAGTGGAGCGCCATCTTGCGCAGCGTCTCGGCCTTCGAGATCTACCGCAAGGTCTATCGCAATGTGATCCAGCCCGAGCGGGTGGCCGAGTTGCTCATCCTTCGTTCCGACATGCCCCGCTCGCTGCACGCCAGCGTGGCCGAAGTGGTGGGCAATTTGGCCATGGTGGCCGGAGACAGCGCGCAGGAGACCCGGCGCCGCGCCGGCCGTCTGTTGGCCGAGTTGCAGTACGGCAAGATCGACGAGATCTTGGCGACCGGCCTGCACGCCTACCTGACCCAGTTCCTCGATCGTGTCAATGAGCTGGGTGTGCGCATCAGTCGGGACTTCCTGGTCCCTGCCTGAGTCAGGGGCTGTCTACGGTCGCGCAGTAATCACTGCAACTGAGCACTGCGCCACGAGACCTCCGTTACAGCTTCTTGAAGAAGCTGCGACGCAGGTCACACCACGGCTGGGGCTTTGTGGCTACGCTGGAGGTCTTCCCTAGCACCGGCCTTGCCCCCATGTCTGAACCTTCCCCCAAGGCCTCGCCGGAGCCCGAGGATGCGGGCGCCGCTCCCGAAATGTCGACAGAGAATGCGCAGGACGCGCCCGCAATGGCCGCTGGTGAGTCCGCCGGACCGCTCGCCCCCGAGTCCTCTGGGACCCTCACGCCCGAGTTCGCCGCGACCCTCGCTCAAGAGCTCGCCGAGGCGCGTGCTCCCGAGCCCCCCGGGCCGGCGCGTGCGCAGCCGTCCGATGCGTATTACCGCCAGATCGTCGGCAGTGCGGTGGACCATGCCATCCTCACCACGCAGAGCGATAGCGCCATCACCACCTGGAACAGCGGCGCTGAGCGCTTGACCGGGTGGACCGCAAGCGACATGGTTGGCCAGCCGGTGAGCCGGCTCTTCACCCCTGATGACATCGCAGCCGGCGTGCCACAGCAAGAGATGGACACGGCTCGAGAGGAGGGCCGGGCCATCAATGAGCGCTGGCATCTGCGCAAGGACGGCAGCCGCTTCTGGGCCTCGGGTGAGACCCTCCCGCTGCATGACGAACTGGGTCAGCCCGAGGGCTTCCTCGCCATCATGCGCGACCGTACCGAGCAGCGACGCCAGGCGCTCGACCTCCAGTTCCTTGCCCGCGCCAGCGACGAGCTGGCCGCGCTGTCGGAGGTAGAGACCACCCTCGACAAGATCGCGCACATGGCGGTGCCCGACTTCGCAGATTACTGCGCCATCGACTTGCTGGAGGCCGACGGCACCCTGCGCCGCGTCGCGGCGGTCCACGCCGACCCATCGCGCGAGGCCGCGCTGGCGGGGCTGCACGATCGCTATCCGCCGGACCCCCGCACCCGGGGTGGCACCTGGCATGTCCTGACCACGGGGCGGCCGCAGCTGGTCCCGCGAATGACCCGTGAAATCCTCGAGCGCTCTGTCGAGTCGCCGGAGCGTCGCGAGTCGCTGCTCGCGTTGGGCATGCACTCCTACATTGCGGTGCCGCTCAAGACCCAGAACGAATCGCTGGGGGCGATCAGCTTCGCCACGGTCGACAACACCCGCACCTACGGTGAGCCTGACCTTTCGCTAGCGGTTGACCTCGCTCGGCGGGTTGCGGTCGCGCTGCAGAATGCCCGCCTGCTGCGTGCGCTGCGCGAGGCGGATCGGGCCAAGGACGTTTTTCTCGCGACCTTGGCCCATGAGTTGCGCAACCCGTTGGCGCCCATCCGCAACGGCCTCACCATCCTGCAGCGGACACCGGGCGACCAGACGCGGGTCGAACAAGTCACCCGCATGATCGAGCGCCAGGTCGGCCAGTTGTCTGGCTTGGTTGATGACTTGCTCGATGTCTCTCGCATCGGCACCGGCAAGCTGGACCTGAAGCGGGATCGGGTCGACATGGTCGAGGTGCTCGCGACTGCGGTTGAGATGAGCCGTCCTCTGATCGAGGCTGCCCATCACCACCTGGTGCAGGCCTTCCCGCCTGGCCCTGTGCTGGTGCAGGGTGACGGCCCTCGGTTGGCCCAGGTCTTTGCCAATTTGCTCAATAACGCTGCCAAGTACACCCGTCATGGCGGGCGCATCGAGCTGGTGCTGCAGGCCTTGCCCGAAGAGGTGGTGGTGCGGGTGCGCGACAACGGGGCCGGTATTGCCCCGGAGATGCTGCGGCGCGTGTTCCATCTGTTTACCCAACTGCCGCAGCCGCAGGAGCGCCGCCAGGGGGGATTGGGTATCGGCCTGTCTCTGGTCGACGGGCTGGTGCGGTTGCATGGGGGCCGCGTTGAAGCGCACAGCGCCGGCCTTGGGTCCGGCAGCGAGTTCGTCGTGCGTCTGCCGCAGCTGGGCCTGTTGGCGCCCTGGGACAAGCCCAGTTCTGCCGATGCCAAGGGTCGGTCGGGGCCCCCGGGCCCCCCGGGGCCGGAGGGCCTGCCGGGGCCGCAAGGGGCGCCAGGTCCTCAGGGCCTGCCGGGGCCGCAGGGATTGCCGGGGCCGCGGGGTGTTGCCGGTCCGCAGGGCCAGCCCGGCCCGCGGGGCTTGCCGAACGCGGCGGCGTCGACCGGGCCAGGTGTGGCTGGCCGCCCCGCTCCTGCGGCCCGCGCTCCTGGCGCCGCCTTGC
>NZ_JARXAB010000168.1 GCF_029866045.1 Ramlibacter sp. | reverse complement strand
ATTTCGTTGCAGCGCTCACCATGGCACCCCTTGCTGAACATCCATTAACCGAGCCCTCGCACCGTCCGTCAACGAGACTGAAGTCATTAGAAAAATTTCCTGCAGAGCGGCGAAATACCGACAAAGAAACTGCAATCCATGCGCGATACGGCCTTTAGAACTAAAACGGCCGAGTCACGCACCTGAAGTAACAACGCTGAAGAGATGTAATCGGCATGGCCTCCCGCTCCCCCACCACTACCACCACCACAACCAAGGCCTCTGACCTCTACCTGCGCCAGGTGCTGACCGCGCGCGTCTATGACGTTGCTATCGAGTCCGCGCTGGAGCCAGCGCGCAATCTCAGCCAGCGGCTGCACAACCAGGTGCTGTTCAAGCGGGAAGACCAGCAGCCAGTGTTCAGCTTCAAGCTGCGCGGTGCTTACAACAAGATGGCGCACCTCACGCCAGCGCAGCTCAAGCGTGGCGTCATCTGTGCCTCGGCCGGGAACCATGCGCAGGGCGTGGCCCTGTCGGCCCATCGGCTCGGCTGCAAGGCGGTGATCGTGATGCCGGTGACCACGCCGCAGGTGAAGGTAGACGCGGTCCGCGGCTTGGGCGGCGAGGTGGTGCTGCATGGCGACAGCTACTCCGACGCTTATGGCCATGCGCTGGCGCTGGAGAAGAAGAAGGGCATGACCTTCGTCCACCCATTTGACGACCCCTATGTGATCGCCGGCCAGGGCACGATCGCGATGGAGATCCTGCGCCAGCATCAGGGCCCGCTGCACGCGGTGTTCGTGGCCATCGGCGGCGGTGGCCTGATCTCTGGCGTGGCCAGCTACATCAAGGCGGTGCGGCCCGAGGTGAAGGTGATCGGGGTGCAGATGAACGACTCCGACGCCATGCTGCAGTCAGTGCGCAAGGGCAAGCGGGTGACGCTGGCCGACGTGGGCCTGTTCTCGGACGGCACCGCAGTCAAGCTGGTGGGCGAAGAAACCTTCCGCCTGACCCGCGACCTGGTCGACGACTTCGTGACCGTCGACACCGACGCGGTCTGCGCCGCCATCAAGGACGTGTTCGTCGACACCCGCAGCATCGTGGAGCCCGCCGGCGCACTGGCAGTGGCCGGCATGAAGCACTACGTGGCCCAGCACAAGAAGCGAGGCGAGACCTACGCCGTTATTCTGTGCGGCGCGAACATGAACTTTGACCGGCTGCGCTTCGTCGCCGAGCGGGCCGAGGTGGGAGAAGAGCGCGAGGCCCTGTTCGCGGTGACGATTCCCGAAGAGCGCGGCAGCTTCAAGCGCTTTTGCACGCTCATCGGCGAGCTACCTGGCGGCCCGCGCAACGTCACCGAGTTCAACTACCGGATCAGTGACTCAGAGAAGGCCCATGTGTTCGTGGGCCTCACCACCCAGGGCAAGGGAGAGTCGGCGCGCATTGCGGCGACCTTCCGGCGCCAGGGCTTTGAGGCGCTGGACTTGACCCATGACGAACTGGCCAAGGAGCATGTGCGGCACATGGTGGGCGGCCCCTCGGCACTGGCCAAAGAGGAGCGTCTGCTGCGCTTTGTGTTCCCGGAGCGCCCGGGGGCGCTGATGAAGTTTCTCTCGCACATGCGACCGGGCTGGAACATTTCGCTCTTTCACTACCGCAACCAGGGCGCAGACTATGGCCGCATCCTGGTGGGGCTGCAGGTGCCCAAGGGCGAGATGAAGGCGTTCAAGGAGTTTCTGGACACCCTGGGCTACCCCCACGTGGACGAGACCCAGAACCCGGTCTACCGCCTGTTTCTGCGCGCCTAGGGCGGGCGGGGACCCGGTACGTCGTCTGGGTCATCCAGCCCGACGCGTCTGTCGTAGGGCGTTTGCCCTGGTGCGTCTGCATTGGGGCCTCTGCCAAGAGTCGTTGACCTTGGCGAGTCAGCCCGGCCCTAGACGGCCCTACCCGGCTCAAGCCGGTTCAGCGCGGCAAAGGGGGAAGCTCAAGAACCACGGTGCTCGGCCCTTGCAAAGCAGGCCCAAGCTGCGCGCGACGACCCTGCACCGACTGCAAGACCAGGCCCTCGCCGACAGGCATGCCCACCGAATACGGCCTTGCGGGCAGGCCGTCGACCGCGATCAGGGCCGCGCCGCGGCCCGAGGTGCCAGCGGCCACGCCCGTGAGCTGCAATTGGCTACCCGCCAGGGCGGCGACGGCTGCCTCGGGACGCGCCGAAGGCGCAGCCAGCAGGCGCGCCACCCGCTCCGGGGCCGCAGGCTCAGGCAGCCGAGCGCCAGCGGCAGGCGAGGCCTCACCGGCGGCGGCCATCCGGCTGTCGGCGATTTGCAGCACCCAGTAGCTCAGGCTGGCGGCAGCAGCCGCCGCCAGCAGGCCGGCTGCCAGCCGAGGGGCGAAGCGAGACAAGCCTGCGGAGGGCGCGCGCGTATCGGTGGCAGGGGTGAGGGTCGGCAAAATCATCATGGCGGGCCCGGCGGTGAGATGTCTGCATTATCATGGCGCTAACGCTTTTTGATCACCCCATGAAGCTCACCAGCTCCTTTGTGAACCACCCGTACCGACTGCGCCGCCTGCGCCGCGTTCACCCCCTGCACCGCCAACACGCCCGACACGCCATCGGGCGCCTGCGCCGCGCGGCGGGCTTCACCCTGATCGAGCTGATGGTGGTGCTGGTCATCATCGGCGTGCTGGCAGCGCTGATCGTGCCCAATGTGCTGGACCGGGCAGACGACGCCCGCGTCACCGCCGCCCGCACCGACATCAGCAACCTGATGCAGGCGCTCAAACTGTACCGGCTGGACAACCAGCGCTACCCGACCAGCGAGCAAGGTCTGCAAGCCCTGGCAAGCAAGCCCGGCACCGAGCCGGTGCCGCCAAACTGGAAGCCCTACCTCGACAAACTGCCCAACGACCCCTGGGGGCGCCCTTACCAATACGCCAACCCGGGCGTGAAAGGCGAGGTCGACATCCTCTCCCTGGGCGCAGACGGGCAGCCTGGCGGCGAGGGCAAAAATGCCGATATCGGCAGTTGGCAGTAGCCCCGAGGGGCTGATAAGCGTGCCGTCCTTGCGGGGCCAGCCCCTGCTGCTTGCGCTTGGCAAGCCCTTGTCGGTCAATGACCGTCCTTCGCGAACCCAAGACGCGAGCGTCAGAGGCTTGAGAGCCAGGCCTACGCGAACCTGGCCTGCACAAGTCACACCCCAACAAACCAGCCCCCAACAAGCCGGCTTCACCCTGATCGAGCTGATGGTCGTCGTGGCCATCATTGCCATCGGCAGCGCGGGCGTGATGTTCGCCCTGCGCGACTCGGCCGCATCGCAGCTTGAACGCGAAGGCCTGCGGCTGGCGGCCCTGCTCGAGTCGGCCCGCGCCCAGTCCCGCAGCAGCGGCCAGGCGCTGCGCTGGCGACCGGTAGAAGGGGGGTTCGTCGTTGAGTCGACGGCGGGCCTACCGGCTGCCGGCAGCACCGCGCCCAACCCGTCAGCCAACGCGCCCCGGACCAGCCGCTGGCTGAGCCAGGACACCCGCGTGCAGGGCACACCCGAGCTGGTGCTGGGGCCCGAGCCCCTGCTGCCACCGCAGTCGGTGCTGATCGAGTCCGTCGCACTGCCCGGCCGGCCGGTGCAGGTGGCGACCGACGGTCTACATCCTTTTCGCGTCGGTGCGCCGGGGGCGCCACCATGAGAGCGTCGCGGTGGGCGTCACTGCCACGCGGTCGCAGCACGGAGGGGGCTCACAACCGACAGGGGTCAGGTTGGCTGCAACGCAGCGCCGCGCGGGGCTTCACCCTGATCGAGGTGATGGTCGCACTGGGCATGGTGGCGATTGCGCTGGTGGCGGGGCTCAAGGCCACCGCCGCGCTCACCGACAACGCACGCCGCCAGGGCGACATGCTTCTGGCCCAGGCCTGCGCCGACAACGCACTGGCCGCGGTCCGCCTGACGCCAGGTCTGCCGGGCCTGGGCGAAACGAGCACCAATTGCCGCCAGGGCGAGCAGGCCTTCGAGGTGCTGCTGCTGGTGGCGCCCACGCCCAACCCGAACTTCCGGCGGGTCGACGCCCGGGTGCGGCGCGGTGCCGAAGGCCTGCTGCACATGTCCACCGTGGTGGGCCAGTACTGAGATGGCGCAGACCCACCTCCGGCGCAGCCGCGGCTTCACCCTGGTGGAGCTGCTGGTCGCGCTGTTCGTGCTGTCCCTGGTGGCTGTTCTGAGCTGGCGCGGGCTCGATGGCATGGTGCGTACCCAATCCCAGGTGCAGGCCCGAGCCGACGAGGTGATGACCTTGCAGGTCGGCTTGGCCCAGTGGCGCACCGATCTGGATGCGGTCGTGAGCCAGCCAGGGCTGCCGGAAATCGAGTGGAACGGCCAGGTGCTGCGCATGCTGCGGCGCAGCGACAGCACCACCGGACCCGCGGTCACCGTGGTGGCCTGGACCCGGCGCAGCGATGAGGGCTCAAGCCGCTGGCGCCGCTGGCAGTCGCCGCCGACCACCGAGCGCGGCGAGGTGCAAGCGGCCTGGGCGCAAGCCGACATTTGGGCGCGCAACCCGGGCGCCACCGAACGGGCACGCGAAGTCGCCCTGCTGCCGCTGGACGACTGGGAGATCTTTTTCTATCGCGAGGACGCTTGGGTCAACCCGCAGTCCAGCGACGCCCCGCAAACCGGCAATCGGCCCGCACAGCCCGCGGGCGGCGCGTCCCCCCTGCCCTCGGCAGACAGCAGCACACGCCTGCCCGAGGGAGTACGCCTGGTCCTGCGGATGCCGGCCTCATGGGCGGTCCCAGGCGCGCTCACCCTGGACTGGGTGAACCCGCGTGTCGGAAGAGCCCGGTCATGAGGCAGGGCGCGGGTCACTCCGAGCGCGGCGCCGCCTTGCTGGTCGCGCTGCTCACGGTGGCCATGGTGGCCACCCTGGCCGCGGCGGGCCTGTGGCAGCAGTGGCGGGCGGCGGAGGTGGAGTCGGCGGAGCGCCAGCGCGCGCAGTCCAGCTGGGTGCTGTCGGGTGCGCTGGACTGGGCACGCCTGATCCTGCGCGAAGACGGTGGCAGTTCCGGCAGCGTCGACCACCTGGGCGAGCCCTGGGCAGTGCCGCTGCGCGAGGCCCGCCTCGCCACCTTTCTGGCCGCCAACCGGGATGCCGACATCAGTGGCAGCAGCGCCGAGCGCAGCTTCTTGTCTGGCGAGATCGTGGACCTGCAATCCCGGCTCAATGTGAACAACCTGGTCGAGAGCGACCGGGTGTCACCGGCAGGTACACGGGCTTTCGTGCGCTTGTTCGAGCTCCTGGGGTTGCCCACCGGGCAGGTGGAAGCCCTGGCGCAGCAGCTTCTGCGTGCCAGCCAGGCCAGCCGGCAGGCGCTCCCCGCCGACGGGTCGCCGGTGCCGCTGCTGCCGCAGGAGGTTGCGCAGCTGGTCTGGCTAGGCCTGCCGCCGGCCTCGGTGAAGGCGATCGCGCCTTACGTCACCGTGCTGCCAGCGCGGACCCCGATCAATCTGAACACGGCGCCCGCACCGGTGATTTATGCGGCGGTGGACGGCATCGGCTTGGCGGATGCGCAGCGTCTGGTGGCGCAGCGCTCAGCCAGCCACCTGCGCACCGTGGCCGATGCAACGCCTTTGCTGGGCCCTGAGGCGCGGACCGGGGACGGCGTGGCCAGCGTCGGCAGCCGCTTTTTCGAGGTGCGGGGCCAGCTCAGGCTGGATCAGCAGGTGGTGGTGGAGCGCAGCCTGGTCCAGCGCGACAACCAGCGGGTGCAGACCTTGCGGCGTGAACGGGTGAGCGCAGTAGCGGCACCGGGGTCCTGAGGATCATTCAGCGCGCCGGTGCGCCACCGCAGAAAAGGCGCCGCAAGTGCGCCGCCGGGGATAGGCCTTGGCATATGCTCCAGCCAGGGAACCAAACCGTGTGCAATCCCTACAATGACTTTGACTCATGAGCACACTTCTCGTCCTGCTGCCTACCGGCCCGGTTTCGGGGGCGCTGGAATTCACCTACATCGTCTCGCCTGATGGCCGCAGCCTGGCCACATCGGGCCGCGGACCCGCGTCCCTGCTGCCGCAGACGGGCGGTCCGGGCAGCGAGGTGGTGGGGGTGGTGCCGGCCGAGGCTCTGTCCTGGCACCGGATCGACTGGCCACGCGGCGTCGCCGCCGGCACGCCACGCCTGCGGGCGGCGCTCGAAGGCTTGCTCGAGGAGCAACTGCTCGACGATCCCGAGGCGCTCCATTTCGCAGTAGAGCCCGGCGCCCGGGCGGGCGCGCCAGCCTGGGTGGCTGTGTGCGACAGGGCCTGGATCAAGTCTGTCCTGCACATCCTAGAGGCCGCCGGCCAGGCGCCGCATCGGCTGGTGCCCGAGGTGGCGCCCGGGTCGCCGCCCTTGCTGCTGGCAGTTCAGGGGCCGGAACAGGGGGACGCTGACGCCAGCCCCTGGCTGATTGCCAGGGGTACAAGCGCGCTGGTACGCCTCCCGCTAGAGCCCAATGCGCTCGAGCTGCTCCCCGAGTTCGACGAAGACACCTTGCTGCTTGCCGAGCCTGCGGTCAGCGCCCAGGCGGAGGCGCTGCTTCAGCGCCACGCGGTGCTTCAACCCGCTGGTCAACGCTGGCTGCAGGCGTCCCAGTCCCGCTGGGACCTGGCGCAGTTCGACCTTCTTCGCTCTGGGCGTACCCGGCTGTTGAAGGCCGTGGCCGCGGCCCTCACCCTGCTGCGATCGCCCGCCTGGCGGCCGGCGCGCTGGGCGGCAGTGGGTGTACTGCTGGCCCATCTGGTCGGGCTCAACGCCTGGGCCTGGGCCGAGCGGCAGGCGCTGCAGGCGCGCCGGGGTGCCATCCAGGACACCCTCACCCGCAACTTCCCGCAGGTCAAGGTGGTGATCGACGCGCCTCTTCAAATGGCGCGCGAGGTCGCCGCGCTGCGCCAGACCACCGGCGCGCCGGCCCCGGGCGACCTCGAAGCCTTGCTGGGCGCGCTGGCGCCGTTTGCCGGCGACCGGCCTGCCAGCGAGATCCGCTACGACACCCAGGGCCTGCGGCTACGCGGACTCGGTTGGACCGCCACGCAGCTGCAAGCAGCGACACCGGCGCTGCAAAGCCAGGGCATCCGGGCCACGCTCGATGGCGAGACGCTGGTGCTCCGCGCGGAGGGCACGCCATGAGTGCACCCGGGCGCAACCCAGGCAGGCGCGACGCCGCCATGCCCACGGCCTGGCGACAGCAACTGGCCTTGCGCTGGCAGGCGCAGCCAAGACGCCAGCAGGTGCTGGTCGCGGTGGCCATCGCCCTGGTTGCAGGCACACTCATCTGGCGAATCGCACTCGCGCCGGCCCTCAGCCTGTGGCGCGAAGCGCCACAGAAGGAACGGGCGCTCGACCTCGAGATGCAGACCATGCAGGCCCTCGAGAGCCAGGCGCGCATGTTGCGCCAGCTGCCGCAGGCCGGACGCGATGATGCGCGGCGCGCACTGGAAGCGAGCGTGCAACAACAGCTGGGCGCGTCGGCCCGCCTGCAGCTCTCGGGTGACTCGGCCACGCTCACGCTCACCGGCGCACGCGGCGAGGCGCTGGCCCAGTGGCTGGCGCAGGCACGCATCGACGCGCGCACACGACCGGTATCAGCCCAACTGACACGCAACCCCGCTGGCCTGTGGGAGGGCACGCTCACGCTGGCCCTGCCCGCCCGCTGAACGCCCAAGCCACCCAAGCCCCGCACCATGAAGCCCGCCGCCGCACGCCAAGCCAGACGCCCAGGCCTCTCACGCCTGCGCGTCGGACGCACGGCGACTGCGCACTCGCGCGGCTTCGCCCTGGCTGATCGCGCGCCCTGGGGCTGGGCGCTGGCCGGCGCGCTCGTCGGGCTGCTGGCTACCACGGTGGCCTTTGCGCCGGCGCGCTGGGCGGCCGCTGCACTCCACACCGCGACCGAGGGGCGCATTCAATTGCTCGACGCAAGGGGAAGCGTCTGGACGGGCTCGGCCCGGCTGGTGCTCACCGGCGGCACAGGCAGCCAAGACACCCAGGCGCTGCCCACGCGCGTGGCATGGCGGCTGCGCCCACAGGCCACTGGCCCGGACGGAGGCCTGCCAGGCCTCTCGCTGCAACTGCAATCTGATTGCTGTACGCCGACGCCACTGGCGCTGGCCCTGGCCTGGCGCCCGGGCCAGGTGGCGCTGCACCTGGCGGACACGCCCGCCTCGCAGTGGCCGGCGGGTCTGCTGGCCGGCCTGGGCACGCCCTGGAACACGCTGGACCTCGAGGGCCAACTGCGCCTGCACACCCAGGGCCTGCGCCTGGGGTGGGCCGCAGGCCGTCTGCAGGTGCAGGGCCAGGCCGACCTCGCCCTGGTGAACGCATCCTCTCGGCTGGCGACCCTGCGGCCCCTGGGCAGCTACCGGCTGCAACTGCAAGGGGGCGACACGCCGGCACTGCGACTTGACACCCTTGACGGCGATCTGCGCATCCAGGGCCAAGGCCAGTGGGTGGGCGCTCGCCTGCGCTTCACCGGCGACGCACAAGCAGCGCCGGGGCGCGAGGCCGCACTGGACAACCTCCTGAACATCATCGGGCGCCGCGCCGGACCGCGCGCCCTCATCACACTGGGCTGAGACACCTATGGCCAATTTTCAAGCTCGCGCACCGCTGACCGCCGCAATGCCTTCAGCCTTACATCCTTTGGTGCTTGCCATCGCGCTGCTGGTGCCGCCTGCGGCATTGACACAGACCGTGGACGCCCCAACGAGGACCGCGTCGGGTGTGGCCAACCCGGCCAGCGCATCCGCAGCGGCGGGGCCGGCCGCATCCGCCTTGGCCTCGCCGATGGCCGCGCCGCCGGTCAGCGCACCCCGACCGGCCGCTAGACCCGGAACACCCGGGACAGCCGCGACAGCCGGCGGGCGGTCACCCGCATTGGCACTTCCCGCGCGGCCCGGCCGCAACGAGCCCATCACCCTCAACTTCGCCAACGCAGAGATCGAGGCCGTGGCCCGCACCATGGCCACGCTCATCGGCCGCAGCATCGTGGTCGACCCACGGGTGCGCGGCACGATGAACCTGGCCACCGAGCGACCGGTCTCGCCCCAAGCGGCGTACGGGCAGTTCCTGGCCATGCTGCGACTGTCCGGCTATACCGTGGTCGATGTCGGGGGCCTGCTCAAGGTGGTGCCTGAGGCCGACGCCAAGCTGCAGGCCGGCCCGGTGTCGGTGGACCGCGCCCCGACCGGTAACCAAATGACCACCCAGATCTTCCGGCTCAACTACGAGTCGGCGAACAATCTGGTGCCCATCCTGCGGCCGCTCATCAGCCCCAACAACACCATCAACATCAGTCCCGGCAGCAACGCGCTGGTGATCACCGACTACGCAGACAACCTGACCCGTCTGGCCCGGATCATCGCCGCGCTCGACACGGCCAACGCCACCGATGTGGAGGCGATCCCGCTGCGCCATGCGACGGCGTCCGACCTCGCACCGCTGGTTGCGCGTCTGGCCGAGGCCAGCGCCACGGGCCCCACCATCGGGCCGGCGGCGCCAGGCGGCGGCGAGAGCGGCCGGGTGGCTGTCGTGGCCGAGCCGCGGGCCAATGCCTTGCTGGTGCGCGCCCCCAATGCTGCGCGGCTGAACCTCGTTCGCCAACTGATCGAGCGCCTGGACCAACCGGGCGCACAAAGCCCTGGCGGCAATATTCATGTGGTCTACCTGAAGAACGCCGAGGCGACCCGACTGGCGGTGAGCCTGCGGGCGGCGCTGGCCAGTCAGGTGGCCGCGACGGCTGCCACCGGCACGGGCGCGCCGGGCCCTGCGGTCACTGGCGGCGGGGCATCCATGGCCAGCGCCGTGAATGCGGCCGGCCTCAGCCCGGCCACGGCAGCGATCCAGCCGGCCGCGCCGCCGAACACGGGCGGACAGATCCAGGCCGACCCGGCCACCAACGCGCTGATCATCACTGCGTCTGAGCCGCTGTACCGCCAGTTGCGCGCGGTGATCGACCAGCTCGACACCCGCCGTGCTCAGGTCTTCGTCGAGAGCCTGATCGTCGAGGTCAATACCGACCGCGCTGCCGAGCTGGGCGTGCAGTGGCAAGAGGTGATCGGCCGCGCGGGCAACAGCACCCTGGGCGTGATCGGCACCAACTTCACCGTGGGCGGCGCCAACATCTTCTCCGTGGCTGCCGGCGCCGCCACCGGTCAGACGCTCCCCTCCCCCGGCGGCAACCTGGGTGTGGTGCGCAACCTCAATGGCACCTACGCGCTCTCGGCCTTGGCCCGCTTCATCGAGACGCAGGCGGGCGGCAACGTGCTGTCCACACCGAACCTGCTGACGCTGGACAACGAGGAGGCCAAGATCGTCATCGGCCAGAACGTGCCCTTCGTGACCGGCCAGTACACCAGCAACAACACCAGCGGTGCTTCGGTCAACCCGTTCCAGACCATCGAGCGCAAGGATGTGGGCCTGACCCTGCGGGTGCGGCCACAGATCAGCGAGAACGGCACGGTGAAGATGCAGATCTTCCAGGAGGTCTCGAGCGTGCAGGCGGGCAGCATCAACTCGGCCTCGGGCCTCATCACCAACAAGCGCTCGATCGAGTCGAACGTGGCGGTGGACAACGGTTCCATCGTGGTGCTCGGTGGCCTGCTGCAAGACGAATACGCAGGCAACGAGCAGAAGCTGCCGGGGCTGGGCGACCTGCCCCTGATCGGGCGCCTGTTCAAAAGCGAGACCCGCAGCCGCAAGAAGACCAACCTGATGGTCTTCCTGCGCCCGGTGGTGGTGCGAGACAACGCCAGCAGCGAGTCCCTGGCGCTCGACCGCTATGACCTGATGCGGGTGCAGCAGGCCAACGCGCAGCCAACCCCGAGCAGCATCCTGCCGATCAATGCGTCGGCCATCATGCCGCCCCTGACGCCGCAGACCCAGCCAGCCTCTTCGCCCTCTTCGCCCGCTTCGCCATCAGCCGCCACGCCCCGCGCCCAGACGCAGCCCGCGCCGGCGGCGCCCCTGCCGGCGGGCCGCCCGCTGCCGCCCGCGGGTGACCGCCAATAAGCGCGCCTTCGTACCGAAGAAGC
>NZ_JARXAB010000061.1 GCF_029866045.1 Ramlibacter sp. | reverse complement strand
CTGGACGAGGCCTATGCGCGCTGGGTCCAGGATGTGCGCGGTCGCGCCTTCGTGCAGCTGCGCGAGCCGCCCCAGTGAGACCGGCGCCCGTCTGTCCGGCTGCTGGCCGCCCGCCGTGAAGCATGTCGCGCGCAAGCGCTTCGGCCAGCATTTCCTGGCCGATAGCGCTGTCATTGACGGCATCGTCCGCGCGATCGACCCGCGCCCCGGACAGCCCATGGTCGAGATCGGTCCCGGCCTGGCCGCCCTGACCCAGCCCCTGGTTGAGCGCTTGGGTCGCCTGACGGTGATCGAGCTCGATCGCGACTTGGCAGCGCGCCTGCGTGGCCACCCGCAGCTCGATGTGGTCGAGTCCGATGTGCTCAAGGTGGATTTCGCCACCTTGCACGCGCGCCTGGGCGCGCCCCTGCGCATCGTGGGCAATTTGCCCTACAACATCTCGTCGCCCATCCTCTTCCATCTGCTGCCCGTCGCCGGCCTGGTGCAAGACCAGCACTTCATGCTGCAAAAGGAAGTGATCGACCGGATGGTCGCCACGCCCTCGACCGCGGCCTATGGCCGTCTGTCGGTGATGCTGCAGTGGCGCTACGAGATGGAGGACGTGCTCTTCGTCCCGCCGGAGGCCTTTGATCCACCGCCTCGGGTCGACAGCGCCGTGGTGCGCATGGTGCCGCGCTCCCAAGCCGCTGCGGTGGACCCAGACCGCCTGTCAACCTTGGTGCAGGTGGCATTCAGCCAGCGCCGCAAGTTGCTGCGCCATACCCTGGGCCGCTGGCTGGAGGCCGAGGGCGTGGGCCAGGACTTCGACCTGCAGCGCCGCGCCGAGGAGGTGCCGGTGGCCGAGTACCTCTCGCTGGCCCTCGCAGTCCGGCCCGCCGGCGCCTGAGCGCGCCGGGTCAAGCGCATCGCGGGCTCAGGGGCTCTCCCCGAGCACGGCACGCACCAGACCGTCAGCCGAGCCGTCATGACGCAGCCCCAGGGCCTCGGCCAGTGGCGTTGCCAGCGGCGGGTACTGGGCGAAGAGCCGGTCGACTTTCTCCTGGGGTCGACAGCTGACCAGCGCGGCCCGCTCCGGCCCGAAGCGGCGGGCCAGCGCGTCCACCACTGCCTGCATGCTCAGCCAGAGTGCGGGCATCAGCGCCACCCGGCGCGATCCCAGCGGGTCGGCGGGACCGAGGTCGGCCTCTGCGGCGGCCCGGAGGTTGCGCGCGCAGCGCTGCACCGAAATCCACCAGGCGCTGCCCTCGATTCGCACCGGCAGCTCGATCGCCTCGCCATCACGCAAGCGCCAGAAGAGCTGACTCATGAAGGCCGACATCAGGCCGGCGCCCTCGCCTGGGCGGGCCACCACACCAGGCAAGCGCAGCGAGCAGCCCTGCAGGCCGCCGCGCCGCACCGCGTCGGCCAGCAAGATCTCGCCCATCAGTTTGTGCGCGCCGTAGCTCAGCCCCGGGGCGGTGGGCGTGTGATCGTCCACCCGCTCGGGCAAGCGCTCACCGTAGACCGCCACCGAGCTTGCGTAGACCACCCGCGGCGGGGCCTCGGGCCGGTGCAGGGCCTCGAGCAGCGCCACGGTCGCGTCCAGGTTGATTTGTCGCCCGAGCAAGGGCTGGGCTTCGGCCGCGCCACCCGGCAGACTGGCCAGGTGAAAGACCACCTCGGGCGGCTCGCGCAGGGCCTCTGACAGCACCGCCGGGTCGGCGATATTCCCCGACACGCCGCGCCAGCGGGGGTCGGCGCACGCCGGTGGCCGCAGGTCGAGTCCCGTCAGTTGCGTCAGCGGCTGGCCGCCCAGGCCCTCGGCGAGCAGCTGCGCCACCAGGGCTTCGCCGATGAAGCCGCCTGCGCCGGTGACCAGCACCTTCATGGGCGCGTCCGGCCCGTGGCGCCTTGCACCACCGTCTGCTCGATCGCGCCGAAGGGGCCGTCCTGACCGTTTTCATGCCGGGCCTGCATCCGCACCCGGTCACCGAACGCCATGAAGGGCGTGCGCGGCTCCCCCAGGTCCAGCGTCTCGATGGCGCGGCGCTCAGCGATGCAAGAGGAGCCGACGCTGCGGTAGTCCGGGTTCGACACCGTGCCGGAGCCGATCACCGTGCCTGCCACCAGGTCGCGGCTGTAGGCGGCGTGGGCCACGAGCGCATCAAAACCAAAGCCCATCGCGCCGCCGTGTGCTGCGCCGAAGCGCTGGCCATTCCAATCCACCTCCAGCCGCATCTGCACCCGCGCATCACGCCAGCCGGCGCCAAGCTCGTCGGGCGTCACCGCGATCGGCGCCATGCTGCAGGCGGGCTTGGCCTGGATCCAGCCAAAGCCGGTCTTCATTTCTACCGGTGCAAGGCGGCGCAGCGACCAGTCGTTGATCAGCACCACCAGCCGAATGTGCGCGCGGGCCTCCGAGGCGGGCGTGCCCATGGGCACCGCGTCGGTGATCACGCCGAACTCGCCCTCGAAGTCGATGGCGTCGTCCGCGCTGGGCAGGGGCACCTCGGCGCCGGGCGCAATGAACTGGTTGGACAAGCCCTGGTACATCAGCGGCCGGCTCGGGTCGTTCTTTTTCTCGATCTTGAACACCACATCCATCAGGTCGCCGTGCGACTGGAAGGCCGAGCCGTCGAGCCACTGCCAGGCGCGTGGCAGCGGCGCCAGCGCATGGGCCGCGTCGAAGGGCTGGGCGTGCCCGCAGCGGCCAGCGTCCAGGGCCGCGGCGAGTTCGCGCAGTGCGGGCTCGGCCACTTGCCAGCGCTCGAGCGCGGCCTGCAGGCTAGGCGCGATGGCCTGGGCGCTGGCGCACTTCAGGCCGTCGGTGGAGAGGACGACCAGCTGGCCGTCCGGGGTGTTGTTGGCAAGGGTGGCGAGTTTCATGGGGCAGTGCTCGAAAGTTTCTTGGGGGCGCGACGGGGTGCTGGAATCCGCCGCTTCAGGAGCCGTCAGTGATCAGGGTGCCGCCGTCGACCACCAGTGTCTGGCCGGTGACGAAGGCGCCGCCGGGGCTGGCCAGGAACAGGGCTGCAGCCGCTACCTCATGGGGCTCGCCGGGCCGGCGCAGCGGGGTGTGTTGCATGCGCCGCGCCATAAATGCGGCGTCGGCCATCAGCTCGCGTCCGAGCTCTGTGCGGATGAAGCCAGGTGCAATCGCGTTGGCGCGTATGCCCTGCGGCCCGAGCTCCACCGCCAGGTTGCGCGCTAACTGGGACAGTGCCGCTTTGGTGAGCGCGTAGGGGCCCAGCCGGCCGTTGCCTCGCTGACCCGCGAGGCTGGACATCAGGATGAGGCTGCCACCACCCCGTGCCCGCAGCGCCGGCGCAGCCAGGCTGCACAACTCGACCACGCTGTCCAGATTGACTGCCATCACCCGGCGGTAGTCGCTCGACAGGCCGCCCGTGGAGCCAGCCATCGCGTCGGAGATGCCGGCATTGGCCACCACGATGTCCAGCCCGCCCTCGCGCGCCACCGTGTCCGCCACCAGCGCGCTTTGCGCCGCCGAGTCGGTCACGTCGCAGGCCTGGGCGTGAACCGCCAGTCCGGTGTCGCGCAGCCGCCGGGCCGCAGCCTCGCAGGCCGCGCCGTTTTCGCTGGCCAGGGTGACGCGGGCGCCAGCCTCGGCCATGGCCTGCGCAATCGCCAACCCCAGACCACGGTCACCGCCGGTGATCAGGGCCACCCGGTTCGAGAGGTCGAACAGCTCGCGTGCGCGCACTGGCGGGCTTCAGCGCTTGGCCAGCGCCTGCGCGATCTCGGGCGCGTAGGCGCCGTCGATCAAGATGAACAGCATCCGGCAGGGTCGTCCGCTTCGGTTGGCCCAGGCGTGGTTGGTGCCGCGCTGGATCACCACGCTGCCAGCTCGGAGCGGCACCTCGGAGTCGTCGAGCACCAGGGTCATCTCGCCTTCAATCACGATGCCGTAGTCCACCGACTCGGTGCGGTGCATCAGCGGGTGCGGTGAATGCGCCTTCACGGTGGAGGCGGCGGTGTCGCCGATCTGGCTGAAGGCGTCATGCATGCGGGCGGCGCCTTGTTGCAGGAAGTCTTCGGTGTCCGGCGGGATGTCGACGAAGCGCATGCGGGTGCCTTGCGTCGGCGGCTTGAGCTGCAGCGCACTCAGGCTCGGGTCGGCGCCGTTGTCCACGGTGACCGGAGATCCCTGGGTGCACCAGACCTCGTGGAAGACAGTGCCGGGAATCGCCGCGATCTCGGCCACATGCGGCAGCGGCCCGTGCGAGACGACCACCGCCTTGCCTTCGGCGTCATGGCCTGTGACGGTGCGGATGATGGGGGGAAACGAAGTGCTCATTCAGTTCTCGTCGAGGATGGCCACTGCCCGCGTCCAGCCGGCGGATGCGCCGCGGATCTTGTGCGGGAAGCAGCTGATGGTGAAGCCGTGCGGCGGCAGGGCCTCGAGGTTGTGGAGCTTCTCGAGATGGCAATAGCCAATGTCGCGTCCGGCCTTGTGACCCTCCCAGATGAGGCTCGTGTCGCCGGTCTCGACCACTTTCTTGGCGGTGTAGGCAAAGGGCGCGTCCCAGCTCCAGGCGTCGGTGCCGGTCAGGCGCACACCGCGCTCTAGCAGGTACATGGTGGCCTCGTAGCCCATGCCGCAGCCGGCCTGCACGAAGTCGTTGTGACCGTAGCGTGAGCCGGCGCGGGTATTGACCACCACGATGTCCAGGGGCTGCAACTCCCAGCCGATGCGGGCCAACTCGGCCTCCACATCAGCGGCTGTCGCCACGTAGCCGTCGGGAAAGTGCCGGAAGTCCAGCTTCACACCCGGCTGCAGGCACCAGTCCAGCGGGACCTGGTCGATGGTGATCGAGGGCCTGGCCCCGCCCAGCTTGGCGTCCTGCGTGGAGTGGAAATGCCAGGGTGCGTCCAGGTGGGTGCCGCTGTGGGTGGTGAGGGTGACCCACTCGGCCGCCGCGGCCTCGCCGTCGGGGTAGTCCGCAGCCTGGGTCCCCGGAATCATCTGCATGAATTCGGCGACCGTGTCCTTGTGCGTCTGGTAGGTGATCTTGGGCGCCAGGGGCGGCGGGTCTGAGAGCACCTCGTTTTCCAGGTAGATCGACAGGTCGATCAGCCGGCGCGCGGGGCGTGCAGGGCGGGAATGGCGGGTGACGGCGGTCATGCGCGGGTCGCTTCCCTTCAGATGGGTTGGGCCAGTGCCATGAGCGATTCACGCATGATCTGCCCGTGCTCGTCCTTGCTGCCGTTGGTCATTTCGATCTCCCCCAGGCGCAGGGAGTTTTCCACCACCATGCGGCAACGCTCCCAGCGCCGGTCCTGGAAGGCTTGCAGCGACTGCCCGAGCGACGCTCCGCTGCCGACGCAGTCGGCCAGCACCAGACCGTCTTCGATGCCGATGCAGGCGCCCGACGCCAGGTGGGGCGTGGTCGCATGCACCGCGTCGCCGATCAGGACGACCCGGCCCTTGTGCCAGGGCTGGGGCATGAGCAAGGCTTCGAGCGGGCGAAAGACGATGCTCGATTGCTCGCTGATCTGCTCGCGCAAGGCGCCCAAGAGCGGCGCACTGAAGTCCTCCAGCAGCGCGCGCATCAGGCGCGGGAAGTCCTTCGGATCGATCTGCTCGTTGACCGGGCGGTGCTCGGTGATGAACATGTACATCTGCTCGCGCGAGACCGGGTTGATGCCAGGCTTGGTCCGCGGCCCCATCCACATCATGGTGCAGCCGACCTCGGCCGGGCGCGACAGCACCGCCCGCCATACCGCCTGCCCGGTGTAGCGTGGCGTGGGCGCCTCGGGGAAGACGCGCTGGCGCACCTTCGAGTAGAGGCCGTCGGCGCCCACCACCAGGTCGTAGCGGCCGCTGCTGCCATCGGAAAACTGCACCGTGACGCCCTCTGCGTCTTGCGCCAGGCTCTCAAAGCCCACGCCCAGCCGAACCCGGGTGCCACTGGCGCGGGTGGCCTCGGAGAGGATGCGGGCCAGAGTGGGTCGCATGATGGCGCCGCTGCCCGGCACGTCAGGGCCCGCCAGGCGCGGCGTGGGCAACTCGCCAATGGGCTGGCCGTTGCCCAGGAACATCTTCACCCCGTCGGCGGCATTGCCCTCGCGCAGGAAGGCATCCAGAACGCCGAGCTGGCGAAAGGCGCGCAGCGTGGCGCCGCCCAGGCTGATGCCGGCGCCATAGGAGCGCCAGCCCGGGTCGATCTCGGCCAGCTCCACGTCGACGCCCTGCTTGCGCATCTCGATCGCTGCGGCCATACCGGAAAAGCCGCCGCCCACGATCAGGGTCTTGAGTTGTCGTGTCATGTCTTGTCTCCTTGTCTTTCGGGTGGGTTGTTCAGGGGGTGTCTGTTCAGTGGGTGGGCGCCGGTGCGGGCAGCGGTGGGCCGTCGCCCATATCGACCTGAATGCCGCCGGCATCGTCAACACGCATCGTGACCGGCCACAGGCTCTGCCCCAGGCAGGGCCCGAGCGTGCATGCGCCGCTCAAGGGGTGGAAGCGGGCCCCGTGCGCATGGCACATGAGCGCCTCGCCATCGCCTGAGAAATAGGCGTCGCGCCGCCAGGCCATGGGCCCGGTGCCCCAGTGCGGGCACCAGTCGTGCCAGGCGCGCAACTGACCCTGCCATCGCATCACGAAGACGTTAGGCCGCCCACGGCCCTGCGTGTCGAAGCCGCGGGCTTGGCCGTCGGCAATCGCCTCGCTGGAGCACAGGGTCTGCCAGGGCATGGGGGTCGCGTGGGGCTCGCGGGGCCGTCGTCAGTCGGGTGGTGCGTGTTTGCCGGACAGCGTCAATGCGCCGGCTTCGCTCCGGGCGGGGGCGGGCCGCCTGGCGCCCACTTCTCGCGGTGGGTAAACAGGAACAGCTGCGAAGCTTCCGCGCTCATGGGCACCGCGCGGGCCTGCCAGTGGTCGTCGTGCTGGTCCATGTCGGCGTCGTACTCGACATGGCAGCCCAGGGGGCTGTTGAAGTACCAGAACCAGTTGCTCCCCATCTTGTGCCGGCCCGGGCCCCAGAAGGACTCGTAGCCTTTGCCGGTGAACCGGTAGCCGGCCTGCAGCATGGCGGTCGGTCCAGCCATGTGGAAGGTGAAGTGCTCCACCCCCTTCATGAAGGGCGGTGTCTGGATCATGAACAGGGTGTGGTGGTCCTGGGTGCCCGCCGGGCGGAGAAAACCGCCTGCGCCCAGCAAGCGGTCGGTCTCGCGAAAGCCCAGGCGCTGGGTGTAGAAGGCGGCGGCCTTGGCCTCGTCGGGAACGAAATAGACCACGTGCGAGAGCGTGAGCGGCCGGGCGCTGGCGCCCTCGTCGACCGCCACCGCATTGATTGGCCGGCCCGGCGCCGCCCCGGGCGCGTTGAGGGTCTCGGCCGGGGTCCGCACCGGCCGGCGCACCGTGCGCTGAAAGCCCAGGACGAAGCCCATATCGTCCACCGTCTGCAGGCTGCCGTCGGCCAAGCGCTGGACTTCGCGGTCGCGGCCTAACTCCTTGGCGATCGCCTCCAGCGTCGCTGCGTCGGCCACGCCATAGGTGGTCTTGCGCAGCATGGAGGCAGTGCCCAGCCCCGCAGGCAGGGACGGGTCGTCCTTGGCGCGGATGACGACCGCCGTGCCGTCTTCGGCCTCGAAGCGGCCGCCCGCGGGTCCGACGTCGACAGGCGTCAGGCCGTAGTCGCTCAGGTACTGGGTGCAGGCGGCGACGTCGTCGACGCCGAACAGAAGTTCATCGGGTCCGATGATGTTCATGGGAAGACCTCTCTCGAGAAAAATTCAGGTGGTGCTTTGCAGGGTGCTTGGCTCAGCGGGTATGGCCGCCCAGCGCCTGTGCCACCCAGTCGGCGATGTAGTGGCCGGCGTTGATGCTGTTGTCGAAGCTCGAGTGCTGGCAGCCGCCCTCGCGCTCGGTGAACACCTTGAGCTCCCGCTTGGGGCTGTTGACCAATTGCTCGTAGGTGCGGTGCGCCCACTGCAGCGGAATCTGCGAGTCTTTCTCGCCATGGGTCACCAGGAAGGGCACGCGGATGCGGTCCAGAACCCCGTCCAGATGCACGTCCTCGGCGATGCGCATGAAGTCGTCGATGTCCTTGGCGCCCCAGACCCAGCACACGTGGGCCCAGTAGTGCGGCACTGGCAGGTTGCCCTCGCGTTGCAGGCGGCGCTTTTGCACGTCGCGCCAGTCGTGGTTGGCGCCCCAGGCCACGCCGCAGGCAAAGCGCGGTTCGAAGGCCACCGCCCGCGGGCTGTAGTAGCCGCCCAGGGACACGCCCTCCATGCCGATGCGCTTGGCATCCACCTCGGGCCGTGTCTCGAGCCAGTCGACCACGCGGCTGGCCCAGTGCTCGCTGTCAAAGCGGGCGGTGAGGCCATGCAGGCGCAGGGCTTCGCCGGTGCCGGGCTGGTCGACGATGAGCGAGGACACGCCGCGCTTGGCGAGCCAAGCGGGCAGGCCGACGCGGTACTTCATCTCCTTGGTGGAGTCCAGGCCGTTGACCTGCACCAGGATCGGCGCTGGCCCCTGCACGCCCTCGGCGCGCACATAAAGCGCTGAGAGCTCCTTGCCCTCGTAGGCAATGGTCACACGCTCGCAGTTTTCCTCGGAGAGTTGCAGCCCGCGCGCGAAGACCTCGAGAAAGCGCTGGTACAGCGCCATCCGTCCGGGTGCGCCATGGGCCTGCAGTCTTTCGCATGTCAGCAGGTAGGTGGCGGCGCGGTTGTACTTCTCGCCCGCCGAGATCAGCCGGCCGGCGGCCTCGTCCTCGGCGGCCAGTTCGCAGAGCTTGTCTGCCATCTGCGACCAGGTCTCGCGGAAGGCCTGCGTGCCGGCCGCGTCGGGTGCCTTGGCGGCCTCCTGCAGCGGGGCGCACATGGCCTCGATCTCGCCGATGCGCGCGCCCATTTCGATGGCCAGGTCGACCGAGAGGTTCCAAACGTAATTGGTGGGGAAGTACTTGAACACGAGGAGTTCCGGAAAAAGTGGATTGCGTGGGGAGGGGCCTACTTGAACCACAGCGCCAGCGGCGGCCAGACCACGATCAGGCCCACCACCACCAGGGCCGCAGCTGCAAAGGGCAGCGCTCCCCAGTAGATGTCGTTGAGGGAGATGCGGTGACCCAGTCCGTCGGCGTCTAGGGTGCTCTTGACGATGAAGGGACTGATGCCCAGCGGCGGTGTGATGATTCCGATCTCCACCGTGATCATGGTGATGATCCCCACCCACACCAGGTCGGCGCCCATGTCCTTGAACACCGGCGCGAACACCGGCACCGCGATCAGCACCGTGGACACGCTGTCTAGCGCAGTGCCCAACACCAGCACCACCAGGATGTAGACCAGCATGACCGACAGCAGGGTGAACTGGTGGGTGGTGATCCACTGGCTCATGTAGCTGGGCAGGCCTGAGATCGCGAGAAAGCGGGTAAACATCGCCGCCGAGGCGATGATCAGGACGATGGAGGCGGTCACGTAGCCGGTGTCGATCAGGATCTGCCAGAAGCTGCGCGGGGTGAGCGCCCGGCGCGCCAGCGCAATCAGGGTGGCTCCGGCCGCGCCGACGGCACCCGCCTCGGTGGCGGTGAACAGGCCGGCGTACATGCCGCCGAGCACCAGCAGCATCAGCAGCCCGATCGGCACCATCATCCGCAGCAGACGGGTGTGCGAGAGGTCACCCGACTCGCTGCGCACCGCTTGCGCCGCCGCCTTCATGCCCGGGTGACGGCCCGCCACCACCCAGATGGTGACCATGAAGGCCGCGCTCAGGATCACGCCCGGCACCAGGCCCGCGTTGTACATGTCGCCGATGGAGGTTTCGGTGATCACTGCGTAAATGATCATCAGCACCGAGGGCGGAATCAGCATGCCCAGCATCGCCGAGCCGGCCACGACGCCGACCGCCAGCCGCTCGGGGTAGCCCCGGCGCAGCATCTCCGGCACGGCCATGCGGGTGAACATCACCACCGCGGCGATCGACACGCCCGTCACCGCAGAAAAAATCGCGTTGCCCACCACGGTCGCTTGCCCGATGCCGCCGCGCAGGCGACCGAACATGCGCTCGGCCACGATGTAGCTGTCTCGGCCGATGCCAGCCGCCATCACCATGAAGCCCATGAGCACGAACAGTGGTGCGGTCCCGAACTCGTATTCGGTGACCGCATCGGTGGCGGTCTGCCCCAGCATCTGACCGGCCAGGGCCCAGTCGCCGCGAATCAGCGAGATCCCCACGAAGGACACCAGAAGCAGCGCCGTGGAGATGTGCATGCCCGCGTAAATGAGCAGCGTGAGCGCGGCGAATCCCGCCAGGCCGGTCTCGAGCGGACTCATGGGCGCCCCCCGAGCGGCAAGCCGATGCGCGCAGGCCTCATGACACCACCTTGTTGGCCGGGTCGACCTCGATGTAGCGGCGCCGTTGCCAGCCCGCCCGTGTGAAGCCGACCGTCATCACCGCGTATTGAAGGGCCATGACCGTGCAGCCGAAACAGATCACGCTGAAGATCGGCCACTTCGGAAAAGAAAACATCGCCGGCGTTCCGTAGTAGTCGCCGCTGTCGTAGGCAATCCGCAGGAGAGGCCAGACATAGCGACCCGTGAGCGCAAAGAGTCCGGCGCCCACCGCGTGATGGAGGGCCAGCAGCCATTGCTCGGCCCGCACCGAGCGCCTGCCCAGGCGCTCGACCAGCCCGTCCGCCGCGATCACCCGCCCTGCTGCCAGCGTGCTGGGAAACTGCAGGAACACCACGACTGCGATTGACATGGCCACCATTTCGGCGGTGCCCGTCAGCGGCCGCGAGAACAGGCCGCGTCCAATGACGTCGGCCAGCACCACGCCCATGATGAACAGCACCAGACAGGTGCCCAGGGCGTTCATGCCCCGGGTCAGTCCATCAAACAGGCGGGCGGGCGACACCCTCACTCCTTGTCCCAGTCGCGGGCGAACTTCACGCCATCGGCGCGCAATGCATCCATGTAGGCCTTGAGCACGTCACGAGCGGGCTGGCCGTTTTGCGCGATCCAGGCCTTGGCCGGGTTCTCGATGGCCTTGGCCCAGCGCTCCCGCTCGGCCTGTGACAGCGAGGAGATCTTGCCGCCGCCCGCCTTGTAGGCGGCTTCGGCGGCGGTGAGCGCAGCCTGCGTCTCGGCCACATAGCGCGCAGCGTAGGTATCGGAGGCGATGCGGACTGCCGCCTGGCCCTCAGGCCCGAGCTTGTCCCAGGTCTGCTTGTTCATCGACAGCGCGCCGGGGAATGTCGCGCCCAGGCCGGTCTGGATGTAGTTGGGCGCAACCTCGAACAGCTTGATTGGCGCGGCCGCGCTCAGGAATGTCAGCACCCCGCCGTACACGCCGGATTTGAGGTCGTTGTAGTAGGAGGGCAGGCCCGAGACCACGCCAGTGGCACCGGTCCCCTTGAGCCAGGACAGTGGCGCCGGCGAGCTGCCGATCTTCTTGCCGTTCATGTCCTCATAGCGACTCACCGGGAAGTTGGCAAACAGTCCGTAGTCGTCCACTGCCGTGCCAGCGAGGAAGACCTGGTTTTGCCGCTCCCAGGCGCCGCGCATCTGCGGGTTGTTGCGGTTCATCTCGTTCATCACCTTGACCACCGGTCGCAGGTCGGTCGGGCCGAAGGGCGCCATGAAGGTCACCTGCTGCAGCGGCATCTTGGCCGGGTGGAACACGATGCCGACGACGCCCATGTCGCACACGCCTTGCTGGATGGCTTCGAGCTCGCCGCCGATCTTGGCCAGGGTGCCGCCATAGGCCTCGTTCCATGTGATCTTGATCTTGTTGGTCTTGGCCAGTTCAGCATTGAGGGTCGGGATGAAGCTTTGGGTGATCAGCCTCACGAACGAGAACACCGGCGCCTGGCCGGAGCAGGCGGTGATCTTGATCTCCTGTTGGGCGAAGGCGCTGGACGCGCTTAGGACAGAGGCGATGACGGCCGCGGCGCGCAGGGTATGACGCAGTTTCATGAATGTCTCCTGGAGTGTTCTGGCATCGGGATAGTCCCGACGCTCCGGACTCTAGAAAGCCATTGCGCATTCGTAAAATGGAATAACTGAATTGGTCCCATTCAGCCCGCCAATATCAGGGAAAACCCGTGCGATTCAAACAACTCGATCTGAACCTGCTGGTGGCACTGGACGCCCTGCTCCAAGAGCGCAACATCAGCCGTGCCGCGGAGCGGGTTCACCTGAGCCAGCCGGCCATGAGCAACGCCCTGGGGCGCCTGCGTGAGTATTTCGGCGACGACCTGCTCATTCCCATGGGGCGGCAGATGGTGCTCACGGCGCGCGCCGAGTCCTTGCAGCAACCGGTGCGCGAGATCCTGCTGCGGGTGGACAGCGATGTGGTCGCCCCGGCGACTTTCGACCCCGCGACCTCGCTGCGCGCGTTTTCGATGCTGGTGTCCGACTTCACCACCACCGTGTTCATGCCCGCGCTGCTGCGTGCCCTGTACGCCCGCGCGCCTGGGGTGCAGATCAACCTCAAGCCCCAGGCCCGTACCCCGCACGAATTGCTGGAGGAGGGCGAGGCGGACTTCCTCATCATCCCGATGCAGTACGTCTCCAGCCTGCACCCTTGCGTGCCCCTCTTCGAAGACGACTACGTGGTAGTCAGTTGGGACGGTCACTCGACGGTGCGCGAGAGCCTGACCCGCGAGCAGTACCTGCAGGCGGGCCATGTGGTTTCCAGCTATGGCTCTGCCGGCAGCCGCAACCAGCCGGTGCTCGAAGGCTGGTTCCTCGAGCGCGAGGGCATCTCACGCCGGATCGAGGTCACCGCGGCCACCATGGCCGCATTGCCCAGCCTGGTGGTGGGGACGGATCGGCTCGCCACTGTGCACCGTCGTATTGCGCTGCACGCGCAGCAGCACCTGCCGGTTCGTGTCTGGCCCACGCCGATGAAGATTCCCCAGCTGGTGCAGATGCTGCAGTGGAACAAGCTGCGCGAGGCCGACCCCGGCCTGCGCTGGATCCGCGACCTGTGCCTGGAGATCGGGGCGCAGATCTGAGGCGGTTCAGGCGCCAGGCGCCAGCAGATCGGCGCGCAAGCGAGTCGCTGCGGCTCGTACCAGCGGGTGCAGGCCCGGAGCGCCGCCGGCGTCAATCTCCTCCACCAGCGCGGCGCGCATCGTTGGCGCCCAAAACTTGCGCAGGTGGTTGCACACCTCCTGCTGCGCCTCGGCCTCGGTGGGCATGGCCTCGAAGAAGCTGGCGATGCGGTTGGCCATCTTGACCAGATTGTCGCGGTCCATTGCTCGTTCCTTTTTTGCGTCAGAGCAGCCGCTCGCCAAAGGTGTAGGCGGTGAACTTGCCGGGGCGCACAAAGCCCAGCACGCAAAGATTGGCCTCGCGCGCGCAGTCCACGGCCAGCGACGTAGGCGCCGACACGGCCGCCAGCAGCCCTGCGCCCAGGGCGACCGACTTTTGCACCATTTCAAAGCTCGCCCGGCTGGTCACCAGCACGAACCCTTGGGTGACGGCTACTCCTTGCCGCACCAGCGTTCCCACCAATTTGTCCAGCGCGTTGTGCCGGCCGACGTCCTCGCGCAGGTGAAGCAACTGTCCCTCTAGATTCACCCACGCCGCTGCGTGCGTTGCGCCGGTGACCTGTTGAAGCGTCTGCCGCGCGGCCAGCTCGGCCTCGGCGCGCGCCACCGCCTCTGCGCGCACCTGCACCGGTTCGACGTGCGGCAAGCTGCGCCGGACCTGGGCCAGCGACTCGGCGCCGCACAGGCCGCAGCCGCTGCGCCCGGCCAGGGTGCGCCGGCGTTCCTTGAGCCGCCGCTCGCAGGCGGCCGATACCTCCATTTGCAGTTCGATGCCCGAGCCGGTCGGCACCACCTCGACACCGTACAACTCGGTGGGGCTGTCAAGAAGCCCCTCGGTGAGCGTGAAGCCCAGTGCGAAGTCCTCGAGGTCGGTGGGCGTGGCCATCATCACGGTATGGGCGATGCCATTGAACACCAGAGCGACCGCAGCCTCCTCGGCCAGCGCCTCGTCGCCCGGCGGGGACCAGTGACCGCTCCAGCGTCGGGCGGCCCAGGGGCTGGCGCCAGCGGGCAGGGCCGGCGTCTTGCCTGCGCTCACCGGCTGGCCTCACGGGCGCGCGGAATGCGACCGGCCAGCAGGGCCTGCTGCTCCTGGTCGAAGCGGGCATTTCGCTGTTGCCATTCCGAGGGCTCGCTGACCGGCACCACCTGCACCGCCGTGACCTTGTACTCCGGGCAGTTGGTGGCCCAGTCGGAGCTGTCCGTGGTGATCACGTTCGCCCCGGACTCGGGGAAGTGGAAGGTGGTGTAGACCACGCCGGGCTGCATACGCTCGCTCACGCGGGCGCGCAGCACGGTGCGGCCGGCGCGGCTCTCGATCCCGACCCAGTCGCCGTCACGGATGCCGCGCTGCTCGGCGTCGTGCGTGTGAAGGTCTAGCAGGTCCTCGGTGTGCCAAGTCGAATTGGCGGTCCGGCGCGTCTGCGCCCCGACGTTGTACTGCGAGAGCACCCGCCCGGTGGTGAGCAGCAGCGGGTAGCGCGGCGTCACCTTCTCGTCGCTGGCCACGTAGCGGGTGATGAAAAAGCGCCCGCGTCCGCGCACGAAACCCTGCACGTGCATGATCGGCGTCCCCGCTTCACCCGTACTCTCGTTGCAGGGCCACTGCACGCTGCCCAGACGGTCCAGCTTTTCATAGCTGACGCCGGCAAAGGTGGGCGTGAGCGCAGCGATCTCCGCCATGATCTGGCTGGGATGCTCGTAGTGCATCGGATACCCCAGCGCCTGGGCCAGTCGCTGGGTCACCTCCCAGTCGGCCAGGCCGGCGAGCGGTGGCATGGCCTGGCGCACGCGCGAGATGCGGCGCTCGGCGTTGGTGAAGGTGCCCTCTTTCTCGAGGAAGGAGCTGCCCGGAAGCAGCACATGCGCGCACTTGGCGGTCTCATTGAGGAAGATGTCCTGAACGATCACGCATTCCATCGCCGCCAGGGCGGCCGCCACATGCTGGGTGTCGGGGTCTGACTGTGCGATGTCTTCGCCCTGGCAGTACAGCCCCTTGAAGCCGCCGCCCAGCGCCGCCTCGAGCATGTTGGGGATACGCAGGCCCGGCTCGGGGCTGAGCGCCACGCCCCAAGCGGCTTCGAACTGGGCGCGGGTGATCGAGTCCGAGATATGCCGGTAGCCGGGCAACTCGTGGGGGAAGCTGCCCATGTCGCAACTGCCCTGCACATTGTTCTGCCCCCGCAGCGGGTTGATGCCTACGCCTTCTCGGCCGACCATACCGCAGACCATGGCCAGGTTGGCGATGCCCAGAACCATCGTCGAGCCCTGGGCGTGCTCGGTCACGCCCAGCCCGTAGTAGATCGCCGAGTTCGGGCCTCGGGCGTACAGCCGGGCCGCCTCGCGCACCTGCGCCGCGGGCACGCCGGTAACGCCTTCGGTCGCCTCCGGCGAGTTCTCTGGCTGCATGACCCAGTCGCGCCACGCCACGAAGCTCTTGTCGTCGCAACGGGCCTGCACGAAATCCGTCGCGGCCAGACCCTCGGCCATGACCACGTGGGCCATCGCAGTGATCAGGGCCACGTTGGTGCCGGGCTTGAGCGCCAGGTGGTGGTCCGCCTGCACATGGGGGGAGCGCACCAGATCGATGCGACGCGGGTCGGCCACGATCAGGCGGGCGCCCTGGCGCAGGCGCCGCTTCATGCGCGAGCCGAACACCGGGTGCGCGTCGGTCGGGTTGGCGCCGATGACGACGATCACATCGGCCTTCTCAACCGACTTGAAGGTCTGGGTGCCGGCCGAGGTTCCGAGCGACTGCCCGAGGCCGTAGCCTGTGGGCGAGTGGCAGACCCGCGCGCAGGTATCCACGTTGTTGGTGCCCAGTGCCGCCCGCACCAGCTTTTGCACCAGGTAGGTTTCCTCGTTGGTGCAGCGCGAAGAGGTGATGCCGCCCACCGCGTCTTTGCCATGCCGGGCCTGGATGGCCTGCAAGCGCTCAGCGGCGAACTTCAACGCCTCGTCCCAGCCCACCTCGCGCCAGGGGTCGGTGATCTTTTCGCGCACCATGGGGCTGGTGATGCGGTCGGTGTGCGTGGCATAGCCGAAGGCGAAGCGGCCCTTGACGCAGGAATGCCCCTCGTTGGCCTTGCCGTCCTTCCAGGGCGTCATGCGGACGACGGTGTTGCCCTTCATCTCCGCCTTGAAGCCGCAGCCCACACCGCAGTAGGCGCAGGTGGTGAGCACCGCGTGCTCGGGCTGGCCGAGTTCGATGACCGTCTTTTCCTGGAGGGAGGCCGTCGGGCAGGCCTGCACGCAGGCGCCGCAGGAGACGCATTCGCTGTCGATGAAGGGCTGATCCTGTCCTGCGGAGACATGGCTGTCGAAGCCCCGGCCTGCAATCGTCAGCGCGAAGGTGCCCTGGGTTTCCTCGCAGGCCCGCACGCAGCGCGAGCAGACGATGCACTTGGACGGGTCGAAGGTGAAGTAGGGGTTGGAGCTGTCCTGGGGCAGGTCACAGTGGTGCGCGCCGGCCTGTGGCCCGACCCCGTAGCGCACGTTGCGCAGGCCCACCACCCCTGCCTGGGTCTGCAGCTCGCAGTTGCCGTTGGCGCTGCAGGTCAGGCAGTCCAGGGGATGGTCGCTGATATAGAGCTCCATCACACCTCGCCGCAGTTCCTGCAGGCGGGGGGTCTGGGTGCGCACTACCATGCCGTTCTCGGCGGGCGTGGTGCAGGAGGCCGGGAAGCCCTTGCGTCCCTGAACCTCGACCAGGCACAGCCGGCAGGAGCCGAAGGGTTGCAGGCTGTCGGTGGCGCACAGCTTGGGCACCTGCACGCCCGCATGGACCGCCGCGCGCAGCAGCGAGGTGCCCTTGGGCACGCGTGCTGGGTAGCCGTCGATATCCAGGGTGACTTGTTCTTCCGTGACCGACGCGGGAGTTCCGAAGTCGATGTCTGTGGGTGTCAGCATCGCAGTGCCTTGCAGTGGGCGTTGTTCATGGGGCGGCTCCGGTGCCGGGTGCGGGCTGAACAGCCTCGTCCGGCGCGAGGCCGAAGTCGGAGCCGTAGTGATCCAGCGCGGACAGCACGGGGTAGGGCGTCATGCCGCCCATGGCGCAGAGGCTGCCATGGGTCATGGTGTCGCACAGGCTGCGCAGCAGGACGACCTGCTGCGCGCGGTTTTCGCCGCGGCGGATACGGTCGATCACCTCCACCCCGCGGGTGGACCCGATCCGGCAGGGCGTGCACTTGCCGCAGCTTTCGAGCGCGCAAAAGTCCATCGCGTAGCGCGCAAGCTCGGCCATGTCAGCGGTGTCGTCATGCACCACCACACCGCCATGGCCTAACACCGCGCCCATGGCTGCATAGGCCTCGTAGTCGAGTGGCACGTCCCAGCGGTTCTCGGGCACATAGGCGCCCAGTGGGCCGCCCACCTGAATGGCCTTGACCGGGCGCCCGCTGCGGGTTCCGCCGCCGAAGCCGAAGACCAGCTCGCGCAGCGTCAGCCCGAAGGCTTTTTCAACCAGACCGCCGAAGCGCACATTGCCCGCCAGCTGGAAGGGCAGCGTCCCCTGCGAGCGGCCGACGCCGTAGTCCCTGTAATGGGCGGCCCCCTTGGCCAGGATCAGCGGAACGCTGGCCAGCGTGATCACGTTGTTCACAATGGTCGGCTGCCCGAACAGGCCCTGCACCGCTGGCAGCGGCGGCTTGGCGCGCACGATGCCGCGCTTGCCTTCCAGGCTTTCGAGCAGCGCCGTCTCCTCACCGCAGACATAGGACCCGGCCGCCACCCGCACGTCGAGCGTGAAGGTGTGCCCACTGCCGGCCACATCGGGGCCGAGCCAGCCGGCCTCGGTCGCGCGCTCGATCGCCTCGCGCAGGGCGGCAATGGCGTGCGGGTATTCGCTGCGGACATAGACCAGGCCCTGGGTCGCGCCCACGGCCAGGCCGGCGATCGCCATCCCCTCGATCAGCAAATAAGGGTCGCCCTCCATGACCATGCGGTCGGAGTAGGTGCCCGAGTCTCCTTCGTCGGCGTTGCACACCACATACTTCTGCGCGCCGGGGGCTGCCGCCACCGTCTGCCATTTGATGCCCGCCGGAAAGGCCGCCCCGCCCCGACCCCGCAGCCCGGACTCGGTGACCTGTTGCACGATCTGCGGCCCGCTTATTGCCAGGGCGCGACGCAACCCTGCCCAGCCCCCGTGGGCCTCATAGTCGGCCAGGGAGAGCGGCTCGGTCACTCCAACACGCGCGAAAGTGAGGCGCTCCTGCCGTGCGAGGAAGGGGATGCGTTCGGTGGGGCCCAGGCACAGCGAATGCTGCGCCCCCTGCAGGAAGCCGGCGTCAAACAACCCGGCCACATCGCCTGCCGTCACCGGCCCATAGGCCATACGGCCCTGCTCGGTCTCGACCTCCACCAGGGGCTCCAGCCAGAACAGCCCACGCGATCCGTTGCGTACCAACTGCACCGTTTGCCCGCGCGCCTGTGCTTCGGTTTCGATGGCTGCCGCGACAGCGTCCGCCCCCAAGGCGAGCGCGCCGCTGTCGCAGGGAACAAAAACGCGGATGGCCCTTGTCATTGGCCCTCCACCTGGCGCAAAAGACCGCCCAGCATGCGGCCATCGACCCGGGCATGCACCTGGTCGTCCAGGCGCAGCGCTGGCGAGGCGGCGCACAGCCCGAGGCAGTACACCGGCTCCAGGGTCACCTGGCCATTGGCGCTGGTTTGGTGGGCGTCGCAGCCCAGAGCGGTCCGGGCCTGCTCCCACAGCGCGTCGCCGCCACAGGCCTTGCACGACTCCGCCCGGCAGATTTGCAGCACATGCTGCCCAGGGCGCTCGGCGCGGAAGTGGTGGTAGTAGGAAATCACCCCGTGCACCTCGGCTTGTGACAGGTTCATGGCCTCGGCGACCAGCGGCACCACCTCACGCGGCACCCAGCCCAGGGCATCCTGGAAGCCGTGCAGCATCGGGAGCAGTCCGCCCGGCGTGTGGCGATGCTGCTCGATGATGGCCGAGTACTGTGGCGGGATCGCCGCCGCGTTTCGCGACCCGCTGCCGCCTGCGCCCCTGCCGCCACCCCTGTTACTGATCGGGGGATCCGATTGCTTCATGCTGCCTCTGGCTCCTGGATACCGGGACCGCCGGTCCCGCTTCAGATGCGCAGCCTACCTCAGATGGCTCTCCCTGGCCGCAGGCCGGGACCAGAGGCCAGCGCAAGTGGCTCCGCCAGCGGATTTTCTGAGCGGCCGCTTTAGTCGATCAGCCGCTGATGTCGCCCGGAAGCCGCCCGGAAGACCCCCGCGCGGTCAGGCCCTTAGTGGGGGATGTCCTGCTTCGTGTACGGGAGTCGGGTCTGCGCCTCTTCAGGGATCGGCGGCAGCTGTGCATTCCAGGCTTCCCAGCGCGCCCGCAGATCAGCCAGGCGCTCGGGGTAGCGTCGAGCGACGTTCGCGCGTTCGCGCGCATCGGCGTTGAGGTCGAACAGGTAGTCGATGCCATCGACCTGCAAGTACTTCCAGCCCTCGTGGACCAGGGCCCGCTGGCTGCGGTGCTTCATGCGCCAGGCCATGGTCCCGGGACGTTCCCACGCGGGGTCCTGCAGGCCAGGGCGCAGGTCCACGCCGTCGAGCGGGTGGCTGTCGGGTGTAGGCACGCCCGCTGCCGCCAGCATCGTGGCTGTCCAGTCCATGGTCAGGTTGGGCATCGTACTCACCTGGCCTTGGGCGAGCTGCGCCGGCCAGCGCGCGATCACCGGCACCCGGATACCGCCCTCGAGCAAGTCCATCTTCTGGCCCGAGAAGGGCCAGTTGTTCGAGAAGCGCTCGCCGCCGTTGTCGCTGGTGAACACGACCAAGGTGTTGTGGTCCAGGCCCTTTCGCGCCAATGCGTCGAGCACCCAGCCGATCCCCTCGTCCATGTGGTGAATCATGCGGTGGTAGGTCGCGATCGATCCCCCATCCGTGTGAACGCCGTTGTTGGCGGTGCGCGCCGACTCGGACTCATCGTCCCGGGTCAGCCAAGGCCAGTGGGGCGCGCTGTAGTGCAGGCTTAGCAGGAAGGGCGCATCGCCATCCTGGCGTTCGATGAAATCCACCGCCCGCTGGCTCAGCAGGTCCGTGAGATAGCCGGGCACCTCGACGGCGGTCTCGTTTTCCCACAGGTCCTTGCCACCCCGAGGCCCGGTGTGGGCAAAGTAATCAGCGCCGCCAGCGTGAAAGCCGAAAAATTCCTGGTAGCCCGACAGCCGCGGACCGAAATGCGGTGGATACCCCAGGTGCCACTTGCCCACGAGCGCGGTGCGATAGCCGGCGCCGGCCAGCAAAGAGGGCAGGGTCGGGTGTGAGGGTGGTATGCCCAGCACCTTGTCGCCGTGGGCGTTGGCGATCGGCTCCTCGGCGGCGCCGCGCAGCCGGTATTGCCAGCGCCCGGTGATGAGCGCAAAGCGGGTGGGCGAGCACACCGCGGAATTGCTGTAGCCGTGGGTGAACCGCACCCCCTCGGCGGCCATCCGGTCCAGCCGCGGCGAGACGTTGGCTGGCCTGTTATCGGCGTCACGCGCGCCAGCGCACCCCAGGTCGGCGTAACCCAGATCGTCGGCCAGGATGAAGATGAAATTAGGACGGGCGGTCATCGAATGGGTGGGTGTCAGTCAATGCTGAGGCTCAGGCGCTTGGCGACTCTTTCCCACCGTTGGGCGGCCTTGTTGATCTCTGCCTGCGCTACCTCGGGGTTGGAGCCTACCAAAATGGTGTTGTTGGCGGCCATTGCCTCGCGCACTTCCGGCGTCCGGATCACCTCGTCCAGGGCCTTGCCGAACTTGTCCTGGATGGCCTTGGGCAGGCCACGAGGGGCGAACATCGCAAGCCAGAAGTTGCCTTCGAAATTGGGCATCCCGACCTCTTTCATGGTGGGGATGTCCGGTGCCGAGGGAATGCGCGACAGGCTGGTGGTGGCGATCCCGACCAGTCCCTTGGACTTGACATGCTCGACGACGGCTGCGGTCACGATGAAGGTGCAGTCCACCTGACCGCTCAGCACATCCTGTACCGCGGGCGCGGGCCCCTTGTAGGGGATGTGCGTGATCTGGATGCCCAGTTCGGTGAGCAGCATCTCCATGGTCATATGACCGTTGGACCCCGCCCCAGCGCTCGAGTAGGTGATCGGCCGTGACTTGGCGATGCGCACCAGGTCCTGAAGCGAATTCGCGCCCACCTTGGGGTGACACGCCAGCAACTGGTTGAGGCTGGCGATCAGGTTGAAGGCCGCGACATCCTGGCGGTTGAAGCCCAGGCTCTTGTAGACGAAGGGGTTGATGGTGAGGGAGTTCTCTGCAGCCAGCATCCAGGTGTAGCCATCGGCCGGTGAGCGCGCCAGATCGGCCGTACCCAGGTTGCCGGCTGCGCCAGGCTTGTAGTCCACCACGACCGGCTGGCCCAGGCGCTGGCTCAGGCCCTGGGCAATGCCCCGGATCACCCGCTCGGGTCCGCCGCCCGGGGGCTGCGGCGCAATCATGCGGATGGGTTTGGTGGGCCACTCCTGGGCGGCCGCATGCAGGGATGTCACCGCCAGCAGGGCGGCCATGGCGAGGCGGGCGCCCGCCGCGAGAAGTGATGTGCGCATCCTTGTCTCCTTGCTTGTGGATCGGAGGCGGGTGTCAAGTCCCCAACCTCGTTGATCGACGCCGATCATGGTGCGCGAGACGAATTCGCACCAACTCAAATTATCGATTTGAGCTATTGATGGCGTGAATGCACAGGCCGACCCATTCGCTGCAGATCTTGGCCGAGCACCCAAGAAAAAGCCCGGCAGTGCCGGGCTTTTCTCGCGCAGGGTGGGGGTGCTTTCAGCTCAGGCTGCGCTCAGCCAATACCCGGCGTTGAAAGGGCTGCTCATTCGCAGCGCCAGGGGAGACACGTCCACCAGTTTGTCGGTGGGCATCTTTTCCCCGTTGTCGGCGAGCGGTGCTTGTGCTTCGCCTTGGGCCTCATTCGCCCGTTCTGCTTGGCCGGTGGGTGCAGAACGGGCTACAGAAAAGAATAGAAACATCGGAAGGGTACCTTCCGGTCCGACCAGTAGTCGGCGGTGTCGCGGAAGATGTCCAGGAGCTGCTCGCGCGCTTCCTTGTCGAACTTCACATGAGCCGGAATCTGCTCGAGCACCACCACGAAACCAGGCTGGGGGCCAGACTTGTGGACCGGGTCGGTCATGCAGTCGTACAGGGCGTCGAAGTTCTTGCCCACATGGGTGGGAAGAATGAACTGCTGGGCGATCAGGTCGAGCACATCCTGTTTGCTCTGGGCCTGGGCCAGGTTGGCATAAAGGAAGTGGTGTCCGAGTGCGGTCGCCGCATCCTGCAGGTCCTGCACCCGGTAGGCACGGATCGACTGCACGATGTTGCTGCGCACGCCCTTGAGGGGCGTCTCGCTGTCTGGGGGGCGAAGGGATGGATCCATCTCCGCGTCTCTTTCCATGGTCAAAAACAGATCCCGCTTCATCGGGCAATACTCCACAAATGATCAAGAACTGGCACTTACTGGCTCTTGGCGCCCGTGTTCTCCCGTAATTGCGTCCCCCCGCTCACACCCCTTGCCGCTTTGTCTGCTAGTAGGCGCAAACTTGTCACGCTAGGGCATTGACACTGACGCGCGTCAGGGGCGAAAAATGGGGGGCTTGCCGGGGGCAGACCGTCAGGATGGAACCGGAGAGGCGCCGCAGCCCGGGGTTTACCCGGACGCTTCAAGGCGAGAGTGTGACGGATACCTTGCTGAAAGGCAAGCTCCTGCCCAAAATTTGGGCATCACCGGAGGCCTTTGCCGGACGCGGCCGCTACGAAATAAGTTAGTACACGCTGCCGCCGAGGAGCCTTTGAATGTCAGCGGCTGGCGTTCGCGTCTGCCACCGTCAAGGCCGTCATGTTGACGATGCGTCGGACGGTGGCGCTTGCGGTCAGGATATGGACCGGCTTGGCTGAGCCCAGCAGCACCGGGCCTACGGCGATGTTGCCGCCGGCTGCTGTCTTCAGCAGGTTGTAGGCAATGTTAGCCGCGTCGATGTTGGGAAACACCAGCAGGTTGGCGTCGCCCTGCAAGGTGCTTTCGGGCATGACCTGCTGCCGGGCGGCAGCGTCCAGGGCCACGTCGCCATGCATTTCGCCGTCAACTTCCAGCCACGGCGCAGTGCGCTGCAGCAATTCCAGTACCTCGCGCATCTTGAGCGCACTCGGGTGGCTGCTGCTGCCGAAATTGGAGTGGGAGAGCAGCGCCGCCTTGGGTTTGATACCAAAGCGCAGCATTTCCTCGGCCGCCATCTGGGTGATCTCGGCCAGTTGCTCGGCGCTGGGGTCGTAGTTGAAGTGGGTGTCGACCAGGAAGACCTGACGCCCGGGCAGCAGCAGCCCGTTCATCGCGGCATAGGTGTTGACCCCAGGTCGGCGTCCCAGCACCTGGTCGATGTACTGCAGGTGCATCGCGGGCACGCCCCAGGTGCCGCAGATCAGGCCATCGGCCTCGCCCTTGTGCACCATCATGGCGCCGATCAGGGACAGGCGCCGGCGCATTTCAATCTTGGCGATCTGCACCGTGACGCCCTTGCGCTCGGTCATGCGGTGGTAGGTTTGCCAGAAGTCGCGGTAGCGGTCGTCCTGCTCCACATTGACCACGTCGTAGTTGACGCCAGCGCGCAGGCGCAGGCCGAACTTTTCGATGCGCTGGGCGATGACGTCCGGCCGGCCAATCAGGATGGGCCGGGCCAGCCCCTCGTCCACCACGATCTGGGCCGCGCGCAGCACCCGCTCTTCTTCGCCCTCGCTGTAGGCCACGCGCTTCTTGCGGGCCCGCTTGGCGGCATCCATGATGGGCTTCATCATGCTGCCAGAGGCGTAAACAAAGCTCTGCAGCTTCTCGCGGTAGGCGTCCATGTCCTTGATCGGGCGCGAGGCCACGCCGCTGGCAACGGCCGCCTCGGCCACCGCCGGCGCGATCTTCATCATCAGCCGCGGGTCAAAAGGCTTGGGGATCAGGTACTCGGGGCCAAAAGCCAGTTCCTCGCCGGCGTAGGCCGCGGCCACCACCTCGCTTTGCTCGGCTTGCGCCAGGTCGGCAATCGCATGCACGGCCGCGATTTCCATTTCGGTGGTGATGGTGGTCGCGCCGGAGTCGAGCGCGCCGCGGAAGATGTAGGGGAAGCACAGGACGTTATTGACCTGGTTCGGGTAGTCGGTACGGCCGGTGGCCAAAATGGCGTCGGGGCGTACCGCCTTGGCCTCGGCCGGCAGGATTTCTGGGTTCGGGTTGGCCAGGGCCAGGATCAGCGGGTCCTGGGCCATGGTCTTGACCATCTCGGCTTTGAGCACACCGCCGGCC
>NZ_JARXAB010000146.1 GCF_029866045.1 Ramlibacter sp. | reverse complement strand
GCCAAGGGACGCGGCCCGCGCAGCGCCTGCACCAGGGGCCAGCATTCCATCACCGTGCCGCTGAGGCCATGCACCAACACCAGCGGCCGCCCCTGGCCAGCCCGGAGGTCGACCCAGAGTGGATGAACCGGATGCACCGGGTGGCCTAGAGGGACCGCGCTGTCAACACCCGCCGGGGCTTGCAGCGCCAGCGCCGCCAACTGGCGCGGCGTGGGCGCGTGCAGCAGGCTGGCCAGCGGCAGGCTGCAGCCGGCCAGCGGGCGCAAGCGGGAGAGCACCATGGCCGCATGCAGCGAGGTACCGCCCAGGTCCATGAAGTGGTCGTCGGGACCGACGGCTGGCAGGTCCAGCACTTCGGCCCACAAGACCTGCAGGCGAGGCAGCAGTTCAAGGGCCGGGTGCGCGTCGTTCGCTGCGCCCAGAGGCTGCGGGTGAGGCCCCACGTCAGGCCTCGGCTCGAACCCCGATTCGAAGGTGGGGTCAAGCCTCGATTCCCGGGCCATGGCCAGGGCCGGGTCGGGCCTTGCCGCTGCGGCAATGAGGGCCAGGCACTCCGGATTGCGCAGGGACAGCAGGTTCGCCGGCGCCTGACCGCACAGCGCCGCTCGCGCTGCCGCCTCGGACGGCTTGCCGTTGTGGGTGACCGGTAGCGCGGGCACCAGCAGCAGGCGGTCTGGCACATGCGCGGGCGACAGCCGCTGGGCGATGGTGCGCCGCAGCCGCGCCAGCAGGGCAAGCTCGCTCCGGGGAGCGGATCCGGTTGCTACTGATGTTGTTGCTGCTGTTGCCGTTGTTGCTCTTGGGGCTATCGCTGCCGCCAACGATGCTGCCGATGATGACGCTGCTCTTGGCGACATTGCCGTTGATGGAGCCGCTGCTGTTGTCGTTGCGGCCCCCGCCAACACCAGCAAGGCCACCACACGAGGCGGCTCACCGGCCTGCTCCACCACCATCACCTCGGCTACCTCCGGCTCGTCGGCGAGCGCGCGCGCGATCTCTGCCGGCGCCAGCTTGATGCCGCGGATATTGAGCAGACCGTCGCTGCGCCCGTGCAGGCGCACGCCGCCTTCAGGGCCGAACTCGATCAGGTCACCATGCGTCCACACCCCGGGGTGCTCGGCAAAATAGGCAGCGTGAAAGCGCGCGCCATCTGCGTCGCCAAAAAAACCCAGTGGCCGCGAAGGGAAGGGATTGGCGCAGACTAATTGGCCCACCCGGCTCTGTCCACTCGTTGCGCTTGTTGCGTTTGTTGCGGTCGTTACGCGACCTGCGCTCACTCCACTGACCGCGTCCTCCCCCCCGGACAACGGCCGGCCGTCGCGCCAGACCTGCACGTCCAGCCCCAGGCTGCAGCATTGCGCGTGGCCCCGCGGCACCGGCAGGTCGGGATGACCCAGCACAAAGCAGCCCAGAATGTCGGTGCCACCGCTGATCGACTGCAGTGCCTGCGGCCCCACCGCGCGCGCCACCCAATCAAACTGCGCGTCTTGCAAGATGGCGCCCGTGGACAAGATGGCGCGCAAGGCCCCCAGGTCGAATTCGCGCGCCGGCTCCAGCCCGCAGGACTGCCCCAGCCGCAGGTAGGCCGGGCTGGTGCCAAAAACCTGTACCCGCTCACGCGCCACCAGCGACCACAGCGTCTCTGCACCGTCCACTGGCCCGTCGTAAAGGACCAGGGTCACACCGCTGGCCAGGGCTGCCAACTGCCACTGCCACATCATCCAGCTGCAGCTGGTGTGGAAGTACATGCGCTCGCCAGACCGCAGGTTGCAGTGCAGCCGGTGTTCTTTCAGGTGCTCGAGCAGCGTACCGCCCGCCCCGTGCACGATGGCCTTGGGCCGACCGGTGGTGCCCGAAGAAAAGAGGATGAACAGCGGATGGTTGAAGGGTTGAAGCGGCCAGTCGAAGCGCGCCAGCTGGCCGGTGGCAGCCAGGGCCTCGAGCGTCCACTCCTGCCAGGGGCCCTGGGGCGACGCACCGTCGACCGCCACCACGGCTTGCAGCGTCGGTAAGCGCCGGGCCAGGGCCGCAACCTTGTCGTCCAGCGGGTCGCCCGCGTCGTGCAGGCGCGGCGCAATATGGGCCAGCAGCCAGCGCGGTGCCAGCGGCTCAAAGCGATCGGCCAGGGCTTCGAGCCCCATCTCGGGCGCGGCCACCGACAAGGTGGCACCGACTGCGGCCACCGCCAAGGCCAAGGTTGCCGCCTCGGCGTCGTTGCGCAGCACCGCCACCACCCGGTCGCCGGGGGCCAGGCCCTGGGTGGTAAAGGCATCGGCCAGGCGGGCTACCCGATCGCGCAGCGCACCACGCGACCAGGTCTCGCGGCTGCCGTTGCCATGGCAGGCCACTAGCGCGGGTTGCGCTGCCTCGGCCACAGAGAGGTCCAGCAGCCGATCGGCCCAGTTCAGGCGCAGGTTGGGGAAGAAGCTCGTCTGCTCGATGCCTTTGCCTAGGTAGGTGGGCTGGGTGTCGCCCTCGACCCCGGGCCTGCCCGGTTGCAGGTCACACCAACCGAGGAAAAAGCGCCAAAAGGCCGGCCACTCGCGCACGGCCCAGGCCTGAAGGGCGGGGGGCGCAGTCAGGTCCTGGCCGCTGGCGGCGGACAGGGCGACGGCAAAAGTGGCGATCTGAGAGGGTATCTGAGAGGGTGATGGGGTGGACATGAGCGGCAGGACTCCCTGCCAGCCAGTTTGCCGGCCGGTGCCTCGCCGCAGCGCGCGCCCGGCCCATGCGCGCGGGCTTCGTCCGGGCTGGCGCGAAAGGGCCGGGGGAGGCTGGCGATATAATCGCGACCGGAAAGCCGGTGTAGCTCAGTCGGTAGAGCAGCTCATTCGTAATGAGAAGGTCGGGTGTTCGATTCATCTCTCCGGCACCACATTGAAAGACCTGACTTGATCAGGTCTTTTTTTTGGCCTTGCGGATCTCGGCTTGGGTCCTTGTGACGGGACTTTTTAAGGACTATATTCAGTCCTCCCTAAGGAAGTCCCATGCGCTATTCAACGCAGGTCAAACCCATCAGTTTTCTCAAGGCCCATGCCGCCGAGGTGCTGACCACACTCAGTGAAAAGCGAGAGCCGCTGATCATCACGCAAAACGGCGAGGCCAAGGCGGTACTGCAGGATGTGGCGAGCTTCGAGGCAACACAGGAAACTTTGGCTCTGCTGAAAATGCTGGCACTCGGTAACGAGGAGGTGGCTGCTGGCAGGGTCAAACCTATCGGTGAGGTGATTTCCCGCCTCAAGGCCAAGAAGGCACAGGGCTGATGGCTGGCGGGCACCGGGTCCTCCTCACCCACGGGGCGGAGCAGGACATCGAGGCGATCTATGACTACATCGCCGAGTTTGACGCCCCGGCCAAGGCGCAGTACGTGTTGGAACAGTTGGCGGCCGCGGCTGAAAAGCTGTCTGTCTTGCCAGAACGAGGCAGCTATCCGAAGGAACTGGTGGCGCTGGGGATCAAAGAGTACAGGCAGGTGTTCTTTAAGCCCTATCGCTTGATCTATCGAGTCGCCGGAGACGCCGTCCTGGTCTATGTGATCGCAGATGGGCGGCGTGACATGCAAGCCTTATTGACGCGGCGCTTGTTGGGTGCCTGAGCGTTCAATGCACCACCAACGGCCGCTCTTCCCCCGCAGGCTTCTTGTTCTCCGCCAACCAGTCCGGCCAGTTCTGCGTCGGCCAGCCTGCCCGCCCATAGAGATTACGCAAGATCCCCAGCCACCAGCGCAGGTGCTTGGCGTCAAAGGCCAGCCGGGCCTGCTCCGGCCCGGTGGTGGTGGTCTTGAACTTGAGCAGCCCTCGGCAGACTCCAATTTGCAATCGATTACAATCTCGTTCAAGCACCTCACTACTTGGTGAAGCCTATCCTTTCCGTCGAATCGCCCCCGGCTGGTGAGTACAAGGAGCAATTGCGTGTCCCCGTCGCACCGCCAAGTCTTTTCCCGTGCTGGCTTGGCCCGCCTCATTCAACCGGAGAGCATCGCCATCGTCGGGGCATCGCCGACGGCGTCTTCCTTTGGTGCCCTGACGTTGGCAAACCTTGCCCACTACGCTGGCCGCCTCCATCTGGTGAATTCCAAGTACACCAGCATCGATGATCGCCCCTGCTATCGGTCGATAACAGACCTGCCCGAGTCGCCAGACTGTGTTGTCGTCGCGGTGCCGCGGGAGTCGGTTGAGCCCATCATCCATGAGTGCGTCGCCAGGAAGGTCGGCGGAATCGTGGTCTATGCGTCCGGCTATGCGGAGACGGGCAAGGCAGAACGAGTTGCACAGCAGGCGCGCCTCACCGCGATTGCGCGCGCTTCTGGAATCCCGATCATCGGCCCCAACGTGATGGGTCAGTTCAACTTTGCCAGCGGCGCGTTGGTCAGTTTCGTCAGCACCTTGCGAACACGCATGCTGGGCGCGCGCGGCATCGGCGTGGTGAGCCAGTCGGGGGCTTTGGGCGTGTCCTTGTGTCAGGCGGCCGAAACCGGTGTGTCGATCAGCCATCTGCTGTTGTCCGGGAACTCCTGCGACTTCGATGTGGCTGATGCTATCGCCTACCTCGCGGAGGAGCCAACCTGCCAGGCCATCGCTTGCGTGTTCGAGGGAATGCCGGATCCGCTTCGCCTGCTCGAGGCCGGCGAGCGAGCCAGGGCGTTCAACAAGCCTGTCGTAGTTTACAAAGTGGGCACGGGCGAGTTGGGAGCTGCTGCCGCCATTTCCCACACCGGGTCTTTGGCCGGATCGACTGCGGCTTATCGCGCCCTGTTTACGCGTGCAGGCATGGTCGTGGTGGACAACCTCGAAGACCTGATCGAGACCACCGCATTCTTCGCCAAGCTCCCTGCGCTGACGGCCAAGGGAGTGGCCGTTTTGAGTGCCTCTGGCGGAGCGGGCATCATCGCCGCAGACAAGGCGGAGCTGCATGGCGTGCCGCTGCCCCAGCCGAACGAAGAGGCAAGCAAGACGTTGTTTGCCACCATCCCGGAGTTTGGCTCGCCGCGTAATCCCTGTGACGTGACCGCGCAGATCGTATCGAGACCCGATATGACGCGTATCTGTGCTGACGCGCTGCTCAGCGACCCCGCCTTCGGGACCCTGGTGGTGAATCTAGGCACTGCCACCCAGAATCAGGCTGCTGCGATTGCCTTGTACAGCGCGCTTGCGCGCCAGCATCGCAAGATGATTTGCGTAACATGGAGTACCCAGTGGAGCGACGGACCAGGCAGCCGGGAAGCGACCATGGATCCGAATGTCGCTTTGTTCCGCTCTCATAGCCGGTGTTTCGCCGCCATCGCCGCCTGGCATTGGCGCGAGGATCAAAATCGGGAACAGCCGAAGCAACGAATTCGCCTGTCGCCTCCGGATGCCAGGGAGCGCGCCGCAGCGTTGATCCGCCAATCTCCGAATACGACCCTGACCGAGCGCGAGGCCAAAGCAGCGTTGGCGATCTACGGCGTGCCAGTGACGGACGAGCACTTGGTGCAAGACGCTGACGCGGCGGTCGAGGCGGCTACACGGCTCGGTTATCCGGTGGCGATGAAGGTCGAGTCTCCGGACATTGCTCACAAAACCGAAGCCGGCGTTATCCGCCTCGATTTACGCACCGAGGCCGATGTCCGCGCAGCCTATGAAGTCGTGATGACCCATGCGCTTCAGAACGCACGCAAGGAGCGGATCAACGGCGTGTTGATCCAGCCCATGGCCCCGAAAGGCATCGAGATCATGGTGGGCGGGCGCACGAACGAACAGTTCGGCGCACAGATCGTTGTCGGCCTGGGCGGAGTCATGGTTGAATTGATGAACGACACCGCACTGGAACTAGCACCGGTGACCAGCAGCGAAGCGGGCCGCATGCTGAGCCGTCTCAAAGGCCGCAAGGCACTAGAGGGTTTTCGTGGCATGGCGCCAGTCGATGAACGTTCGCTCACCGATGTCATTGCCCGGATATCGGAGTTCTCAGAAGATCAGCGAGATTTGGTCACCGAGTTCGACGTCAACCCCTTGATCTGTAGCGGCGCACGAGTAGTCGCCGTAGACGCACTGATCGTACGGCGCAGCTGAGCGAGAACACCCAGAGGCGCAGACAATGAGGAACGAACGATGGCCGTCCTGACCGTGGAGCAGCAAATGCTGCGCGATGCAGCCGAGGAATGGGCAATGCGAAGGTCACCCATCCGCGCCTTGCGCAGCCTGCGCGACCAGGGCTCCGAGTTGGGTTTCGAACCGGCGGTCTGGGCTGAAATCGCTGAGATGGGTTGGATCGGTACGATCGTTCCTGAAGAGTATGGCGGTTCGAGCCTAGGATGCCTCGATCTTGCTCTCGTGATCGAAGCGCTCGGACGAACGCTAACGGCGTCGCCGCTAATCGCCTGCGGCCTTGCTGGCGCATCAGCCTTGGTCTTGGGCGGAAGTGCCAGACAGAAACAGACCTGGCTGCCAAGTGTGGCGGACGGGACCGCTATCGTGACGCTTGCCGTTGACGAGACTAGGCACCACGACCCGCTCAGGGTGGAGGCCGAGGTGAAGGATGGCAAGTTGTCTTGCCAGAAGGTCTTCGTGCTTGAAGGCATGGCGGCACACCTTTTCGTGGTTTCCGCCCGATCCGCTGGCACTCTGGAGCTGTTCCTCGTAAATGCCGATGCAGAAGGGGTGTCGCGCCAGAGGCTCTTCCTGGCGGACAGCCGAGGCGCCGCAAATCTGACTTTCAAGGACGTCGCTGTCACCAATGCCGACATGCTAACGGGCGGTACCGAGCTGCTGGACAAGGTCTTGGACAGGGCACGCGCGGGGATTTGCGCTGAAATGCTGGGCTCCGCCCGCCAAGCTTTCGCCATCACACTGGACTACCTGAAAACCCGCGTGCAGTTCGATCAGCCCATTGGCAGCTTCCAGGCCTTGCAGCACAGGGCAGCCAAAATGTTCACTGAACTGGAACTGTCGCAGTCAGCCGTCGAGGCCGCCTGCATGGCGATTGACGCCCAATCATCCGACACTGCAGCGTTGGTCAGCTTGGCAAAGGTCAAGGTTGGCGATACGTTCCGCTTGGTGAGCAACGAAATGGTTCAGATGCATGGCGGGATCGCGATGACCGACGCTCATGACGCAGGGTTTTTTTTGAAGCGAGCCCGTGCTGCGGAAGCAGTTTTCGGCAATCAGGCGTTTCATAGGGATCGGTATGCCAGATTGCAGGGGTATTGATCCGAAGGGGATTCCACTACCAGCGCAGGGTGGTCGGATCGAACATCTAGGCCTGCGGTTCAGACCGCCCTTTTTCAACCGGAGCGAGGCTCTCGTTTCCATGACTGGGAGTCATCGCGATGAAATATGAACAGATTCTGGTTGAGCGCCAAGGGCCGGTTCAGCTGGTCACCCTGCACCGGCCAGAGCGGATGAATGCCTGGACCTTTCGCATGGCCCATGAACTGCTACATAGTTTCGCTGAGGCGGATGCGAACGATGCGGTTCGGGCCGTCGTCGTCACCGGGCATGGAAATGCCTTTTGCGCTGGCGCCGATCTGGGTGGCGGATCAGATACCTTCTCGGGACGTGGTGGAGCAACCGGCAACGACGACGACCGGCGCAGCACACGAGAGGCGATCCAGGCCCGCCAAACCAAGACCCCCATCATCGCTGCGATCAATGGCGCAGCTGTTGGGGCTGGGCTGACTCAGACCATGGCCTGGGACCTGCGCGTCGCGGCAGAGGACGCGAAGTTGGGCTTCGTCTTCAATCGTCGGGGGGTCATGCCAGATGCAGACCTCCTGTGGACGATTCCCCGCATGATCGGCTACGGCCCCGCGATGGACCTGCTTTTGACGGGGCGCATCTTCCTGGGTGCCGAGGGCAAGGAACTTGGGCTCATAAACCGATCCGTGCCTCGCGCCGACGTCCTGAGCACCGCGATGGCGCTGGCAAACGACATCGCTGAAAACACTGCCCCAGTCTCAGTCGCGATCACCAAGCGGCTGATGTACGACTTTCTGAACCGGGATTGGCAACAAGCCGATCAGCTTCAACGTGAGGTATTTGCCTGGACAGGCCAGCAACCCGATGCCCGCGAGGGCGTGTCGGCGTTCCTGGAGCGCAGGCCGCCAAAGTGGACCATGTCCAAGTCCAAGGACTCGCCGTCCGTGCTCCAAGTACCACCGCGCCACAGGTAGAACCATGAATCCCGAAGAAGATACCGACACCGGGGCGTTTCGTCTGGAAGTGCGGGATTGGCTCGCGGAGAACTTCCCGACCAGCCTCGCAGACAACCCCGCTCGGCAAGCCGTCGATATCTTCGGGCCCGACAATTGCAATCCTGATTTCCTCTTGTGGAAGGTCAGGTTAGGTGCCAAGGGGTGGACGGTCCCCCGTTGGCCCCAGCGCTACGGCGGTGGCGGGCTATCCGAAGCACAGGTAGAGGTACTGACTCACGAGATGGGGCGAATCGGCGCGACCAACCCGGTACAAGGGATGAGCGTGAACCTTCTGGGTCCGACACTACTGGAATTTGGAAGCGAAGAGCAGAAGCTGCAGCATCTGCCGCCCGTGGCCCGCGGCGAAGTTCGATGGTGCCAAGGCTATTCCGAACCCGGCGCGGGGTCTGATCTTGCCTCACTGCAGTGCCTCGCCGAGGATCGGGGCGATAGTTTCCTGATCAACGGCCAAAAGGTCTGGACAAGCGGCGCGCACTTTGCGCACTGGTGTTTCTGCTTGGTCCGCACCGACCGGACGCGCAAGCAGGGTGGAATCAGCTTCGTTCTGATCGACATGCGCTCGCCGGGTGTAGAAGCCCAGCCAATCAAGTTGATCTATGGCGGCTCGACGTTTTGCGAGGTATTTTTCAAGGATGTGGTCGTTCCCAAGGCCAACCTTGTCGGTCAACTCAATGGCGGATGGGCAATAGCAAAGCGCTTGCTGCAGTTCGAGCGGAGCGGGATCGGCGACACCCGTCGCGCACGGAGCGTCCGGAGGCTGGCAGACGTCGTGCGGGAGTACGGCGCCTTTGACTCAGATGGCAGGCTGGCAGACGCCGATCTACGAGCCCGCCTAGCCGCACACGAGATAGATGCACGGGCCGTCGCGCTCACAAACCAAAGAATCGCGCTCGAAAACCGGGCTGGCCTTGACGCTGGCGCGGCAACGTCAATCCTCAAAAATGCGACCATCGCTGCAGATCAGACCCGCATGGAGCTCATTATCGAATTGCTCGGGCATGATGGCCTGGGCTGGGACGGCGATGCCTATCCCCAGGAAGCCCTCGAATCGGTGAGGCTCTGGCTTCGGGGGAAGTCAGGGTCAATATACGGGGGCACTCACGAGATCCAGAACAACATCATTTCCAAGCGGATACTTGGACTGCCAGACGCGAAGCCGTAGCGCTGATCGCTGCGGTTATGTGTTGTCACAGACCAAGGCGCCCAAGTGAACCATGCACATGGAAGCCAGGTGGGCCCTGCTGACAACCGGTGGATTAGCCGACTTCGCTCACCTCAGGCTGATACGGCCTGCAAGGGGGCGGCGCAAGAGTCGTTCCAGGACCTGATAGACGCCAAGCTTGCCGCTGGCTAGTTCATTCCGGCTTGATGCCGACTGCGTCGAGCAGCTGCTTGGTGATCACGCGCCGCTTATCCAGGTACATCTTCGTCTCATCCGGCCCGGATCTGAGCGGGACTGAACCTCGTTCGACAAGATATTTAACGACATCAGGGTCCTTGTGCGCCTGGGCTGCCGCCGCTGCGAGCTTGTCGATCACCGGCTTGGGTGTCTCGGCCGGCACTGCCAGCAAGGCAAACGGCCCCAGCACCACGCCGGGGTAACCCTGCTCGGAGAAGGTAGGCACATTTGGCATGCCAGCCAGACGAGCGGAGGAAGCCACCGCGATGGCGACGGCCCTCCCATTGGCCTCCAAGGGTTTGAATCCAGACTGATAGTCGACCATGACATCGATCTGGCCGCCAAGGAAGTCCTGGTAACCCTGCGGCCCGCCCTTGTACGGCACCTGGGTCATCGTCACTTTGGCCTCTTTCTCGAGGAGTTCCATCAGCACATGCAGTAACGACCCCTGCCCCAAGGTGAAGTAATTGACCTTTCCGGGGTTCTTTCGCGCGAAGTCGATCAACTGGGGAAGCGTCTTGTAGGGTGCATCGCTACGGACCGCGATCATGAGCGGTGACTCGGACAATCCATGCACAGGCGCGAACGCTTTTTCCGGCAGATAAAGCGGGCTCTTGGTCACGAATGGGTAGGAGACCATTGCGGTGTCAGATCCATAAAACATCGTGTAGCCATCTGGCTTCGCGTTGGCGACAAAGCTTCCGCCAACAATCCCGCCGGCGCCAGGCTTGTTGTCGATCACCACGGGCTTACCCAGGGTGGAGGACATTGACTTACCAAAGACGCGGGCCGCCTGATCAGCAATGCCGCCGGCTGGCCAAGGAACGACGAGTGTGATCGGTCGGTTAGGGAAATCCTGTGCCGAGACCGGACCGGAGAGCGCAAGTGCGACTGCAAGCGATACCAGCGATGCCATCGAAAAAAACTTCATAAGGTCTCCGTGTATCAGTCTAGAACTGCAAATAGTGGTGAACAAAAGGAACAAGCTCGGGGCGATCTGGTCGACCGCAGAGCGCATATGGCCTTGCGATCCGATCCGTATTCCTGAGGTTTTGGATGGTCAAAGAATCATGAATTGGAGGTTCTGTCTGGGATCAAGAGGCCGAGACTCAGGCAGTTGTCCGCCCGAATCTACCTAGTGAAGCGAATGTAAACGATTGCATGTTTTTTTAAAATTTTTGCAAATCGAATCTACCTAGTCAACTGAGAACTGATTTTGAAAAGGGGTTTTTGGGGGGCAACCTGTTTAGGTGGGCGTTGCTTCAGTGCAGCAATCGCTTACATTTCTGCGAATGGAAATCCACAAAGTCGGGTTACCGACGATTGAAGACGTTGCCAGCGATGCAGGGGTCTCGACAGCCACCGTCTCGCGTGTGTTGAATCGGCCGGATGCGGTAAGGGAGGTGCTGCGTGGGCGCGTGCTCGAAGCCGTGATGCGCTTGGGTTACGTACCCAATTCAGGAGCCAGAGCGCTAAAGCTGCAACGAAGCGGCACAGTCGGTGCAGTGTTTCCAACAATCGATAGCGCGATCTTTGCAAAGGCTATCGACGCACTTCAACAGCGACTCGCCGACTCCGGTCGGCAGTTGCTGATTGCGACGAGTAATTACGACCCGCAGGTTGAAATGCGCCAAGCGATCCATCTGGCCCGAAGTGGCGCGGATGCCTTGGCTCTCTGCGGTAACAGACAGAGTCCGGAGTTGCTACAGTTCCTGCGCCAAAGGAAGCTGAAGACAGTGCACACGATGACGATCAGCCCAGAGCCGGATCGGGTCTGCGTTGGCTACGACAACGCTTCTGCCATTGGGAAGGCTGTGCGTTACCTGTTGGATCTCGGACACCGTCGTTTCGGGATGCTGGCTGGCGTCACCGTTCATAACGACCGTGCAGCGGACCGGGTTGGCGGTGTGCGCCAGGCACTGGCGCTGGCAGGCCTGCAGCTAGATCCACGATGTGTGATCGAGATGCCCTATTCCCTGGAGCGAGCGCGTGAAGGCTTTCGCAGGCTGATGCAAGCTCCCGAGCGACCGACAGCCGTGCTGTGCGCGATCGATGTGCTGGCTATTGGCGCCCTGCTGGAAGCCGCGACGATGGGAATCGAGGTGCCCGGGCAGGTTTCGGTGACCGGCTTCGATGACCTGGAAATGGCGCGCCATATCCACCCATCCCTTACGACGATGCATGTGCCAACCGAACGGATGTGGCAGATGGTCGCGGACCGGATTATCGCCAGCATTGATCAGGTACCCATGCCGAGGGTTGCCGAGGTCGAAATCGACCTGATCGTTCGGGCGTCCACCGGCCCGGTACCGCCAGCGTGAACCGACCAAACCCGAGGCCCATCGATCTTGTCGATAGACCCGGGAGGTCGAGCGAGGGTAGCAGCGCCTGAACCTTAGGCTCAAAAAGCAAGCCATCCCTCCTGCGCTGCGGAGTCCAGATTGATGACATGCGTTGACACCGGGCGGTGATCTATCCGAGACCGGGATACGCCTCAATGCACCACCAAAGGCCGCTCTTCCCCCGCCGGCTTCTTGTTCTCCGCCAACCAGTCCGGCCAGCTCTGCGTCGGCCACTCCGCACGACCGTAGAGATTGCGAAGAATGCCCAGCCACCAGCGCAGGTGCTTGGCGTCAAAGGCAAGCCGGGCCTGCTCCGGGCCGGTGGCAGAGGTCTTGAACTTCAGCACGCAGCGGGCGGGCGAGAAGTTGAGGTCCACCGTTTGCACCAAATAGGCCGCGACCGTTTCGTTCTCCTTGGGCTTGACCGGCGGCGAGGGCGGCAGTGAGGACATGGCGGTTTTCATCGCCACGCCCTGGGCCACCTCCACCGGCAGCACATCGCCAGACTGCTTTTCCAGCCACTGGGCCAGCGCGCCGATCAGGCGGTTAACCATGCGCTGCGTCATCCACAGCACCAGCACGCCGCCGTCGCCGGTCTCGCCAGATATGCGCAGGCGGTCCTCGGCATCCACATACTCGGTGGTGACGCGCTTGAGCTCGGGCCCTGCGGGCGTGGCAGGCGCAGTGGGCGCTGCCGCGGCGGACGGCGCGGCGGGCGTTTCAGGGGTGTCTGTGCTCATGTCGCGAACTTTCCAGAGGTGGACTGGGGGGCCGATCCGAGTGCTCGGCAGCCTAGCGAAGGATACTCATCTTGAGCTAGGCCTCGCCGCGCCTAGTCTGGCCACACTCCAATACGATGCTGTTCCCTCTGCGCCCATTCTCCGCCAGCCCGACTGCCTTCGCCTGCTGGGCGCTCGCGTGCTAGGCAGCACCGCCCAGCAGATGTGATGGGGGTGGTCTGTATGCGCCGCTTTGCCACACGGGTGCGGCGCGAGCGCTCCACGCACCCTGCCACCTGAGGACGGGTCGCCCTGGGGCGGCCTGAGGGGCGGCCTGAAGGCCGGCCCTCAAGCCCCTGCCAGGATCAGCCCTCGCCCTTGATGCCCAGTTCGTTGATCAGGGCGCGCCAGCGGCGGATCTCGGAGCCGATGTGAGCGCCGAATTCAGCCGGCGTGTTGCCCACCGGCTCGGAGCCGTCTGCGGCCAGGCGCTCGCGTGTAGAGGGCAGCTTGAGGATGCGGGACATCTCGCGGTTCAACTTGTCGACGATGGGCTGGGGCGTGCCCCTGGGCGCCATCACCCCGTACCAGCCGGCCATGTCGAGCTTGACTCCCAACTCGAGCATGGTGGGAATTTCGGGCAGGGCGTTGGCGCGACGTGTGGTGGTGACGGCCAGCGGGCGCAGCTTGCCCGAGTTGATGTGCGTGTGCGACTGCAGGATGGTCGAAAAGAGCATGCTGATCTGGCCGCTGATCACATCAGCCATGGCCGGTGCGCCGCCCTTGTAGGGAATGTGCATCAGCTTGGTGCCGGTGACCGAACCAAATAGCGCACCGGCCAAGTGGCTAAAGCCACCGATGCCCGAGGAGCCGTAGGTCAGCGTGTCGGGCTTTTGGCGCGCGAGGTTGATCAGGTCCTGCAGGTTCTTCACTGGCAGGGCCGGGTTAACCACCAGGCAATAGGGCTGCGTCGTGGCCTGGGTGATGGGGATGACGTCCTTCTCGAGGTCATAGGGGTGGCGCGACTGCAGGGTCACGTTGACCGAGTGGCTCGAGGAGATCATGGTCAGCATGTAGCCGTCGGCCGGCGACTTGGCCACGGCCTCAACCGCGATGGTGCCGTTGGCACCGGCCTTGTTGTCCACCACCACCGGCTGGCCCCACGACTCGTTCAGGCGCTGGGCCAGCGTGCGAGCGGTGAGGTCCACCCCGCCGCCGGGCGCGAAGGGGCAAATCAGCTTGATCGGCCGGTTCGGGTAGTCCGCCGCCGGATCGCGCTGGGCCCAGGCGGGCAAGGCAATCGCCGAGGCTGCGCCTTGAATGAAGGTTCTGCGTACAAGGGTCATGGTGGTACTTGTCTCCGTTTTGATTAAGTATGCCGTGGTATCCCATCAGCTTGCAAGGGGGGTAGGCACCCGCGGGAAGGCCGGCTGGGACTCCAGCGCAGACAGGCGCTGATGCAGGGCATCGGCGGCCGGGCGGCCCAGCGACTGGCACAGCGAGAGAAAGCGCGCGCGCTCGTCCTCGGGGCCGATCGGGTCTTGGGGCATGCCGCGGAAAGCCCCCGCCTCACGCGCAAAGCGCCGGCCATCACGCAGCGTTACTTCCAGGCGGGCGCTCCAGGCGGTGGGCAGGTCGGTGGCCGGGCGTAGCACGATGGCCTGGCAGGTCTGGGCTATTGCCGGGTCGGCCAGCGCCGCGTCGTCGAACACGCGGGGGTCAGATGGATCCCGGTGCAGGGCCAGGGCCAGGCAAAAGGGCACGCTGTACTGAGCCTGCATCACGTCTTTGGGCGCGCGGATGTCGTGATGGCTGCAGACCTTGGGCGCGCAGTCGAGAGCCATTTCCCTCACGTCCGCAGCGCTGAACCCTTCCTGCGCCATCAGCGCGCGCAGCGCCTGAACCGGCGCTTGCGCGGTGACGTGGCAGGCATAGCGCTTCATGCAAATGCGCAAGGTCTCCCACTGCGCCCCCAGCCCCTGCGTGAGCAGGGCCGCATCACCCTCGCGGGCATACACCTCCAGAAAGCCAAAGCGCCCTTCGAGGATGGTGCTGGGCCCATGAAAACCCGATTGCCCCAGGCGGGCGGCGACGATACCGGCCTCGCAGGCACGCCCCATGTGCAGGCGCTTGACCGCAGCCCCGCCATCGGCCTTGCTGAAAGCCAGCAACCCCGCCGACATGGAGCCGGCTGCGCCGAGTGCACCCGCCAGGTCGTGCGCGGACAGGCCATAGACCACACCGGCAGCGACGGTAGCGCCGTAGACACCGGTCAAACCCGGTGCATGAAAGCCCAGCTTCTCGCTGGTGTGGTGAGTGGCCGCGCCAATGCGAAACAACACCTCGCAGCCCGCGACAAAGGCCAGCAGCGCGGTCGCGCCGTCGGCTCCGGTCTCCTGGCAGGCGGCGGCCAGGGCTGGCACCAGGGCCGCGCCCGGGTGCACGCCGGCGCCGGGAAAGCGCAGGCTGTCTTGCTCGAAGGCATGGACCGCAGAGGCATTGGCCAGGGCCGCCTGCGGTGCGTGAACAGTGGCGCCAGGGCTGCCGAAGATGTCGCAGCTGCCGCCCGTGCCGTAGCGGCGGCCCAGATCCGCCACCTGCTGGCTCCAGGCAAAGCCTGCGCCGTAGACCGCACAGGCCACCGCGTCGGCGATGCAGGCGCGGGCCCTTTCCTTCACTGGCTCGGGGATGTCCTCCAGCCGAAGCCCGGTGGCAAAGCGCGCCAGTTCTTGCGCCGCAGTGGTCATGGGTGATCTCTCCTGATCCTGGTGAATCGGCCGGGGGGCGTGCCACAATCGCGCCCGTGACCAAGCCACGCAAACCGAACGTCTCGCTGGGGGATGCCGCCTACCAGGCGATCCGCGACGCGATCACCAGCAACAAGATGAAGCCGGGCGACCGCGTGTCCGAGTACATGGTTGCCGACTGGCTGGAGATCAGCCGCACGCCTGCGCGTGAAGGATTGCGCCGCCTTGAGGGCGAAGGCCTGCTCACCTCCCACCCCAAGCGCGGACTGGTGGTCGCCGACTTCGACGAGGCCGCGATTCACGAGCTGTATGCGGCGCGCGAGCTGCTTGAAAGCATGGTGGCCGGCATGGCGGCACGCTTTGCCACCGACGCCGAGATCAGCACACTCAAGCACATGCTCGAGCGCGAAGCGGCGCTGGCCGACTCGCCCACGCGCATGTTCGAGCACAACCTCGAATTCCATCGCTTGATCGCCGAGGCCGCGCGCAACCGCTACCTGGTGAAGTTTTTGCAGTCGCTCTCCGACACGCTCTCTGCTCACCGCCGCGTCTCCACCTTGGTCAAGCCGGAGCGCCGCGAGAAGGTGCTGCAAGACCACCGCGACCTGGTGGAAGCCATCGCCCGCCGAGACGAAGCTGGCGCGCGCGAAGCCGCCCTGCGCCACATTCGCGGCGCGCTGGATGCGCGGCTGGCGGTGCAGCGGGCGACGCCAGCGGGCTAAGCGGCTGGCGTCGGACGCGCCGCGTCCGGCCTCTCCGACATCAACGGCCGGAGAGCAGGCGGGCAAGATCGGCAGCATCGGTCTGGTTCTCCATGGCCAGCACCCAGTCACGGATGCGGGTCACCCGCTCGAGCGGCAAGGACTTGACCGCTAGCTTCTCGAACTTCTCGACCACATCCGCCTGCGACGCAAAGTTCTTCTCGTTACCTCGCCCCGCCTCCACCGTGCGCTCCATGCGGGTGCCGTCATTCAATTCGCACACCACCCGCACCTTGTGGCGGGACTTGGAGCCCAAGGCGGTGATCTCGGCGTCGTGCTCAACCTCCACCTTGTCGGCAATGCGCATGCGCTCGGGGTCGGCCACCTTGTCTTCTGTGAACTGGTCGACGAAGCAGTCACCATCGAGCAGCCAGGTGGCCACGCAATAGGGCAGGTTCAGCTGCGCCGAGGTCAAGCCCTGGGGCACGTACTTCCAACCCACATGGTCCATGGTGACCTGCGAGCCGTGCACCACGATGCGCTTCACATCGTTGGCACCGAAGGGCCGCTCTTCCTGCATCAGCCGGATCGCGTCGAGCGTGGTGTGGTTGCTGCCGACGCAGGAGTAGAACTTGAGCGCAATGCCCATGGTCTGCCAGACCTCGCCGAGACCGGCGGTGAGTTCGGCCAGGTTGAACCGGTCCTGCGAGCGCGAAAGGGTGGTGCAAAAGCCACCGTACTCGCTTTCGAGCACGTTGACGATGCCGGTAAAGCCCTGGTCGGCCAGCAGCGCGCCATACAGGCCGCTTTGCGAGGCGCGGCCCGCGTGCATGCGTTTGACCATGGCGCCGTACTGGGCGGCCATCAGCCCGCTAGACTGTGTGCCGGCAATGCCCAGGGCATGCACCGTGCGTTCGGCATCGAGCTTGAGGCCACGCGCTGCGCCCGCCGCCGCCGAGAACACACCCAGCGTTGCGCCCGAGTGCCAGCCTTGGGCAATGTGTTCCTGGCCCATGCAGATGCCCACACGCGGCCCGATCTCATAGCCCGCCACCGCAGAAGCGAGGAACTCGCGCCCGTTCATACCGGGGCGCATTTCGGCCACCGACAGCAGCGCCGGCAGCACCACCGCGCCCACGTGCATCACACCCTGGCGGTGCACGTCGTCGAGCTCAAAGCCCTGAACCTGGGTGCCGTTGATCAGGGCCGCATGCGGCGCAGAAAGGCGCAGCGGCGTGCCCCAGATGCTCGAGCCGCCGTCGCCCATGCCGCCGCCCTCCAGGCCCGAGAGCGTTTGCTGGAGGATGCGGGTCCAGGGCAGGTCTGCTCCGTAAAGCGCGCAGCCCAGCGAATCAAGAATCAGAAGCTTGATGCGCGTGCGCACCGCTTCGGGCACTGCCTCGTACTGCAAACCCGAGACAAAGCGGGCAATGCCGCCGGTGTAGGGGTTGTGGTGAATGTCCGCGCCTGCGTGGGAGGTCGATTGCGCCATAGGGGTGTCGCTGGTGAAAAAGCGGTGGGCGGCCGTGGATAGCCGGGAATGGAATGCTGATAGTATACCGTGGCATACCTAATGGATTTTTCACTTCTTCCCATGCAACACGACATGCCCACAGAGACCGGCTTCGCACGTGCCCTGGCCGAACGCAGCGCTCATTTGCAATGGGACGACTTGCCTCCTGAGGCGGTGCACTGGGCCAAGGTCGGCTTGATCGACACCCTGGGCGTGACACTGGCGGGCAGCCGCGAAGACGCGCCCCGCCTGGCCGCCCGCGGTCTGGATTTGGTGGGCGGCCCGGCGCTGGTGCTCGGGAGCGCGCAGCGCGTGGGCCCGCTCGACGCGGCCCTGATCAACGGCACGGCGGCGCATGCACTGGACTTCGACGACTGCAACAACACCCTGGGCGGTCACCCTTCGGTACCGGTGCTGCCCGCGCTGATGGCGCTGGCCGACGAGCGCGATGCGCAGGGCCAGGCCCCCACCAGCGGCCGCGACTTTTTGCTGGCCTATATCGTCGGCTTCGAGGTCGAGACCAAGATCGGCTTGGCGGTCAACTTTCACCACTACCAAAAAGGGTGGCACCCAACCTCCACTTTGGGGACCTTCGGCGCAGCCGCGGCCTGTGCCCGCCTGATGGGGCTGGACAGCGAGCGCACCGCCGTGGCTCTGGCTTTGGCAGCGTCTTTTGCCAGCGGCATCAAGGCCAATTTCGGCACCATGACCAAGCCGTTGCACGTGGGTCACTGCGCGCGCAACGGCCTGTTTGCCGCGCGGCTCGCGCAGCAAGGCTTCACTGCCAACGCCGCCAGCGTGTTTGAGCACGAGCAGGGCTTCCTGGACGTGTTCAACGGCCCCGGCACCTATGACACCGCCCGCGCCCTAGACGCCTGGGCCGCGCCCCTGGACATCGTGCGCCCCGGCATTGCCATCAAGCAGTACCCCTGCTGCGGCAGCACCCACCCGGCCATCGACTGCTTGCTGGCGCTCGTGCGCGAGCACCATTACAACCCCGCGCAGGTGGCCCGCGTGCAGGCCTGGGTGCATCCGCGCCGCCTCAAGCACACCAACCGGCCGCAACCCAAGAGCGCACTCGACGCCAAGTTCAGCCTGCAGTACGTGCTGGCACGCGGCTTGGTTGACGGCTGCGTGTCGCTTGAGCACTTCGAAGGCCAGGCGTATGAAGACCCGCGCGTGCAAGCCCTCATGCCGCGCGTTGAAGTAGCCGGTTATGGCGAAGACCAGTTCCCGGCTGACAACCACTTTGGCGGTATTGCCCGCGTGACGCTGGCCGACGGCACGGTGCACGAGGCACGGGTGCATCAGCCCTTGGGCCGCACCTCAGACCACCCCCTGCCGCAAGACCTGCTGGAAGAAAAGTTTGCCCTGTGCGCGGCGTCGGTGCTGACCGACGCGGGCGTCAAGGGCGTCGCCGCCGAGGTGGCCCACCTCGAGCAAGCCGCCAATCTGAGCGCGCTCGGCCAGCACCTGGCCCAGCTGCGTCAACCCTGATTTCAATCGTTCAAGGCAAGTAGGAAGTAACACCATGGAAAAAGACATTCACTACGACGTGATCGTGGTCGGTAAGGGCAACGCTGCCCTGTGCGCGGCGCTCGCAGCGCACGACAAGGGCGCGCGTGTCGGCGTGCTCGAAGCGGCCCACCCCGAGGAAAGCGGCGGCAACAGCCGCTTTGCCGGTGGCGTGATGCGCTTTGCCTTTCACAGTGTCGAAGAACTGCGCCAGGTGATCGACATCACCGAGCAGGAAGAGGCCGACGCCGACTGGGGCACCAACACCACCGAAGAATTCTTTGACGACCTGTTTCGTCTCACCCAGCTGCGGACCGACCCGGAACTGTCCGAGGTTCTGGTCACCCAAAGCCTTGACGTGATGACCTGGCTGCGCAGCAAGGGCGTGAAGTTCGTCGCCAACTACGGCCGGCAGTCGGCTGTCGTCAATGGCAGGCGCAAGTTCTTCGGTCGCATGCCCGTGGAGGTGTCGGGCGGTGGCTATGGCCTGGTCGAATTTCTGGACAAGGCGGCGGGCAAGGCCGGCATTGACATTCACTACAGCACCCGTGCGAAGGGCCTGCTGCTCGACGGCGACCGGGTCACCGGTGTGCGCGCCAGCCACGGCGGCCAGGTGGTCAACTTTCACGCCAAGTCGGTGGTGCTGGCCTGCGGCGGCTTTGAGGCCAACCCCGAGATGCGTACCCGCTACCTGGGCCCGGGCTGGGAGCTGGCCAAGGTGCGCGGCACCCGCTTCAACCAGGGTGACGGCCTGAAGATGGCGATGGACATTGGCGCTGGCAGCCACGGCAACTGGTCGGGGGCTCATGCCACCGGCTGGGACCTCAACGCCCCGCCCTATGGCGACCTGAGCGTGGGCGACCAGTTCCAGAAGCACTCCTACATCTTCGGCCTGTTGATCAACGCCGAGGGCAAGCGCTTTGTTGACGAAGGGTGGGACTTCCACTCCTTCACCTACGCCAAGTACGGCGGCGAAGTGCTCAAGCAAACCGGCCAGTTCGCCTGGCAGGTGTTCGACAGCAAGGTGAGCAAGCTGCTACGGTCAGAGTACCGCATCAAGATGATGACCAAGGTCAGTGCGAACACGCTGGAAGAACTGGCTGAAAAGCTCGAAGGCGTGGACGCCAAGGCCTTCCTGGACACCGTGTACGCCTACAACGCGGCGGTGAAGAAGGACGTGGAGTTCAACCACACCATCAAAGACGGCAAGGCCACCGAAGGCATCAGCCCGCCCAAGAGCAACTGGGCACAGGTCCTGGACACCCCGCCCTACGACGCCTACGCCACCACCTGCGGCATCACCTTCACCTTCGGGGGCCTCAGCATCAACCCGGCCAGCGGCCAGGTGCGCGACGTGACCGGCCAGAACATCGAGGGCCTGTACTGCGCCGGCGAGATGGTGGGCGGCTTGTTCTACTTCAGCTACCCCAGCGGCACCGGCCTGGTTTCGGGCGCGGTGTTCGGCCGCCTCGCAGGAGACAATGCAGGCCGTGCCGCAATGAGCTGAGCGCAGGGACTTCTCAAGGCCCTGCACCCCTGAAGACCCCTCCCAGAAATCTGCCATGACCAACACCACCGCCGCCCGCCGTGCCCGCCTGCGCCAACTCGTCGAAGCCCGTCAGGGCCTGCTGATGCCCGGCGCCTTCAACGCCCTGTCGGCCCGCGTGATTGCCGACATGGGCTTCGAGACGGTCTACCTCTCAGGCGCGGGCCTGACCAATATGCAATTGGGTATGCCAGACCTGGCCTTCATCGGCCTGCAGGATGTGGCGCAAGCCACCTCGCAGATCCGGGGCACGGTAGACCTTCCGATGCTGGTGGACGGTGATACGGGCTTTGGCAACGCGGTCAACGTCTCGCACACGGTGCGCACCCTCGAGCGCGCCGGCGCCGACGCGATCCAGCTGGAAGACCAGGTCTTCCCCAAGCGCTGCGGTCACTTCAACGGCAAGGACGTGGCGCCACTGGGCGAGATGATCGGCAAGATCAAGGCCGCGCTCGATGCGCGCACCGACCCCAATTTCCTCATCGTCGCGCGCACCGATGCACGCAGCGTGCACGGCTTCGACGCCGCCGTTGAACGCGCGGCGCGCATGGCCGAGGCCGGCGCAGACCTGCTCTTCGTCGAAGCCACCGAGTCGGTCGATGAGGTGCGCAAGCTCCCGGCGCTGCTGCCGCTGCCGCAGGTGATGAACATCGTGATTGGCGGCAAAACCCCGCAGCTGCCGCAGTCTGAACTGGCCGAGTTGGGATTCGGCCTGGTGCTCTACGCCAACACCGCACTGCAAGGCGCGGTGCTGGGCATGCAGCGCGCACTGGGTGAACTGCAGGCCAAGGGAATCTTGCGGGAAGACCCCAGCCTGGTGATCCCCTTCATGGAGCGCCAGCGGCTGGTCGACAAGCCGCGCTTCGACGCCATGGAAAAGCAATACGCGCAGGGCGACTGAGCACCGCCCTCGATGCTCCGAAGAATCTTCGGTCGCGGCGATTTCGCCCCGTACATCGACTTTCAGCGCCTGCTGGCGTCGCGCCTCCTGGGCGCCACGGCCAACCAGATGTTGATGGTGGCGGTGGCTTGGCAGATCTACAACCTGACCGGCAGCGCCTGGGACCTGGGCCTGGTGGGCCTGCTGCAATTTTTGCCGGTGCTGGCCCTCACCCTGCTGGCTGGACACACCGCCGACCGCTACCCGCGCACCCGCATCATCGCGGTCTGCACCGCGCTGCAGGCCTTGGTGGCCGCCATCCTGCTCGCTACCACCCTCAGCGGAGACCTGGGGCGCAGCGACATCTTCGTCATCTCGGTGATCTTGGGTGTCGCCCGGGCTTTCCAGCACCCGGCCCAGGGCTCGCTGATCGGGGCGCTTCTACCGGCCAGCATTCTTCCGCGCGGCGCCGCCGTGAATGGCGCCACCATGCAGTCGACGGTGATTGCCGGACCGGCTATCGCCGGCCTGCTGTTCATGGAGACCGGGGTCACCGTGCATGCGATTGCCCTGTTGCTACTGGCGGGCTCACTGGCGCTCTCGCTGCGCATGACCCCCTCGAAGAGTGCTGCCCCCTCACAGCCAATAAGCTTGGACGCCCTGCTCGCCGGCCTGCGCTTCGTGAAGGCCAGTCCCATCTTGCTGGGTGCGCTCTCGCTGGACCTGATGGCGGTTCTTCTGGGCGGCGCGACCGCCTTGCTGCCCATGTATGCCAAGGACATCCTGCACGTGGGCTCGGAGGGCCTGGGGGCACTGCGAGCGGCCCCGGCCGTGGGCTCGGTGGCCTGCTCCCTGTTCCTGGCGCGCGATCCGCTGCACAGGCATGTAGGGCGCTGGATGTTCGCCGGTGTGGTGGTATTCGGACTGTCGACGCTGGTCTTTGGCCTGTCCACCTCCTTCTGGCTCTCCTTGGTGGCCCTGACCATTTCCGGCATTGGCGACATGGTGAGCGTGGTGATTCGCCAGACCCTCATGCAACTGGACACGCCCGACGAGATTCGGGGCCGGGTGGGTGCGGTCAACACCATCTTCATCGGCGCCAGCAACCAGCTCGGTGAGTTTGAGTCAGGCGCGGTGGCAGCGGCGTTCGGGCCGGTGGCCTCGGTGGTCAGCGGTGCCATCGGCACCCTAGTGGTGGCCGTGCTCTGGTTCCGGATGTTTCCGGTGCTGGCAAGGCGGGATACCTACCAGCAATCAGCGCCAGAAAGCGGGACCGGCCAGGAAGATACAGTGCGGCAGTAACCAAGCGCCACCATGAGCCATCCCATTCGATACGGCCTGATCGGTTGCGGGATGATGGGCCAGGAGCACCTGCGCAACATCGCCCTGCTTCCCGAGGCCCAAGTCACCTGTATTTTCGAACCCGATGAGGGCATGGCTGGACGCAGCCTGGCCCTGGCACCTGGCGCCCGACGCGTTTCCAGCCTAGCCGCGGTGGTTACCGCCAGCGATGTCGACTGCCTCGTCATCACCAGCCCCAACTTCCGGCACGCGCAGCAGCTGCACGAAATCGCGGCCCTGCGCAGCCTGCCGGTGCTGGTGGAAAAGCCCGCCTGCACCACCATCGAAGATGTACGCGCGCTGGCCGCTCTGGGCAGCCGCTACGCCGCACCGCTGTGGGTGGCAATGGAGTACCGATACATGCCGCCGGTGGCCCGCCTGGTGGAGGAGGTGCACCGCCAGACCCATACGGGTCCGGTGACCCTGCTGTCCATCCGCGAGCACCGCTTTCCCTTCCTGGTAAAGGTGGGCGACTGGAACCGCTTCAACCGCTACACCGGCGGCACCTTGGTGGAAAAGTGCTGCCACTTCTTCGACCTGATGCGGCACATGACGCAAAGCGAGCCGGTGCGGGTGTTTGCCTCCGGCTCGGCCGCCCACAACCACCAGGACGAGCGCTACCCCGAGGGCACACCCGACATCCTGGACAATGCCTTTGTGATCGTGGACTTCGCCAGCGGCCAGCGCGGGCTGCTGGAGCTGTGCATGTTTGCCGAGGGCTCCCGCTACCAGGAAGAAATCTCAGTCGTTGGGCCGCAGGCCAAGGTCGAGTGCCTGGTGCCCGGCCCAGGCCGCTTCTGGCCCGCCCACCTGGGCGAGCCGCCGGTACCCAAGGTGATCATCAGCCCGCGCGACCCCAAGGGCCCGCGCGAACTCGAGGTGCCGGTCGACCCGGTGGCACTGGACGCCGGCGACCACAATGGCTCAACGCTCTATCAGCACCAGCGTTTCCTGGCTGCGGTGCGCGGCCAGGGCCCGGTGGAGGTCAACCTGCACGATGGCCTGGCGGCAGTGGTCATGGGCCTGGCAGCCCAAGAGTCGATTGCCAGCGGACAGGCGATCGACCTGCGCAAAGACGAGCGTTTCCGCTGGTAGGTCGGGCCCGGGTGAGCGAGCCCAGGTGAGCTCTCTCCTTCAGCGGCCCAGGGCCTGCATCGCGCCAAACACCTGCTGCCAGTCGGCCAGTCCCATCGGGTGGCCGCCGGCACGCCGCACCAGGCGCACCCCGGGCATCACCACGCCAGCTGGCCCGTTCCAGGCGCGGGCGGCACGCGTCACCATCTTGCGGGTACCTTCGGGGTCAGCCCAGGCATCGCTGTCGGCCTGCAGCACCAGCAGGTGGCGCGGCGCCACTGCCGCCAGCAGCAAGTCCTGATCCAGCTCGCGGGCGGCCAGTTCGACCCGGCCCGCCTGCCCCTCGTGTGCCAGCCAATGCGGAAAGGCCTGCGCCAGGTCCTCCAGCCCTTCGCTGCCGGGGCCGTTGTCCCAGGAGCTGCCTGCTCCGGCCGCGCCGCTGTTGTGGGCAGCCACCAGGGCGAAACGCTCATCGCAGGCACCCGCCAGCAGGGCAGCCTTGCCCCCGCGCGAATGGCCTACGACGCCCACGCGCCCCGCATCCAGCCCCGGCACCTGCCGCAACAGGTCCAGCGCCCGCGACAAACTCCAGGCCCAGGCCGCCAGGGCCCCGAAGCGCGCCTCGGGAAAGCGCTCGAACAGTGGCCCGGCCCTCTGACCCTGCGGGGCGTCAAAGGCCAGCTCGGTGCGGTTGAACCAGGCCAGCGCCAAGCCGCCCGCCAGGGCCTCATGGCGGGCGTCGTCACCCAGGTAGGCCCAGCAGGCGTCGCCCGAAAGTAGCACCGGCACGGGCCCGGCGCCGACCGGCAACAGCACCTGCACCGCACAGCCGAGGCCTGGGGCATCGGCCAGCGTCCAACGCCAAGTCTGTAAGCGGGCGCCGGGCCACCGAGGAGGGAGGGATTCATGCAGCAGGTGCACCTGCAAGGCACCCGGCCCCGGGTCGGGGGGCAGGCCGCCGTACAGGATTTCTACCAGTAGGTTCAGGGGGTCTTCATTGGGTATGCTCATAGATGGATCCACCGGGCCGGCACACAAGCTGGCGATGCAACATTTTCACAAGGGCTGATCCGCCCCACAGGAGACCCCATGAAAACCACCACCCTGTCCCGCGCCGCTCTGCTGGCCGCCTTGGCTGCCGGCGCCGGCGCCGCTTCGGCTGCCGATGTCCGTGTCATGTGCTACCAGGACGGTATCGAGTGCGAAGTGACCAGCGAACTGGCCAAGCGTTTCGAGGCCCAGAACCCAGGCACCAAGATCATCGTCGACACCGTCCCCTACAAGACCATCGTCGAGCAGCTGCCCGTGCAACTGGCTGCCGGCCAGGGCCCGGACATTGCCCGGGTGACAGACCTCGGCGGACTGTCCAAGCACTACCTGGACATCTCCGCCAACCTGAAGAACCGCAAGTACTTCGACGACAACTTCGGCGCCACGGCCGGTTGGCTGCGCCCCTCGGCAAGCGACAGGGGAATCTACGGATTCATGTCCCAGCTGACCATGACCGGCCCCTATGTGAACAAGACCCTGTTTGATCAGGCCAAGGTCGCCCTCCCCGGCCCCAAGGCCACCTGGGACGACTGGGCCGACGCCGTGCGCAAGGTGTCAAAGGCCACTCAGACCAAGGCTGGCATGGCCTGGGATCGCTCCGGCCATCGCTTTGCCGGCCCGGCCATCAGCTACGGCGCCAAGATTTTCGACGCCAAGGGCGAGTTAGTGATCGACCCAGGTTACAGGACCGCGGTCACCAAGTTCGTCGGCTGGCACAAGGACGGCACCATGCTGCGCGAGGTGTGGGCCGGTTCGGGCGGATCGACGTATGCAGACTCGATCGGTGAATTCGTCAACGGCAACGTGGCCATGGTGCTCTCCGGCTCCTGGCAGATCAACCGGCTGCAAAAGGACGTGGGCACCAAGTTCGACTGGGTGGCCGTTCCCAACCCTTGCGGTCCGGCCGCCTGCTCTGGCATCCCTGGTGGTGCCGCCTGGGTGGCGCTCAAGACCAGCAAGGCCCCGAAGGAAACTGCGGCCTTCCTCGAGTTCATGGCTTCTGAGCAGGCCTACGCCGAGTTCACCGCCCGCACCGAGAACATTCCAGCCCACGCCGGGCTGGCCAAGAAGGGCATCGACTACGGCAAGGCCCTGCCGGGCGCCAAGGCGGCCCTCGGCGCCTTCAGCGCGGGTGTGGCCAATCTCTCCCCGGTCGCATTCCAGTTCCAGGGCTACAGGTTCAACCGCGCGATGATGCTGCCCACAGTGGCCCGAGTGACCCAGTCGGTGGTGGGCGAAATGAGCGTGGATGAGGCGCTGAACAAGATCAACGCCGACATGCAGGACGCAGTCAAGCAGGCCCAGAGGTAAGTCGGCGCCTGCCGCACTCCAAACACCCGCGGCGCCCCCTGGCGCCGCGGGTCATTTTTACCCCTCCCTATGCGTCTTCTCGCCGGGTTCTTCAACCTCTTCGAGCCGCTATTTCGCCTCGGGCAGCGCTGGCTTGGCCTGTCGCGACTGGGCTGGCTGTTCGTCGCCCCCAACCTGATCGTCTTCGGCCTGTTCACCTTCCTGCCGATCCTGATCAACCTCTGGTATGCCGTCACCGGCGGCGTGCAATTGATGCCCGCCGAGCGGCCCTTCACCGGTGCGGAAAACTTTCAGATCCTCTACGAGTGCCGCGACTACCTGGACATCTCCACCTGCCGCAAGGACGTGTTCTGGCGCGCCATGAGCAACACGCTCAAGTTCAGCGTGGTCCAGGTCACCCTCATGGTGGGGCTGTCGCTGGTGACCGCGCTGGTGCTCAATCGCAAGATCATCGGCCGCGGCTTCTGGCGTGGGGTGTTTTTCTATCCGGTACTGCTCTCGCCGGTGGTGGTGGCCCTGATCTGGAAATGGCTGCTGCAAAGCCAGGGCGTTTTCAACGCGGTATTGGTGGCCCAGGGCGCCCAAGCGGTGGAGTGGCTCACCAACAGCTCATGGGCATTTTTCTGGACTATCTTCGTCTCGATATGGGCCCACATGGGCTTTTACACCCTGATTTTGCTGGCCGGCCTGCAGGCCATCCCGCGTGACCTGTACGAGGCCGCCGAGATGGACCGCGCCTCGCACTGGCGCACGCTCACCCGCATCACATTGCCCCTGCTCATGCCCAATCTGATCGTGGTGCTCGTCCTAGCGATGATCCGCGCGGTGCAAATTTTCGATGAGGTGTTCATCCTCACCGGCGGCGGCCCGGGCTCGGCCACCACCTTCATCGTGCAGTTCATCTACCAGACCGGCTTCGCTGAGCAGATTCACCTGTATGGGCTGGCCGCTGCGGCCTCGCTGTCACTGGCGCTGCTGCTCATCGTGCTGACCCTGATACAACTCAAACTGACCCGCGCCAGCGAGGCCGGCCAGAAGGTACGCTGATGTCCATCTGGCAATTTCTTACCGCGACCCGGGGACGGCGGGGCCTGCATTGGACCGATACCGCCAGCTACGCCTACCTGGTGCTGGGCCTTTTCACCATGTTCGCCCCGGTGTTATGGCTGGTGATGTCTTCGCTCAAGACCGAAGCGGCCATCGGCAAGTTTCCGCCCACCTTTTTGCCCTACTCGCAAAAGACGGTGAAGGTCGAGGGGCATGACAAGCCCCTGCCCCTGTTCACGGTCAAGGACGAACAGGGCCAGCCGCGCGAGTTGGCCCAGGTGCGCCGCATCGGCATCATGGCCACCCTGGTCGATCCGGCACAGCCAAGCACCGAGATCCAGGTCAACATCAAGGAGCGGACTCCGGTAGAAAAAATCACCTGGGCCACTTCCAATTACACCGACCTGTTCGGCAAATTCACCTTCGGCAAGTACCTGTGGAATTCGGTGTTCATCACCGTCGTGGCCACCCTGCTCACCTTGTTGTTCAACTCGATGGCGGCCTTCGCTCTTTCTAAATACCGCTTCACCGGTCAGAAGGCAGTGTTTCTGCTGATCATCGCGACGCTGATGATTCCGCCCACCATCATCTTGGTGCCCGTCTTTCTTGTGATCAACAGCACCGGGTTGCTCAACTCTCTGTGGGGGGTGATCCTGCCAGCCGTGGCCACGCCCACCGGCGTGTTCCTGCTGCGCCAGTACATGCTCACCATCCCCGACGAGCTGATCGAGGCGGCGCGCATGGACCACGCCAGCGAGTGGCGCATTTACTGGCGCATCATCTTGCCGCTGTCGGCGCCCGCATTAGCGGTGCTAGCCATCTTCTCGGTCATGTGGCGCTGGAACGATTTCCTACTGCCGCTGATCGTGCTGTCCAAGTCCGAATTCTTCACTTTGCAGCTGGCGCTCAACTCCTTCCAGGGTGAGCTCAATACCCAGTGGCACTACCTCCTGGCCATGACCGTGATCACGCTGCTGCCCGTGACCGTCGTCTTTGCCTTCCTTCAGCGCTACATCACCACCGGCATCGCCAGCGCGGGGGTCAAGTGAGCGCCACCCCGACATCCTCCTGAAGTCCCACACGTGTCCACCCTCGAACTACGCTCCGTCACCAAGCGCTTCCAACAGGTCGACGTGATCCGCGGCGTCGACCTGCAGGTCCGACACGGCGAATTCGTCGTGTTTGTCGGACCCTCGGGCTGCGGCAAGTCCACCCTGCTTCGGCTGATCGCTGGCCTAGAGACCGCCAGTGGCGGCGACATCCTGATCGACGACCAGCGCGTCAACGACATCGGTGCAGCCGACCGCGGATGCGCGATGGTCTTTCAGTCCTACGCCCTCTACCCGCACATGACGGTGCGCGCCAACATGGCCTTTGGCCTCGAGAATGCCAAGGTGGCACGCCAGGAGATCAACCGTCTGGTGGGCGAGGCCGCCACCCTGCTGCGGTTAGACCCGCTGCTCGATCGCAAGCCCACCCAGCTCTCGGGGGGCCAGCGCCAACGGGTGGCCATCGGCCGCGCCATCGTGCGCGACCCGAAGATCTTCCTGTTCGACGAGCCACTGTCGAACCTGGATGCGGAACTGCGCGTCTCGATGCGCGCCGAGCTGCGCGAGTTGCACCAGCGACTGGGCGCCACCATGGTGTACGTGACCCACGATCAGGTCGAGGCCATGACCATGGCCGACCGGATCGTGGTGCTCCGCGACGGCCGCATCGAGCAGGTGGGCACCCCGCAGGCGCTCTATGAACGTCCCTGCAACACCTTCGTGGCCGGGTTCATCGGCAGCCCACGCATGAACTTCATCCCCGCGAGCCATGCCGCCGCTCTGGGCCGCGCCGGGAGCGGCCCAAGTCAAGCCTCGCAGCTGGGCGTACGCCCGGAGCATCTGCACCTGGCACCACAGGGCCAGGGTCTGGCGCTGACCCTGCGCGCCGCTGAGTACATGGGCGCCAACTCACTGGTGCAGGGTGATCTGGCTGATGGCACCCGTATCGAGACCCTGATCGAAGGCCCTGCGCCCGGCATCGGCCAGACCCTGTGGTTGCAGGCAGACGTCCACCACATTCACGCATTCGACGCACAAGGACTGCGCCTGGAGAACCTGGCATGACACCCTGGCAAGCCACTGCCTGGCGTTTCCAGGGCGACGACGCGGGCCGCGTGGCCACCACCAGTTTGGACGATGGCGGCGAGATGCAGGTGCGCTTTCTGGGCGAGACCCTGGCGCGGGTGTCGCTGCGCCCGGCAGGCGGCTGGCGCGAGCCGCGCACCTGGGCTGTCGCGCCGCAAGGCCAGGCCCCCTGGGAAGGGCGTGAACGGGAGGACCTGTCCGGCTTCAACTTGCCCGCCACCGGGGCCGAAGAGAACCGCTTTGGCACCTCGCAACTGTCCGTCACTCTAGCCACCGGTCCGCTGGGTCTGTGCTGGCACGCCTTCGGCGCAGACACTCCGGTGCTGCAAGACCGCGCCACCACCGCCTACCTGCGCCAGGGCCGCGGCGGCCTGGTGCGCCACTACCAGGCGCGCGACCGCGCTGACCGCTACTACGGGCTCGGTGACAAGACCGGCCCGCTGGACCTGCACGGCCGGCGCCTGCGCACCGCCGGCCTGGACGCTCTGGGCTATGACCCCGAGCGCGGCGACCCCCTGTACAAACACTGGCCCTTCATGATCAAGCGCGCCGGCAATGGTCAGTGGGTGGGCCTGTACTACGACACCCTGGCAGCCTGCACCTTCGACCTGGGCTGCGAGCACGACAACTACCACGACTTCTACCGCTACGTGGAGATCGACGATGGTGACCTGGACTACTACGTCATCGCGGGTCGCAGCCCGGCGGAGGTGATCGCCCAATTCGTGCAGCTCATTGGCGGCACGCAACTGCCTCCGCGCTGGTCCGCGGGTTTTGCCCAGACCGCCATGGGGCTGGCCGATGCGCCCGACGCGCAGGTGCAACTGGGCAAGTTTCTGGACGAGGCAATCGCCCACCGGGTGCCGGTGTCCTCTTTCCACTACGGCTCGGGCTACTCCAGCCGCGGCAAGCGCCGCTACGTGTTTACCTGGAACGCCAGCAAGTTCCCGGACCCGAAGGCGCTGAACGCCCGCTTCCACGAGGCAGGCCTGATGCTGGTGGCCAACACCAAGCCCTGTCTGCTCGACGACCACCCGGCCTTCGGTGCGGTGGAGGCTGCTGGCGGCTTCATCCAGGACGCGCGAACCGGCCAGCCGGTACTCGAACCCTTCTGGGATGGCCAGGGCTCACACCTCGACTTCAGCAACCCGACCACTCTGGCTTGGTGGAAAGACGGCCTCACCCGGATGGTGCTGAACTACGGCATTGACGCAGGCTGGAACGACAACAACGAGTACGCGATCAACGAGGATTACGCACAGTCCAGCGGCTTCGGGCGGCCCGTGCCTATGCATCGCTCGCGCGGCCTGCACCCGCTGCTGATGACGCGGGCCACCTACGAGGCGCAGCAGGCCCATTCGCCGCAGGCGCCGGTCTACACCATCACCCGTGGCGGCATGCCCGGCATCCAGCGCTATGCCCAGACTTGGACAGGCGACAACAGCAGTGACTGGCGCAACCTGCGGTGGAACCTCCGAACCGGCTTGCAGATGTCGCTCTCGGGCATGTTCAACGTCGGCCACGATGTGGGCGGCTTCTTCGGCCCCAGCCCCGGCCCCGAGCTGCTGGCGCGCTGGGTGCAGGCCTGCTGCCTGAACCCGCGCATGGTGATGAACTCCTGGAAGGCCGACGGGGTGACCACCGTGCCCTGGCTGCACCCGGAGGTCAGCGCCATCACCCGCAGCGCCATCGAGTTGCGCTACCGGCTCATGCCGTATCTGTGGTCTCTTTTCGAGCGCGCCGCCAGCCAGCACGAGCCCATCATCCGGCCAACTTTTTACGACTTTCCCGAAGACGCGCAGTGCTTGGAAGGGTGCGACGACTTCATGCTGGGGAGCAGCCTGCTGGTCGCCCCGGTGGTGGAAGAAGGCGCAACCCGCCGCCACATCTATCTGCCCCAACTGCCGCAGGGCGGCCAGTGGTTCGACTTCGAGACAGGCCAGGCCTACGCCAGCGGCCAGTGGCACACGGTGGACGCAGCGCTGGACAAGCTGCCCTTGTTTGCGCGCTCGGGGGCTGCGATTGCCTGCGCCGCCCCGGCCCCCGGCCAGGTCGCGCGGCATGACGACCCGGTGAGCGAGATCCGCCGCTTCTGACACCATCGGGCGGCCGCCGGGTCTCGCCGGGACTTGGGTCATGCCCTGCACGCGTGGCCCGCAGATGGCCCGCAGATGGCCCGCAAATACCCGTCGCGTGCCCGGGCTGTTCCTGAAAAGGCCGTGAGTCAGGGCACCTCGTGGCCGTTGGCCAAGGTGTAAAGCTCGAACCAGGTCTGGCGGTCCATCGGAACCTTCAGCGCATCGGCGATGCGGACGATGCGTTCGATCTGGTTGGTGCCCATGACCGGCTGTATGCCAGCCGGATGGTGCAGCAACCAGGCGACAGCCACAGCGCTGGTATCCGTGCCAGCCTCCCGCGCCAGCGCCGCCAGCCGGGGCGCGAGCCGGGCGGCGGCGGTACCCGCTTGGCCGGCCTGTGTGTGCAGCCGGCCGCCCCCGAGAGGCGACCAGGCCATCACCGGCATGCGGTGCTGCTGCGCGTGGGCCAGCTGGCCGTTGGTGAAAGGCGCGGTGTGCAGCAGGCCGAGCTCGATCTGTTGGGCCTGCAAACGGTGCTTCATGCGCGATTGCAGCAGGTCTGCATCCCAGGGCATGAAGTTGGACACGCCCACGCCGCGAACCTTGCCCGTATCAATGAGGCCGTCGAGACACGCACCGAGCTCGCCAGCATCCATCAGCGGGTCGGGGCGGTGAATGAGCAACAGGTCGATCACGTCCACCCCGATACGCGCGAGCGAACGATCGACACTGCTACGAACGTGCTGGGCGCTGGTGTCGTAGTGCTTGACGCGAGTACCAGGCCACTGGTCCGACATCAGCATGATGTCGGTCTTGGTGACCACCTCGATCTTGTCCTTGAGCGAGGGCTGCGCCCGCAGGGCCTGGCCAAAGAGCTGCTCACAGCTGTAGTTGCCGTAGATGTCGGCGTGGTCAAAGGTGGTGATGCCCTGCGCCAGGCAGGCCTCGATGCGGGCCACGTTGGCGTGCACCGAGCTGTCGGCGGCTTCCGACAGGCGCCACACGCCATAGGCCAGGCGGGACAGCGAGCGGCCGTTGGGAAGGGTCATGCGTCCGATGGCAGTGGACGTGGATGAAGTGGAGGGGTTGGGAGAGGTCATTGGCGTCTGCCCACGCCCAGAGGCGTGGCGGGGGTCTGTGTGGGCACGCGGCCATAGGCCTGTGCGAGGTTGACGGTCTTAAGCTGCGGAAGCACCTTGGTGCCGAAGATTTCGCATTCCTGCAGGTGTGGGTAGCCGGAGAAGATGAAGGCGCGGATGCCCATCTTCTGATACTCCTGAATTTCGGAAAGCACCTGGTCCACACTGCCCACGATGGCGGCGCCACAGCCACTGCGGGCGCGGCCGATGCCGGTCCAGAGGTGGGGCTCCACATAGCCTTCGTCATCGGCGCGGTCACGGTTGGCACTTTGCAGGGCCACGCCCAGGCTCACGGCGTCCAGCGCGCGGCCACGGATTTCAGCGCCCTTGCCGTCGTCGAGGCGAGAGACCAACTCGCGGGCGTATTCGCGGGCCTCGGCCTCGGTGTCACGAACGATCATGTGCACCCGCAGGCCGTAGTCCAGCATACGGCCGTATTTGGCGGCACGTTCGTGAGCGTCACGCATGCGCTGGGCAATGAGCGCCTTGGGCTCGGGCCACATCAGGTAGGTATCGCAGTGCGCGCCGCAAAGCTCCAGCGCGTCGGGGCTGTAGCCACCGAAGTACAGCAGCGGGCCACCGCTCTGGTAGGGGCGCACTGGGTCGGTGGACAGGCCCTTGATCTGGTAGATCTCGCCCGCGTAATCGATCTTGTCCTGAGTCCAGGCCTGCTTGAGAATTTCCACCACCTCCCAGGAGCGGCGGTAGCGGAAGGCGCTGTCGGCCACCTCGCCGGGGAAGTCCGACGAGATCACGTTCAGCGTGAGGCGCCCCTCAGTCATGTGGTCCAGCGTGGCGACCGTGCGGGCCAGCATGGCCGGCTGCACCTCGCCGCATCGGATGGCGGCCAACATGCTCATCGCCTTCAATCGAGGGGCCATGCCGGCGACGAAGCTCAGCGTGTCCTGGCCAACCTGATAGGACGAGGGACACAAGATGTTGCGAAAGCCCAGTTCCTCGGCGCGCTGGGTGATGCGGCTGGTGTGGGCCCAGCTGCTGCGCAACTCGCCCTCGGGAACGCCGAGATAGCGGAAATCATCAGAGCACAGGGGCGCGAACCACGCGACCTCTGCGCCCTCGATGTCCGCACCGCGGACCGGAACAATGCTCATGAAAACACCTCTGGGATAGAGCCCGAACAGGCCAAAAGTCCAGCCTTGCTTGAAGTAATTGAATGATAGAGGAGCCCGCGACTCACGCCGGGCGGCGGCAGGAACCGCAGGCAGTTCCGCCGGAGGGCTTCACGCCGAAGGACTGACGCAGCGAAAGCCGCTCCACGGACCGGCAGCCACCAGGGCGACTCCGGCTTGTCGGCGCAGGCAACAGGATGAAGCCTGCCCCGAGGCAGAACGCCCCTGGATCAACCCGCCGCCTCTTCCTCACTCTTACCCAAGGCCCGGTAGCCCGCGAGCACCTGGTCCCAAGGCACCACCCCGACGCGGTCGGCCCACACCTGCCAGGCATCGGCCAGTTCACGGACGGTGTCCGGATGCACGGAGGCGAGGTCTCGGGTCTCGGCCCGATCGGTGTCCATGTCGTACAGCTCCCAGGGCTTGGGGTACTCACGCACCAGCTTCCAGCGGCCGCGCCTCACGGCGGCATTGCCGGTGTGTTCCCAGAAGAGGGTGTGGCAGGCTGATGTGGCTGAATCGGTCGGAGGGGTCGTCCCAGTCGTCGCAGCAGGCGCACCCTGCCCGCGCAACGAAGGCAGGAAGCTGACTCCCTCGCAAGCAGGTAAGTCCCGCCCACCGAGTTGACGCGGGTAAGTCACCTGAGCGGCTTCGAGCACCGTTGGCAAGATATCCGTGAGCTGAAAGGGCCCGCGCACGATGGCGCCCGCCGGCAGATGACCGGCTGGCCAGCGGATGATCAACGGGGTGGAAATGCCGCCCTCATGGGTCCACCTTTTGTAAAGCCGAAAGGGAGTGTTCGAGAGATTGGCCCAGGCTCGCCCGTAGCTGGCGAAGGTGTCTTCGGTGCCGGGGTTGATCGACGGCTCATTGCCAACTTGCAACTCATTGCCATTGCGGGGCTTGAGCCTGTCCAGATCGGGCCTGCGCTTCTTGAAGGCCTCAGCGCTCCCATCCAAGGGCAGCACTTCGGCGCACGCGCCGTTGTCGGAGAGGAAGATGACGAGGGTGTTGTCGAGACGCCCCGCTGCATCGAGCGCGTCCAGGATCTGGCCAATGCCTTGGTCCATGCGGTGAAGCTGCGCCGCGTACACCTCCATGCGCCGCGCTTCCCAGGCCTTGTGATCGGCCTGTTCCCAGGCCGGCTCGCCCGGGTCACGCGGACAGTCCGCGAGGGAGTCCAAACTCCCGGCCAGCAGGCCCGACTCACGCAGGCGCTCAAGGCGCTGCTGGCGCAGCGCATCCCAGCCCGCGTCATAGCGCCCCCTGAATTTCGCGATGTCCTCCTCGAGCGCCTGCAAAGGCCAATGGGGTGCGGTGTAGGCGACGTACAAAAAGAGAGGATCGTCGCTGTCGCCCTGATCGCGGACAAAGGCACAGGCCTCACGCGAGATGGCATCGGTGTAGTAGTAGCCAGGGTCCTGCGTCGCTTCGGCTTCGGCAGGGGTCTCGTTGCGGGTCAAGGTCGCCGGCTGGAAGTACGAGCAGGACCCGGCCAGGGTTCCATAGAAGCGCTCGAAGCCGCGCTCGGTGGGCCAGGCGCCGTTGGGCGCCTTGGTGTTGGAAGCCAAATGCCATTTACCCGAGAGACAGGTGGCATAGCCGGCATCAGACAGGATTTCTGCCAGGGTGGCGCAGTTGTCGTTCAATGAACCACGGTAACCGTGCGGGCGGTCGTCCTTGGTCAGAATGCCTACGCCGGTCTGGTGCGGGTGCAATCCGGTCAGGAGGGAGGCGCGGGACGGACTGCAGCGGGCCGTGTTGTAGAACTGCGAGAACCGCGCCCCCTCTTTCGCGAGGCGGTCGATATGGGGCGTGTCGATTTCGCTGCCATAGCAGCCGATGTCGGAATAGCCCATGTCATCGGCCATGACCAGGACAATGTCGGGCTTGCGCGACATGTTGCGGACGCGGTAAGGCAGGACGAACGCGTCAGTCGAAGGTGATCTTCGCCTTCTTCACCAAGGCCCCGATTTGTTCGTAGGAGCGTTGCAGCGCCTGCCCGTATTCCGCCGGCGTCGAGACGTAAGTGGCAAAGCCGGCACCCTCGAGCTGCGCGCGAATCTCGGGTTGTTCGGCAATCTTTTGCACTTCAGCATTGAGCCGGGCGACCGCTTGCGCCGGCGACCCCGCCGGCATCAGCAGGCCCCAGTAGTTGCCAAAAGAAAAGCCGGCCACACCCGACTCACCAATCGAAGGCACGTTGGGCAGTGAGGGGATGCGATCAGCCGTGACCGCCAGCGCCTTCAGTCTGCCAGCCTTCACTTGAGCAAAGGCGGTTCCGTCGATCAGCAGGTCAATGTGACCACCCAGCAGATCATTGAGCGCAGGCGCCCCGCCTCGGTAGGGAACGTGGACGATGTCCACACCGGCTGCGGCCTGGAGCGCCTCCAGGCACAGGTGGCCGATGGTGCCGTTGCCCGCAGTGCCGCATTTGTACTTGCCGGGGTTGGCCTTGGCCATGGCGAGGAATTCCTGGAAGGTTTTCGCCGGCATGGTGGGCAGCGCGGTCACCACGATTGAGACCTTGGCCAGCGCGGAAATCGGCATGAAATCCTTGGCGGGGTCATAGGGGACATTGGCCTGCGCGTAGCGACTGACGACCAGGTCGCTCAAGTTGCCCAGGGCAATGGTGTGACCGTCGGGGGCGGCGCGGGCCGCCGCCGTGATGCCGATGACACCACCGGCGCCACCCCGGTTGTCGACCACCACCGGCTGGCCCAGGGCCTTGGCGAGCGGCGCCGCAAAGATGCGGGCCAGGATGTCCGTGTTGCCACCCGGGGGGTTGGGCACGATCAGAGAAATCGCCTTCGAAGGGTAGGCCGCCTGGGCCCAGCCCGAGGCGGGTAGTGCAAGACCTGCCGCCGTCGTCGCCATCGCGCCCAAGAGGGTGCGGCGCTGGCTGGAAGGAAGGAAGGCTGCGAGCGACTGGGCTTGGGAAGGCGTGTTTTTCAGCGGCATGGTCTAAGTCCAAACAGAGGTGTGAGGGCAGGCGAAGGCCTGGTTCGGCCCCTGCGAGCAATCTAGGCCCTGACCCAGGAGGTTGATAGCACCTGACAGGGCAGGCAGGTCATGCCTCTGGAGATATACCAAAGACACAGCTTCAAGCACGTGCAAGCAGATGCAAACAGGCGCCACCGCCCTTTAGGCGTGGGAAGGAAACACCTTCCGGACCTGCCGGCGCACGATGTCCCGCACAGCCAAGGTGGCCTGCGAGGGCACCGTCTGTGTGGAGACGCGCAGCACGATGTTGCGGTCCAGACTGGGCCGCACGATTCGTGCGGCTTGCAATTGCCCGGTGGCTACTTCCGAGCGAACCGCGGTGAGACCCATGATCGCGTAGAGCCCACCCGCCACCACCAGACGCTTTTGCAGATGCAGTGCGTCGCATTCGAGCTGGACGTTCAGCCGAATGCCGCTGCGCCGGGCCCAGTGTTCCAGCACACTGTGGAAGGCGTAGGGTTGCCCTGGTACGACCAGAGGCAGGTCATGGAGCGCTTCGAACGGCAGCTCCTTCTTGGCGGTGAGGCGATCACCCGGCGGCCCCACCAGCACGTGCGGCATGCGCCCGACGGCATCGCCCCGGCCACTTCGCCCGCGGGTGTTTTCGGAAAACAAGGCGATGTCCAGCGCGCCGCGCTCCAGGCTCTCGGAGATGCGGCCGCTCATGCCGGGCACCAGGTGCAGCCGGATCTCGGGAAACTTCTTCCGGGTCTCGGCCAGGACGGGTGCACAAACCTCGTCGGCGAGCGATTCGATGATGCCCAGGCGCACCAGCCCCGCCGGCTCTCGAAGCTGCCCCGTCGCATCCTCGGTGAGCGCTTGGCCTTGCTGCACCCAGGCCTGCACCCGTGGGTACAGGCTCTGACCGACTTCATTGAGGCGCACGCCTCGCGGAGTGCGCTCGAACAGCTTGCCGCCGCAGGCCCGCTCGATGGCACCGAGTTGCCGGCTGATCGCCGATTGCGCAACATCGCGCGCCGCAGCGGTTTCGGTGAGGCTTCCCCGCTCGGCGATCTGCAAAAAAAGTTGCCACTGGTCAACGGAGAGAGGTGATTTCATGGCGCTCATTTGGACACGGGTTAGGCGCAGCTTATGGGGCGGAACCCGCGCTGAAGCGGTATTGAACCGTGCCGCGTCGGGTCTCACCGGCGGGCACGACGGCCGACGGGAAATTCGGCTGGTTAGGCGCATCGGGGAACTGCTGGGGCTCCAGGCAAAAGCCCGCGCCAGGGCCGTAGATATGGCCCTCCTTGCCCCGGCAGGAGGGCAGCTCCCCTGAGAGCCCGTGGCCGGAGTACACCTGAATGGCCGGTGCGTCCGACCACACCTCCATCGACAGGCCACTGCCGGCTGCGTGCGCACGCGCCATGCGCCGCAGCCCACCGTCTGCGCCGGGCGGCACGACGAGGCAATGGTCAATGCCGGTGCCCAGGACTTGCCTTGCCGCGTCCAGCGTCTGTCCTTCCCGGAAGTCCAGCGGGCCGCCGGCCACGGGGTCGATGTCACCGGTGGGCAAGCGTGTCGCATCGAGCCGCAGAACCTGCGCGGCATCGGTCTGCAAAAGCGTACTGCCCGCGCTTCCCAAACCATCTCCCTCAAGGTTGAAGAAGGGGTGTGGGGTGAAATTGAGGACGGTCGATCGGCCCGTGACCCGTGCCTCCCAGGTGATGGACAAGGTGCCGGGGTCTGAGAGCGCGTAGCACACGGCCAGATCGACGTCGCCCGGGAATCCGTCCTCTTCTTCGCGAAACGTCCAACCCAAGGTGACCGCCTGCGCGGACTGGGACACCAAGCGGAACATCTGGTGCCGGCTGCCCCTGGGGCCGCCGTGGATGCAGTGCTGGCCATCATTGGCCGGCAACTGCCAACTGCGCCCCTCGAGCGCAAAGCGGGCCTGCCCGATGCGGTTCGCATAGCGGCCGATGAAGGCGCCCAGTGAGGGAACGCCCCCCAGCACCCGCTCCAGACTGTCGTGGCCCAGGACGACATCCCGGGGACGGCCCTCACGGTCTGGCACCACCAGTTGCAGCAGCCTCGCGCCATGCGCGCACACGGCGGCACGCAGCCCGCCGGGCGTGGCGATGGGAAACAAAACACTCTGGCCTGACTCGCCATGAATGAACCTCGAAGGGTCCAGTGGCGAAGGGGTGGGGATGGCCATGTCGTACGATAACCGAACTCTTTTCCGACACATGGCCATGCTCGACCAACCCGTCACACCCATCACCTTTCAACGTCTGCTCCTAACGGGTGCCGCTGGCGGACTGGGCCGCGTTTTGCGGCCGCGCCTCAAGCGCTATTGCGAGTCGCTGCGCCTGACCGACATCGCGCCCCTTGATGCGGCGCAGGCCGGTGAGGAATGCGTGCAGATGGATCTGGCCGATGCAGCGGCCGCGCAAAAACTGCTGCACGGCGTCGACGCGGTGGTGCACCTGGGCGGCGTGTCCACCGAGCAGGCCTGGGAGCCTATCCTCGCCGGCAACATCGTGGGCCTGTACAACCTCTACGAGGCCGCGCGCAAGAACGGCGTCAAACGGGTGATCTTCGCCAGCTCCAACCACGTGATGGGCTTTTGGCGGCAAGACCAGGTGGTTGACGCCGACAGCGCGCCGCGCCCCGACGGCTTATATGGCTTGTCCAAGGCCTTCGGTGAAGACGTGGCACGCCTGTACTGGGACCGCTTCGGCATTGAGACGCTGGTGGTGCGCATCGGCTCTTCTTTCCCCGAGCCCGCCAACCGCCGCATGCTGGCCACCTGGCTCTCCTACGACGACCTGGAGCGCCTGGTGGTCGCGGGCCTCACCGCACCGGTGGTGGGCTGGAGCGTCATCTACGGCATCTCGGATAACGCCACCGCCTTTTATGACAACACCAAGGCCCGCCACATTGGCTACCGGCCGCGTGACAGCGCCGACGCGTTCCGCCACCAGGTCGAGGCAGTGCAGCCCACACTCGACCTGAGCGATCCGGCCAACCTCTATCAGGGCGGCGCCTTCGTGCGCTCGGGCCATTTCGAATGAGCCAGGTCCTCACACCCGCGGTCGATGTTGTCTCCACCACCCGCGACCGGGTCGGCGAGAGCCCGGTCTGGCACGCCGCCGAGCAGGCGCTGTACTGGGTGGACATCGAGGGCCGCTTCATCCGCCGGTTCGACTGGGCGACGCGTAGCACTCGCAGCTGGCAGACCGACGAGCGGGTGGCCTGCATCGCCCTGCGCGCGGGTGGCGGCCTGGTGTCGGGCATGGAAAGCGGCCTGTTCGCGGTCGACCTGCCCGAGGCGGGCGAAAAGGCCGATGCCCGCCTGCTGCAAACCATGACCCACCCACGCACTGGCATGCGCTTCAACGACGGTCGCTGTGACCGCCAGGGTCGCCTGTGGGCCAGCACCATGGTGATGGACATGGGGCTGGCTGCTGCCGACGGCGTGCTGCTTCGCTTTGACACGAACGGCCTGTCAGAGCCCTTGGTGCGAGGTCTACTCACCGGCAACGGCCTCGGGTTCAGCCCTGACGGACGGGTGATGTACCTCTCAGACTCGCACCCGAAAGTACAACGCATTTGGCGCTTTGAGCTTGGCGACGACGGCGTGCCACACGGGCAGCGCGAGTTCGTCGACATGAACCTGTACCCCGGCCGACCGGACGGTGCGGCGGTCGACGCCGAGGGCTGCTACTGGATCTGCGGCAACGACGCCGGCCAGGTGCACCGCTTCACCCCTGAGGGCCGCCTAGACCGCTCCCTGCAATTGCCCGTGAGCAAGCCGGCCATGTGCAGCTTTGGTGGGCCGAGCATGGAGTGGCTGTTTGTCACCAGCATCCCACCGGCGCAGCCCGCGCCGGGTTTTGATGCGAGCCTGGACGGTGCGGTGCTGATGCTGCGGCCGGGTGTTCGGGGGATTGCGGAGGTGCCGTTCAGCGGGTGGAAGCCGAGTCTGCACACGGCCTCTGCGCCAGTGGGCGCGGCGTGACCCATCTGGTTGTCATGGGCGTGGCCGGCTGCGGCAAGTCGTCGCTGGCGCGTCACCTGGCCGAGCGGCTTGGCTGCGAAATGCTGGAGGGCGACGACTACCACCCTGCGGCCAACCAGGAGAAGATGCGCAGCGGCATCCCCTTGGAAGATGCTGACCGTGATCCCTGGCTACGCGCCTTGGGCGAGCAACTGGCGCTCCGTCAAAGCCGTGTTGTTTTGGCCTGTTCCTCACTCAAGCGAAAGTACCGTAGCCTGCTGCGCGCGGCCGATCCCGCTTTGCGTTTTGTGTACATCGAGATCGACATCCAGACCGCCGCTCAGCGTGTGGGCAGTCGTTCCGAGCACCTGTTTCCTACCACCTTGGTGAACTCTCAGTTCGCCGCCCTGGAGTCGCCGGTGGGTGAGGCGGACGTGCTGCGCGTGTCTGGCTTGCAGTCCACTCAGGAGCAGCTTGACGCGATCGCTGCCTGGCTGGGCATCACTCGGCACATGGCAGCGCAACCTGCGCCTTGACGCCCCTCTGCAAGCGCACGCAGGCGATGAAGGTCCTACTGGACTTTCGCTGAGTGATCAGCCAATCAGCGCGTCAATCACGACCCTCGGGTTGTGATTGACAATATTGAGCAGCACCAGCGCAGGCCCGTGCGGTTGCCAGCCCCCCGCTTTCCCAGTGCCTCAAGGTCGCCGTGGAAACGCAAAAGCGGGCAGCGAAACTGTTCGCGGTAGGGACAGTGGCGGCTTGGGTTACCCGATATCGCGGCGCGCGCCGACGCGATCTGCCGGCGCGCTTGCGCTAGCGTCGGCCGATGAAAAACAGACACCTTCTCTGCGGGACTGGCGCGGAAAGATGGGGCCTGGCAGCGGTCGCGGCCCTGCTGGCCCTGAGCGCGGCCTCCGCCTGGGCCTTGGAGGAACCCAGGCCACCACCGCGGCACGCCGCAGGGCAGGCCTGTCACGCGGTCAGCCGCCAGGCCTGCGAGGTCGCCCACGCCCTGGGCCGCGGCGTGAACCTGGGCAATGCGCTGGACGCGCCGCGCGAAGGCGACTGGGGCCTCCGGCTGGAGCCTGCGCTACTCGACCGGGCGACCCGCCACTTTCAGACGGTTCGCCTGCCGGTGCGCTGGAGCAACCATGCCTCGCCAGACGCACAGGCGCGTCTGGACGAGACCTTCGCTCGCCGAGTGGATGCGGCGATCGAACGGCTGCTGGCTGGCGGCGGCTTTGTCATCCTGGACATGCACCACTACAAGCAGTTGACTGGCGGTTCGAGACACCCGAACGAGTTTGCGGTGGACCCGGCGGTGGTCGAGGCACGGCTGGTGAACCTGTGGCGGCAGATCGCCGCACGCTACCGAGACCGGCCGCCACGCCTGCTGTTCGAATTGCTCAATGAGCCGGAGGGAGAAGCGCGGGATACGTTGGGTCAGGCACCCGGCGCGGC
>NZ_JARXAB010000119.1 GCF_029866045.1 Ramlibacter sp. | reverse complement strand
GCCATGACCGCCGGCGCATAGGGTGCCCAGGGCCAGCCCGCCTCGTCCCAGTGCAGCGCCGTGCGGACTGCGGCCTCGGTGGCCGAGGGCGGCAGGTTTGTGGTGCCAGCTCCCTGCTCGGCCATCTCCAGCGCCAGGCCTGCCAGCCGCCCCCGGGCTGCCAGATCGCCCACCACGCGCGCATGTTCCTGCTGGTGCAAAGGTGCGTCATGCTGCTCCCCTAGCAGCAGGGCCGCTGCCTCCTCGCGCTCCACAGCGGGCCCGGCGCAAGCTGCCAGGGCCAGCACGGCGGCGGCGGCAGCAGCCCAGGTGCCACGTTGGCAAGTGCGGCGCAAGTGACGGGACGAATGGGGGTGGTCGGCCATGCGGCGATACTACGGGGCTTACGGCTCAGCTCGCTGGCCGTCACCACGATGACCCGTTACGTATTTCGTACGCTTGCCACCATGGCGCTCGCGCTGGTGGCCGCGCTTGGCTGGAGCGCCTTGGCTCTCCCTCTGCCTTGGATGATCGGCCCGTTGCTGGCCACCGCTTTCGTCTCTATTGCGGGTTTGCCGGTGAGCAGCCCTATCCCGCTGCGCAATATGGCCCAGTGGCTCATCGCCACCTCGCTGGGCCTGTACTTCACGCCTGCGATGACCCAGCTCTTGCTGCCGCTTTGGTGGATGGTGCTGCTGGCCATCGCTTGGGCGCTGGTCCTGGGTTTGGGTCTGGGCTGGTTCCTGCACCGGTTTGGCCTGCCGGGCTTGGAGGGTACGGCGCGTGCGCGCCGCGCCACCAGCTATTTTTCCGGCACGATCGGTGGGGCGTCGGAGATGACCCTGCTGTCGGAGCGCGAGGGCGCCCGCTCCGACCTGGTGGCGGGCGCGCACAGCCTGCGGATGCTGGTGGTCACTGTGTGCATTCCCTTTGGTTTCACCTGGGCTGGCTTGCACGGCATGGACGCCACCGTACCCGGCATGCGCGAGGTGCGCTGGCCGGAGCTGGCTGTGCTGCTCGGGGCCAGCGGTCTGGGCTGCCTGGTCATCCGGGCGCTGGGCTGGGTCAACCCCTGGTTCATTGGTGCCCTGGGGACCACCATGGCACTGTCGGCATCGGGGATCCAGCTCTCGGCCATGCCACCCGAACTCTCCAGTGCCGCCCAGCTTGTGATCGGCATCAGCCTGGGGATTCGTTTCCGCCGGGAATTCCTCGGCCAGGCTCCGCGATGGATTGCAGTGGCCGTCCTAGGCACCGTCCTGTCGATCGCCGTTTCCGTCGGCTTTTCCTGGACGATGGTCCAGCTGACCGGCCTCAATCTGGGAACCCTGATCCTGGGCACCGCCCCCGGCGGGATCGCAGAGATGGCGATCACCGCCAAGGTACTTCAGCTGGGCGTGCCTTTGGTCACCGCCTTTCAGGTCTGCCGTCTGATCGCGGTGCTGCTGATCGTGGCCCCGCTCTATCGCTGGCTCTACCGCCACGAGATCAGTGCATGATCAGCGGGTTCTGGGCCAACTCGGCGTAGCGACCCAGCATGTCCTCGACCTCCGCCTGGGTCGGGGTTTGCCGTTGCCAGGCCAGGATCTGGCGCTGGAACACCTCGGCCCATCTGCCGTCGAGGTAAACCTCCTTGTTGACGCGCTTGTCGACGATCTCGAAGCCGTGACGGGCGACGTCTGGCGCCTGCTCGCCTTCCGCTGTCTGGTTGGCCAGCATGTGGACGACCACGAAGCTGTCGGAGTCATAAAGCATGTGCATGTACTGCGCCTCCTTCCTGCATCGTAACTGGCCCCACTGGGTCGGCTTTCAAGAGCTGGGGCGCGTGTAGGCCTTTTCGTGGCCCGAGCGTGTTCGGCGGCGCCGCTAGGGACGGTAGTCGCCGGTCCAGCGCTGCTCCAGCCAGTCGCCGTTGTCCTGCGCCAGTCGCCATTGCAGAGGCAGGTAGTCCAGGTCTGGCGCCAGCCAGAGCTCGATGTCCAGGTCATGCGGCCCCTCCGGCCGCCGGCGCAGATGCAAGGCCTCCCGAAGTGCCTCCCGATTGCCATCCGGACCTGGCAGCCAGACCGTGCCCTCATACCGAAACCGCCAGGTGGCCCCGGCGCGGGCGGTGGCGACGGGGAAATCCAGCGTCTCGCCGGTTCGCAGCGGGCGGCCGAGGCCCGCTACCCGAGCGGCCAACTGCATGACGACGCTCAGTCGGTCCTGAGCACCTGCAGGCAGCTCGGCATCGGGCTGGTTGCCACTGAAGCGGACACGGGCGCCGCCCGCGCGGCCCGCTCCTTCCTGGGGAGGCACGGTAGCGCCGAGCCCCGCCGCCGGCTCGAAGTGCGCGGCCAGCTCGCCCCGGCCCTGGCTGCGGTCGCTGAAGCGGTCGGGCGTGAGGCCCTCGGCCGTCAGTCGGCCGGTGCTGGTCATTTCGCGCAGCCCACTTGCCCAGCGCTGGCGCAAGTGCGCCTCGTACTGCTGGCCGTCATGCCGCCAGTCCAACTCTGCCTCGCCCTGGAAGGGCTGAGCGCGCGATCGGCCACTCAGCGCATAGACCAGGGTCTGCGCAGAGGGGATGCGCAGGTTGCTGGCTTGCCAGCCGAGGCCGTCGCGATCCGCCTCGACCCCGGCCTCGGGCAGGGAGGCGGATGTAGCGGCCGCAGGAGGAGCCGGAGCCGGAGCCGGAGCCGGAGCAGGGGCAGGGGCAGGGGCAGGGGCAGGGGCAGGGGCAGGGGCAGCAGATCTCGTGTGTGCGGGCGAGTCAGTCGTCAACGCTTCGGTCGGTCCGGAAGGCTGTGCGAGCGCGCCAGGCGCAACAGTCGCCGCCCGGGGCGTCGGTTTGTCCTGCGCGGGGCGCAGCAGCTGGATGACGGGCCGCGCCTCGCCCGATTGGCCTGCCGGCAGGCCACCCGGCGACCCGGAGCCCAGGATCAGCAGCAGATGCACAGCCAGCAGCAGCGCCGCCATCGCAGCGAGCCATGCGGCCGACGGACCGGCCACAGGGGCTTGGGGCTGGCTAGAATTTCGACTCGTCAAAACGCAGCATCAAAGCGGAGGCGGGTGGCCGCAAGGCTACGTCCCACCCCGGCTGCAAACACCCCATGAAGCTTGCAACCTACAAGGACGGCTCGCGCGACGGCCAGCTCGTCGTCGTGTCCCGTGACCTGGCCACCGCCCACTACGCCACCGGCATTGCCGGCCGGCTGCAGCAAGCGCTCGATGACTGGAACTTCCTCGCGCCGCAGTTGCAGGATCTGTACGACGCCCTCAACCAGGGCAGGGCCCGTCATGCCTTCCCCTTCGACCCGCAGCGCTGCATGGCGCCGCTGCCGCGCACTGGCCAGTGGGCCGACGGCTCGGCCTATCTCCACCACATCGAGCTGGTCCGGCGTGCCCGAGGGGCGCCGCTCCCGCAAGACATGGCCAGCGTGCCTTGCCTCTATCAATTGCCCAGTGACGCCTTCCTGGGCCCTTGCGACGATGTGGCGGTGGAGCTGGAAGACCTGGGTCTGGACTTTGAGGCCGAAGTCGTCGTGGTCACGGGCGACGTGGCGCGCGGCGCCTCGCCCGAGCAGGGCCTGGACAGCGTGCGCCTCCTCATGCTGGCCAACGACATCACCCTGCGCGAGCTGGTGCCGCTGGAGGTGGCCAAGGGCTATGGCTTTTGCCAAGCCAAGCCCGCCACCGCCTTCAGCCCGGTGGCGGTGACGCCCGACGAGCTTGGCGAGGCTTGGGCGGAGGGCCGGGTGCACCTGCCACTGGCGGTGACCTGGAACGGCCGCAAGGTGGGCATGAACGATGCGGGCGCCGACATGGCCTTTCACTTCGGCCAGCTCATCGCCAACCTGTGCGGCACCCGTCCGGTACAGGCCGGCACCCTGGTCGGCTCCGGCTCCGTGAGCAATGCGCCCACTGAAGGCAAGGACGGCCATCCCGAGTGGCCCAGGGGCTATAGCTGCATCGCCGAAAAGCGCGCGATGGAGACCTTGCAGGACGGCCAACCCAGCACCGGCTACATGAAGTTTGGCGACCAGGTTCGCATCGAGATGAAGGGTCGGGACGGACAGAGCGTCTTTGGTGCGATCGAGCAGAAGGTCGTGCAGGCCCGGGTCGACTGACAGGCCCCCCTACAGCCTCAGCCAGGGCGTGCCTGACTCCTGTGCCTGCGCCTGCCGCAGCGCCGACAGGAAGCTCTCGCACCACCAGTGGACGTCCTGGCTCCTGCAGGTCGCCAGCAGCGCCTCATGCCGGGCGCGCCGCTCCTCCAGCGGCATCTGCAGTGCCAGATGGATCGCGTCGGCCGTGCCCTCGGTGTCGTAGGGGTTGACCAGCAGGGCTTGATGTAACTGTTCGGCGGCGCCGGCGAAGCGGGAAAGAATCAGCACGCCCGGGTCCTCCGCGTCCTGCGACACGATGAACTCCTTGGCGACCAGATTCATCCCATCGCGCAGCGGGGTTACCAACGCCACCCTCGAAGCGCGAAACAAGCCCGGCAGGCGTGGGCGGGCGACCGTACGGTGGATGTAGCGCACCGGCATCCACTCGAGGTCACCGAAGTTGCCGTTGATCGAGCCACACAGGCTCTCGAGCTCGTGCAGGATGTCGCTGTAGGCGCTGACATCCTCCCGACTGGGAGAGGCAATCTGCACCAGGGTGGCGTTGCGATGGGTTTCCGGGTGCCGTTGCAGCAGATGGCGGAAGGCCCGCATGCGCTGCGGCAAGCCCTTGGAATAGTCGAGCCGGTCCACCCCTACCAACAGCATGCGACGCGAATATTCGCGGCGCATCCGTGCGTGCATGTCGCGTGCCTCGGGGGCCTTGGCCAGCGCCTCCAGCTCGTCGACGTCGATGCCGATTGGCCAGGCGCCCGCGTGCAGGGTGCGGTTGAAGACGCGCCAGCGCCCCTCCCCGAGCGACTGTGCCTTGGCCTCGTGCTCGATGTACCCGCAAAAGTGCTGGTGGTCGGTCTCGCTCTGGAAGCCCACCACGTCGAAGGCGCACAGACTGCGCACAAGCCAGTCGTGGCCCGGGATGGCCGCCAGGATCATGGGTGGCGGCAGCGGGATGTGGAGGAAAAAGCCGATGCGTTGCTGGCAGCCCAGCGCGCGAAGCTCGCTGGCCAGCGGCATCAGGTGGTAGTCGTGGACCCAGACCAGATCGTCGGGCTTGAGCAGCGGTGCCAGCAGCCGGGCGAACAGCTGATTCACCCGCCGGTAGCCCTCGATGTAGCCGGCATCGAAGTCGGCCAGGTCCAGGCGGTAATGAAAAACGGGCCAGAGCACGCCGTTGGCATAGCCCAGGTAGTAAGCGCGGTGGTCTTCGTCGCTCAGGTCCACGGTCACCAGCTTCACCGGCCCGGCCTGGTGCCGATGCGCCTTGCCCTCGCCGGGGCGGCCGCCATCGGCCGCTGCAATCACCTTCCCGCTCCAGCCGAACCACATGCCCCCGGTGGCTTGCAGCACCTCGGACAGGGCCACCGCCAGGCCGCCCGCGGCGGTGCGGCGCGGGTCGGCCACTCGGTTGGACACCACCACCAGGCGCGCCATCAGATCACCGTGTCCCAGCGCGCCGACAGGCGCACCGCGGCGTTGATCAGGCCCACCATGGAGTAGGTCTGCGGAAAATTGCCCCACATCTCGCCCGTGGCGGCATGCGTGTCCTCCGACAGCAGGCCCAGCGGGTTGCGGGCGGCCAGCATCATCTCGAAGATGTCTCGCGCCTCTTCGCGCCGGCCGATGCGCGCCAGCGCGTCGATGCGCCAGAAGGTGCAGATGTTGAAGGCCGTGGCGGGTCGGCCGAAGTCATCGGGCGCCTCGTAGCGTCGCATGAAGGGGCCATCGCACAGCGAGCGCTCGAGCGCCTGCACCGTCGAGAGAAAGCGCGGATCACAAGGGTCGATGAAGCCCACCTCTGTCATCAGCAGCACGCTGGCGTCGAGGTCCTCGCCGCCAAAACTCTCGGCGAAGGCCTGGCGCCGCTCGCTCCAGGCATCGCGCAGGATGCGCGCGCGGATGGTGTCGGCCCGTCCGCGCCAGACCGCGTTGCGCGTGGGCAGGCCCAGGCTATGGGCCACCTTGGCAAGACGGTCGCACGCCGCCCAGCACATGAGGGACGAGGAGGTGTGCACACGTGCCCGGCTGCGCAGTTCCCACATGCCCGCGTCGGGCTGATCGTGGACCCGAAAGGCCTGCTCCCCCACCGCCTCCAGGTGGATGAACTCCGGCCGGCCGGCACGATGCAGCAATCGGTGATCATGAAAGGCCTGGGAAGCGCCCAGGATGATGTTGCCGTAGACGTCGTGCTGAAAGTGCTCGGCCGCTTGGTTGCCCACCCGCACCGGCCCCATGCCCCGATAGCCAGGCAGGTGGCTCATGACCGACTCGGGCAGGTGCGTCTCCTGGCCAATGCCGTACAGGGGCTGGATGTGGCCCCCACGCGAGCGCACCACCACGTTGTTCAGCCAGCGCAGGTAGTCCTCCATCGTGGCCACCTCGGAGATGCCGTTGAGGGCCCGCACCACGAAGAAGGCGTCGCGCAGCCAACAAAAGCGGTAATCCCAGTTGCGTCCGCTGTCGGGTGCTTCGGGGATGCTGGTGGTCATTGCGGCCACGATCGCGCCGGTGTCCTCGAACAGCGAAAGTTTGAGCGTGATCGCGGCGCGGATCACCGCGTCCTGCCAGTCGAGCGGCACCGCCAGCGCGCGCGACCAAGCCTTCCAGTGGGCCACCGTCTCCTGCTCAAAGCTGCGCGCGGTGTCTTCGATGCCCGAAAGCAGGGTCTCATCGGGCCCGAGGATGAAGTTGATGGGCCGATCGGCCACGAACCAGGATTCGGCCAGAAGGTAGGACAGTGGCGCGTCGCAGTTCAGGCGCAACGCCGTGTGCTGGCCAACATACCGGATGTGGGTGCTGCCCAGAGTGGTGAGCGGAGTGATGCGGCCCCAGTCGAAGCGCGGACGCAGCCGCACCCGGATCCGGGGGGAGCCACCCAGCACCTGCAGCCGACGGATCAGGGTCAGTGGCCGGAACATCCGGTTGCGGTGCTTGAAGCGGGGCGCCAGGTCGGTGATCTCTACGCCCTGACCGAGGCGGTCGTAGAGGCGGGTACGAAGTACGGCGGTATTGGGCTCATAGGCCTGCTCACTGCGCTCGAAGTCCTCCAGGTCGATGGCCCAGAAGGCGCCGCACTCGCTCGGATCGATCAGGGCATTGAAGACCGGGTCGCCGTCAAACCGCGGCAGGCAGCACCAGACGATGCGGGCTCTCGCATCGATCAGGGCGCTAAAGGCACAGTTGCCGATCACCCCTACGTTCAGCGAGGCCGGCGGCTCCGGTGATGCCGGTGCGGTCACGAGCAGGGTCGGCGCGGAGGTCGGTCCCGCTGGAGGTTCGGGTGACGCTGCGGCTCCCATGTCCGTTGCCGTGACCTGCAGCCCCTCTGTCGGTGCCTGCCGGTCCCCCCCTATAGCGGCGTTCATGCCGCCACCCGGGCCAGGGCCCGTTCCATCTCGTCGCGCATGGACGCTGGATTGGCCAGCCGCTGGCGCGCGGCGGTGGGGCCCTCGCCGACCTTCACCCCCAGCCCGCCGCGTTCCTGGACGGCCTTGAATCCTGCCTCGTCGGTGAAGTCATCGCCGATGAAGACCGGAAGGCGACCGATGAAGGGGGGCTCCCGGAGAAAGGCCTCGATCGCCCGGCCCTTGCTGGCGGTGGCCGGCTTGGCCTCGACCACCATCTTCCCGCGCAGCAGCGCCAGCCCCGGGCTGCGGGCGATCGCAGCGGTCAAGGTCTCCAGGCACAGCGTCTCCAACGCAGGCGCCTGCCTGTAGTGCAAGGCCAGGGAGCCCCGCTTGGGCTCCAGACGCAACGCGGGATGGGCCCGGGCCAGGGCGGCAGCGGCCTCCTCCACCGGGTCCAGTGGCGACACCGCCTGCCAAGCGACGCTGCCATCGGCCCGCCGCCGCTCGGCGCCGTGCACACCGGCCACGCACAGCACCAGCGGGTCGAGGAAGCGGTCGATTTGGGCGATCGGCCGACCGCTCACCACGGCCACTGCACCGCCTAGGCGGGACTTCAGTTGTTCCAGGGTCTGAACCAGCCCTGGCGGCATCACCACCGACTCCGGGTGCGCTGCCAATTCGACCAGCGTGCCATCGAAATCCAGGAACAGCGCGCAGTTGGGGCAGAGGAAGTCGGCGAAACTCATGGCGGCCGACCGTAGCAAGCTGCCGCGCTGGGGTCGGGGTCTGTACAACCCCAGGGTCTGTAGGAGGAGGTCGACGGGAGCGGATCGACCCGCTCCCGGCTCAGCCGGCCGGCGCCGCGCCCGCTCAGGCCCTCAATGAGCCGGCGCGCTGCTCGATATCGCTTCGCAGCCCGCCGAGCAGCCCCAGCAGGAACATTGCCTCAGCGACCACGAACAGAGGGCCAATCAGCAGGCTGGCGATGTCGTCGAAGAAGGCCGGTTTGCGTCCCTCGTAGATATGGCCGATGAACTGGATGACCCATCCCATGAAGAAGCCGCCGACGCCGATCGCGCTCCAGATGGGGACGGGCAAGGTGGCGCTCCATGCGCCCAACCACAGCGCAAGCGCGAACAGGACGGTCATGACCAGGGCAAAGAAAAGGTCAAGCGCGAAGTAATAGGCCAAGGCCAGCACGGTCACCACGATTGCGGGCGACAGCGGCAGCCCGGCCAGGTTGAATGTTGGCCGCGACAGCAGCACCATGAGGCCCAGCACGATCAGGGGAATGCCGACGAAATGGGTGGCGACATTGCGGCGGTCCCGGTGGTAGCTTGCGTAGTTGGCCAGATGGTCGGTGAGAGTTTTCACGGGCGGTCTCCTGGAGTGCCCGGTCGTGGACGCCGGGCTGTCCTCGATGATCAGGATGACCCCCATCGGCGTCAAGACCCGTGCATCGCCTGCTGGCCTTCTCCCGCCCTCCTGTCGGCCCCATGCCGGGTCCCTTTGGCCGTCTGCTTTTTGCCATTTGCCATTTGCCATTTGCCGTTTGCTCTCTGCCCGATAATCAGCGCATGTCCACCCCGCTGCGCCTGTTGACGCAAGCCCGCTTCGTGCTGGCGGTCTTCCTGCTCTCGCTGGGCCTGGCCATGGCCTCACCGGCCCTGAAGCCCGTCTCGCTGGAGATGGTCTGCGCGGGTGGGGTCATGCAGCTGGTCGAGCGCGGCGACGAGGGTGCCGCCCCGCAAGTTCGCAGCGTGCTCGATTGCCCGTTGTGCACGCCTGCCAGCGCGCCGCCTGCCGCGCTGCCTACGCTGCTTCCACAGCCCGACCTGCCGGCGTACCGGCCTGTTTTTGCATCCGCCGCGGTGGCGGCGCGGCGCAGCGCCGCGCCCCCACCCGCGCGCGGGCCGCCAGCTCGCGCACGCGAGGTCTGAAGCGGTCGCGGCGGTTAG
>NZ_JARXAB010000141.1 GCF_029866045.1 Ramlibacter sp. | reverse complement strand
CAGTGCGTGCGCGGGATGGCGGGTCCCGGTGAGTTTGAGCACCAGCGGGTGAACCTCCAGGCTCACCCGGTCAATCGATTCACCCGATAACTGTGGCAGCAGCGCCAGGCAGCCGTCGATGATCGGATGGATCACCACCCCACAGGGATAGGGCTTGTAGGACAGCTCGTCGAGTTCATAGCTCGCCCCGAGACTTTGCACCACGAGCGCGCTGTTCGAACCCGGCGCGAGTGTCGCCAACAGGCCGTTGGGATGCTCCAGTACCCGCTCAGGGCCGTCAAACCCCTGGCGGGCCAGCAGGGCCGATTCCAGGCCAGCCCGGGCACTGAGGGCTGGTACCAGACCGGCGGCCATGGTGGTGTGGGTGGCGCGCAGTCCACTCGCCTGCGAAGCCGCGGTGCCCATGGCCCACAGCGTGCGCTGGACATCGAGCCCCAGCACGCGCGCGCAGGCGGCCGCAGCGCCGATGCCCCCGGCGATGCCCGTCATGAACAAACCCAGGTGAGGCTGTGCGGGCGGACTGGTGAGCGCCAGGGCCACGCGGCAGGACACTTCGATGCCGATGCCCAGAGCGGTCAAGAACCCCTGGCCATCGACCTGGAGGCGAGTGTCGTGTTCGAGCAGGGCCGCCAGTGCCGCAGCGACCGGACCCGTGGGATGAATCACGCTGGCCAGGTGGGTGTCATCGAAGGTCTGAATGCTCGATTGCAGGCAGTTGACCAAGGCCGCGTGCAAGGGATCGAGCCGTACCCGCTGGCCGTGAACCGTGGCCGTGCGACGACCGCTGAACTCGTCGGCATGCGCGAGTGCATGCACGGACGCCGGGTCCTGGCTGGCCCCCAGCGTGCAGCCGACATAGTTGCTGAACGCACGGCGCGCCTGCTGCAGGGTCTGCGGCGGCAAGCACGCAAGGCCTTGGGCAAACTCGGCCAGCGCGCGGGTCGGGTCTTCACGCATCACGCAGCGCCGCCTCCTGGCGGTCGATGAAGCGGCGGGTGGCGGCGGCGGCCTCGTCCGGCGCGGTGGCGGCCACATGGAAAGAGTCGTTCGGGATGACCAGCAGTTCAGATTGGGGGATGGTGCTTTGCCAGGCCCGGGTGGACTCGAGGCCGGTCAGGTTCTGCGCCGCATTGTTCGGGTCGCCGGTGATCACCACCAGCGTGGGACAGGCAATTCGGGGCAGCACAGGTCGGATGTCGATCTGCTGAAGATGGTCCATGAAGCCCGCCTGGGTCGAGACCGGGGTTTGCTCCATCATCTGCGCCCACCACTCCTGGCCCTCGGCCGGCATCACAGTACCCAGCCGGGTCTTCATGGTGCGTCGCACCCAATGGCCCACACCATGCTCGTCGATCTCGCGCGATGAATAGTCGGGGTTGGCTGCCACCACGGGCGTGCCGAGCACCGACAGGCTGCGCAGCGGCTTCGGTTGCCGGCTGGCGAACTGCAAGGCCATCGTGCCGCCCACCTTGGCCGCAACCAGGTGGAACGATTCGATGCCCAGAGCCTGCGTCAGCGCCAGCAGATCGTCGCCCGGCTGGTCCAGGTCCCAGGGGTAGTGGCGCGGCATCGCGCTGGAGCGGCCGAAGCCTCGAATATCAAAACGCAGCACCCGGTAGTGGCGGGCCAGGTGGGGGATCCAGCCATACCAGGCGTCGCTGCTTTCGGCCACGCCGTGCATCAGCACGACCCAGGGCGCCTTCGTCCAGGGGTCGGTGAAATCATCGATGTGATACCAGGTCTGCAGATCCGGCGCGGTCTGGATGACGGGCATCAGTGCTTCTCCTGCCCCATGCCGCCCAGTTCCTCCATCAGGCGGAAGATCATGGTCATGTCGGAACGGGGGCCGAAGCGCCGCTCGGCCTGGGCCCACAACTGCGCCGCATTGCTCACCGCCAGGCTCGGGGTGTCCTCCGCCAGGGCCTCCTGCAGGTACAGCTGCAGGTCTTTGCCGCCGATTTCCATCGGACCGCCATAGTCGAAGGTGCGCGGCAGGATGGCGCGGGGGAATTTGTCGACCGTGGCCGAATTGCGGCCGGTGCTGGCGTTGATCACATCGATCATCGCCGCCGGATCGAGGCCGGCCTTCTGGCCCATGGCCACCGCCTCGCAGGCCACCACCAGCCCGACGATCGAGATGGCGTTGTTGGCAATCTTGCACACCTGGGCTTGCCCGGCGCGATCGCCCACCACGAAGATGTGGCTGGCCACCGCCTCGAGGCAGGGCCGCACGGCGGACACCAGCGCTTCGGGTCCGGCCACGATGGCCGACAAATCGCCGCTGACCGCTTTGGCCACCCCGCCGCTGATGGGGCAGTCGAGCAACTCGATGTCATCGCCACTGGCCTGGGCGATCTGGGTCAGCGCGCTGCGCCCGACGGTGGACATCTCCACCAGGACGCGGCAGGCCTTGCTCCCGCGCAGCTCACCAGCCACCGCAATGCTGATGTCAGGCCGCGGCAGGCAGAAAAAAACGATCTGCGCCTGGTCACCCACCTCGCGCGCCGAGGCGGCCGCGCGTGCGCCCCGGGACACCAGGGTCTGCACCGCGTCGGCCGCGATATCGAACACCACGAGCGGGTAGCCCGCTTGCGCGAGCCGGGCCGCCATCGGGCCGCCCATATGACCCAGCCCGATGAAGCCCAGCGTGGGCAAGGAGGCAGACGGCGCGTTCATGCTCAGTCGTCCAGCAGGATGCGACCGGCGCGGGTCAGCACTTGGCCGTCCACAGAAATTTCTGGGTAGCGGATCACACCCTCCAGGCGCAGCTTGGCGTGGCAGGTGCCACCCAGCACGATGGTGTCGCCCACGCCGATGTGCGAGGTGGCATACATCTTTTTGTCGGTGCGCATGGAGCCGGTGGGCACCACGTTCTTGTTCAGGCCGATCGACACTTCGGCGGGGCAGTTGTAGCTGCCGGTGTCGCCTGCGCGCTCGAGCAGCTGGCGCCAGATCTGGGCTTGGTAGCCACCCTCGATCTTCGTAACCATGCCTTTTTCGACGGTCAGGATCATGGGCTCTTTCAGGGAGCCGACCGAGTGAGCGGTCAGGTCAAAGACCACCCGCCCTTCGCCCGTGCCCTCGACCGGGCAGACATGCGCCTCGCCATCCGGGAAGGCGCAGCCGCCGCCCTTGCCCGGGTGCAGCGCCAGCGGCATACCGGCGATCGAGCGGCCCGGACGGCCCGTGATGTCGACCGTGAGGTCGGTGCCGTTCGGGCAGGTCACGCGGACCGTTTTGCCTTTGGAGTAAACCTCGGCGATCTTCAGCCCCAGGCGGTTCATGGCTTCGTAGTCGGCCCAGGCGGGACCGCCTGGCTTGAGCATGTCTACCGTCAGTTCTTCCATGAGGATGAACTTCTTGCCAGCGTCCACCAGGTCTTCGGTGATCTTGGCATGGGCCATCGCCGTGCTGGTGAGGTAGATCACCAGGTCGACCTTCGGATCCAGGGCGGCCTGCATGGCGGGCGAGGCCGGGTTGGCCGCATGGTGCGCACGCGGCGTCATGATGGTCACCACAGGCTCCATGTCCAGGCCGTTGGCGGCAGTCGCCAGGCCCTGCCACAGCAGCGGGTCCATCTGCGTGTCGGTCATGATCAGGATCGTGTCGCCGGCTTTGGCGTTGAGACGCAGCGGTGTCTGGAAGACCTTGGCGATTTCGATCAGCTTCTGGGACATGGTGACTCCTAGGAAAAATGAGGGGGTTATTTGGGTGCCGACAGGCCGGGCAGGTCCCGCGTGCGGTTGTATTCTTCGCGCGAACTGGTGGCGCCCACGTGCAGACCGCAGTCGATGATGACGTGGGTGCCGGTGCAGGCACTCGACATGGGCGAGCAGAAAAACAGGATCGGGGCGGCCACTTCCTCCGGCTGCACCCAGCGACCCAGGGGCACCTCACGCGGCACGCGCTCGAGGGTCTCTTGCGAGATCTTGGCCTTCATCTGTGGCGTGAGCACCGGGCCTGGCAGCACCGCATTGACGCGGATGTTGTCGGGCGCAAGCTCAAAGGCTGCATGGCGCGTGAGCCCCAGCACGCCGGCCTTGGAGGAGGTGTAGCTCACACCATTGTTCATCGACATGCGCAGGCCGGCCAGCGAAGCCACGGTGACGATGGCGCCGCCGCCGCGTGCGCGCAGCGCTGACGCGCCGGCCTTGATCGAATGGAAGGGGCCGGTGAGGTTCAGGTCCACGATCGCATGCCAGTCCTCCGGCGTCATCGTGGCCAGGGTCTGGCGCGATCCGCCGCCTGCCACGTTGACGATGAAGTCGACACCGCCGAAGGCGGCCTGGGTTTTCTCGATGGCGGCCGCAAAGGCGTCGTAGTCACGCACATCGAATCCGCCCGAGATCGTCTGCCCGCCCTCATCGGCGATATGCTGGGCGACGCGTTGCGCGCCGTCGGCATCGCGGTCAAACAGCGCGACCTGCACGCCCGCTTTCGCGAAGAGCCGCGCGGTGGCCGAGCCGATGCCGCCGGCTGCGCCGGTGACGAGCGCCACCTTGCCTTTGATTCCGTAATCCATCTTTACCTTTCAGCGGCGCGAAGCGCCAGAGCGCACCTGCACGCCGGCATCGGCCTCCAGATGACAAATGACACGGCTGTAGTCGGCGTCAAAGCCGCTGCGGTCCACGGCCGTCTGCCAGGCGGCCAAGGCCGCAGGCACCACCGATTGCGGTACGCCGGCGGCAGAGGCTTCTTGCAGGTAGAGCGACAGGTCCTTAAGCATCAAGCCCATGGGTCCGCCGTAGTCGAAGCTGCCTGGCAGGATGGCGCCGGGAAACTTGTCGATCGTTGCAGCATTGCGGCCCGAGCCGGCGTTGATGGCCGCCAGCAAGGTGTCGGCATCCAGACCGGCCTTGATGCCCACCACCGTGGCCTCGCAGGCAGCAACCATGCCGGCCGCGGAAATCGCGTTGTTCACCAGCTTGCACACCTGGGCCAGGCCTGGTACCGCACCGACATCAAAACGCTTGCCGGCAATCGTCTCGAGCAGGGGCAGCACACGGGCCATGGCGCTGGGGCTTGCCGCGTGCATCACCGACAGCGTGCCCGCTGCCGCCCCACGCGGGCCGCCGCTGACGGGGGCGTCGACCAATTCCACCCCCTGTGAAGCCAAAAGCGCAGCCACTGACCGCACGGCCGCGGGCCCGACAGTGGAAGTCTCCACCACCACCTTGAGGCATTGCCCGCCTTGGAGCGCCCCGACAACGGTGTGTGTGGCCTCAACAGAGGGCAGCGACATGAACACCACCGGTGTCGTGCGCGCGAGGGTGGCTAGGTCGGGCGCCACCTGCGCACCGGCTTGCTCCAGCGGACGGATTGCCTGCGGATTCAGGTCGTACACCATCAGTTTGTGACCTGCGGCCAGAAGGCGCTGTGCGATCGCTGCGCCCATTTGCCCTAAGCCGACAAAACCGATGATGTCCTCTTGCATGTTTCGTTAAACGGAATTAAGTTCTGATTGAAGGAATATTATCCGTGCCAAATTCAGGCTGTCAACGCGAGTAACCCATGACCACGACCCGATCCCCTGAGAGCGCCACATCTTCGGGAACCGTGGCCCGCATCGCCCTTTTGCTGCGGGTCCTGGCCGAAACCGAGGGCGATTCGAGTCTCAGTGAAGTTGCCGAGAGGATGAAGCTACCCGCCTCGACCATCCACCGCCTCTTGCACTTGCTCATGGCCGAAGGTTTTGTCGAGCGGGGGCAAACGCCGCGCACGTATCGGGCGGGCCTCGAGTTCCTGCGCGTCGGAGGCCTGGTGGCTTCGCGCACCGACCTTGTGACGGTGGCCCGCAAATTCATGCAGGGCGTGGTCGATGCGTGCGACGAGACCTGCGTGCTGTCTGTCTATGTGGCGCGCACCCGCCACGCCATGGTGACAAAGGTCATCTATGGCAGCCATCCCCTGCGTTACGAGGCAGCGCTTTATCAGCCCAGTTCGCTGGTGTGGGGCGCGACCGGGCGCGGCATCCTGGCCTTCCTGCCGGACGAAGTTCGCCAGGACATCATTGCGGCCGAGGGGCCCTCGCCGGCCGACTCGCGCAAGGCGGTCAAGCCCGTGCAGGTGGAGCGTGAGTTGGCTGCGATTCGCCAGCAAGGCTATGCACTCACCCGGGGCCAGAAAATCCCGGGCGCTGTCGGCATGGCCGCGCCAGTGTTTGATCGACAGGGCGCGGTGGCGGCGCTGTGCCTGACCATTCCCGAGGCGCGTTTTCAGGCTACCACCGAGGCCCGCCTCGCGCGCACCCTGTTGCAGCAAGCCGAGCAGTTCAGCACCGCGCTTGGCTGGCTCGGTGACGCCAGCACGCCCGCCTGGGCCGCCCCCTTGAAGGGTGCGCGCCGCTAGGGTTCAGGCCAGGGCAGCGTCCACCCAGCCGAGCAGCTGCTCGGCCAGCGCCGTTTCCTGCTCGGGCACGCACGCAAAGAGCTTCTCTCGCAGCTGCGCATCGTTCAGGGGAAGCTCGGCGTGGCCCCGTGCGAAGCGGATGGGGCCGCTGGAGAGCGTCCGGCCGTCTTTGAGTTGCACGGTCACCTCGTCATTCAAGGCAAACGAGGGCTCGAGCGGACAGCTCGTGTCCGTGGTGTGGGTGTGCACCCGCGGCATGAGTGCGGTCACCCGTGGGTCGACCATTGCCGCCTCCGACACTTCGCGCAGCCCGAGGTGCCCGTGTACCAGTGCGGTGGCCACGACGAACTCGAGGCTGAAGCGGGCCTCGGTCAAGCTGGCCGGCCTGTGGTGACGCAAGACCCCGGCGGTGGTGGCGCTGATCGTTGCATCAACCGACGCGATGTCTTCGATCTGCAGGCCGTGCGCCTGGCGCAGGTCCAGCACGCCGTCGGCCACGCGGTGTGCGGCGTAGCAGACCGGGTACTTCTTGATGCCGGGGCGCAGGCGTAGCAGGGTAGATTCAAAGTCCGCCTCGGGCGGCGATTGCAAATCGACATCCTGCGGGCCGACCAGGGCGGCCAGCAGGCCGGCCCGGCCATCGAGCGCGTCGGCTGACGCGTCCATGCCCAACTCGGCAAAGTCGGCGGCGACCATTCCCGCCTCCGCCGCCCGGCCAATGTGCAAGGGCTTGGTCATGGAGCCAAAGTTGGCCACCACGCCGCTGGCCAGGCTGGCGGCAATGCCCAGGGCATGGGCCGTCTGCGTGGGGTTCAAGCGGCGGGCGCTGGCGATTGCCGCCGCCACGGCCAGCGTGCCAAAAATCGCCGTGGGATGCCAGCCGCGCGCGTGCATGCTGCACTTCATGCGCCGCTGCAGATCGCCCCAGACCGCATAGCCCTTGGCATAGGCCTCGCACAGATCCGCACCCGACAAGCCCGTGCGCTCGTGTTCGGCGATCAGGGCTGGCACCAGCACCACGCTCGGGTGCCCTGCCAGGCCCACGTCGTCATAGTCCAGCGCATGGCCTGCCACGCCATTGACCAGCGCAGCCTGAGGGGCCGGCGCCCGGTGCGCGCCAAAAAGGAGGCGCGATGGACCTGATGGGGCGGGGTCACGCGTTGCCCACTGCAACACCTTGACCGTGGCCGGGTCATCGCGCCCGGCCAGGATGCAGGCCACGGTGTCGATGATGGCGGTGCGCACGATGCCCTTTAGCGCATCGGCTTCGCCAGCGGTGTAGCCCTCGTGCCATCGGCTGGCGCAGCGCTCGGCCAGGGACCGAGACAAAGAGCTCATTCGGGCTGCAGCCCCAGGTCGCGGACGATGGGTCCCCAGACGGCGTATTCACGCTGCACCATGGCGGCCACCTGCGGCCCCGTGGCCGACACGATGTCGTAGCCGGCCTTCTGGAAGGCCTCGCGCAGCGACGCATCGGCCAAGGCGCGCGTGTTGGCGGCTGCAAGCTTGGCCACCACATCGGCCGGCGTTGCCGCCGGCACGAACAGCGCGAAGCGAATGCTGGAATCGACGCCGCGATAACCCAGCTCGGCGACGCTGGGCACATTGGGCAGCAGTGCGGTGCGCTTTTCGGTCATCACCGCCAGCGCGCGAAGCTTGTTGCCTTGCAGCAGCGGCAACATGGAGCTCAGGCTGTAGGCCCCCAGGTCAGTCTGGTTGGCCAGCAGGTCATTCACTGCGGGGGCGGTGCCCTTGTAATTGATGTGCTGCAACTTGACGCCGGCAATCCGGGCCATCTGCTCCATGGCCAGGTGCTGGGGCGACCCTACGCCTGCGGTCCCGTAGTTCAAGGGCTTGTCCGGCCTTTCTTTGGCCTTGCGCACGAAGTCGTCGAGCGTTTGCAGCGGGCTGGCCGGATGGACCACGATCACATTGGCCGATTCCGCCACGGCACCGACGGCCTGCAGGTCCTTGAGCGGGTCATAGGTGAGCTTTTGGAAGATGTGCGGAAACATCCCGATGATCGTTCCCTGCATCAGCAGGGTGTAGCCATCGGCCACAGACTTGGAGACATGGTCGTTGCCGATATTGCCTGTGGCACCCGGGCGGTTGTCGATGACAACGGTTTGATTGAGCATCGGGCGAAGGCGTTCTCCCAGCATCCGCGCAAGCACATCGGTGCCGCCGCCAGGCGGGAAGGGCACCACCAGCCGTACGTTTCGGTTGGGGAAATCTGCCTGGGCCATGCCGGCCAGGGGAACGAGGGAGGCACCTAGGGCGATCAGGGCATCGCGGCGGTCAATGCGGGTCATGCGTCACACCTTTACTGTTGCGGAATACGGGCGGCTCGGACGAGGTCGGCCACGATCTTTTGCTGCTCGCCCACCAGGCGGCCGAAATCGGAATCGACCACCATGGCGGGGATCAAGCCACCTTGCATGAAGCGATCGCGGATCTCGGCTTGGCCCATCACGCTTTGCAAGGCGCGGTTGATCTGCATCACCACCTCGCGCGGCGTACCGGCGGGTGCGTAAAAACCGATCCAGGCGGGGAAGTCCAGGCCGTCAAAGCCGGCCTCTTGGCCGGTGGGCACATCGGGCATGAGCGGCGTGCGCTGCGGCGTGAGCACCGCCAGCGCCCGCAGCTTGCCGGCCTTGACCTGGGGCGCTGCGTTGGAGATGGAGTCGAACATCAGTTGCACCTGACCCGACAGCAGGTCGGTGGCGGCGGGCACAGCGCCTTTGTAGGGCACATGCAAAAGTTCGACCCCTGTGCGATAGGCAAACAGCTCACCGCTCAAATGCAAGATGGTGCCCAAGCCCGAGGAGGCGTAGGCCACCTTGCCGGGGTTGGCCTTGGCATAGGCCACCAACTGCGACAGCGACTGCACGGGCACCGAGGGGTGCACCACCACGGCGGTCGGGCCGTAGGCGGCCAGCGCCAGCGGCGCGAAGTCTTTCTGCGCGTCATAGGGCAGCTGCTTGCGCAGCGCCGGCGCGATCACGTGGGTAGATGCGGAGGTGACCAGCAGGGTGTAACCATCGGCGGGCGCGCGGGCGACTGCTTCTGCGCCGACAGCGCCCCCGGCGCCGGCCCGGCTCTCGACCACCACCGGTTGGCCCCAGGTCTCCTGCAGCTTTTGCGCCACCAGGCGACCAACCAGATCCACCGGAGAGCCGGGTGGAAACGGGTTGATCATTTTGACCGCGCGCGTGGGGTAAGCCCCTTGCGACCACACAGGCCCGCACAGGGCACCTGCGGCAAGCGCTGCGAGATTTCTCCGGCTGATGTTCATGGTTCGAGCTCCTGTGCAATACGAAGGCTTGACCGTAAACATCCTACAGCGTTCTGTTAATCGGTCGAATATTCCGATTAGTGGAGTTTTGTGAGCCAGGCCCACCGGCCATGTCACGCGGCCCCAGCAGTCTCTTGATCGCATCTCCAGCCCGATCGACGGCCAAATAGAGCAGCCAGCCAAGCAGCATCGCGGCCGCATCAGCAGTGTCAGAAGTGGAGCGGGAATAAAAAGCGGGTACCGTGAACTCGAACCACAGCGTTGCGGCGAGTGTGACGGCCAAGGTGATGGCCACCTTGTTGAGCCAAGTGTGGAACCGAATCGACGGGAACAGATCGGTCACAGCCAGCATCACGGGCATCACCAGCATGCTCGGAAGAGACGAACGCCAGAAGCCTTCTGGCAACGCAAGCCTCACCCAGTGGAAGGCGACATAAACCAGCAGGCAAACGGCCAGCAAGATGATCTTGGCCCACTGCTCCCGGGAAAGATGCTGATCCCTCACGTGTCTCAGAACATCCAAATCACGATGCCGAGCAAAATGAGTATTACCAAGAACTTGATACATCCGTCCATTCAATGTCTCCTTAGGGCCAATCGGAGCCGCCATAGGGCCTTCGGCAACGCAGTATTCGCAGCAGCCCCTTGGTACCTCCTCGAAAGAGGCCGTACTTTTGAAGCGACAAAATCATGTAGTCCGAGCAGCAGGGGCTGTAGAGACATTGCCGCCTCACCCAATTAGGTGCCGTCCGCTGGTAGATGCGCACCAGCCCAGCCGTCATGCGAACAAATTGAGCCTCAACGTCCATCCGACATTCCAGTTGCCCATGGTTAGGGCAAGGGGCGATTAGCGAGCGCCGACCTCGTTTCGGGTTTGGCCGAAAAAGTCAAAACGACTATGAAGTGTACTCTGACGCCTTTGATCGAATCAGGCAAAGAAAACCCCCGCTGTCCTTCAACAACGGGGCTTTGTTTGGCGGCGCTTCACGGATTCGAACCGCGGACCTCTAGATGCCCGCAGGCCATGCGGGCACGTCACCCCTTGGCAGCTTCACGCAGTTTTTCGGTCAGCCAGACCTTCATCAATGACTGGTAAGGAACATCCAGCTTATTGGCCTGTTGCCGAATGCCATCGAGCAGGCTGTCGGAGAGCCTGATCGAGATGCTGGTCGTGGACGGCTTGAGGTTCTTGAACGTGACAGCAGACGTTTTTGCGGGGTCAAAGAACTGGGTCGCGTCGTTGTCCTTGGACTCCCAGAACTCACGCTCTTTAGCCTCTGAGCGGAACGTCGGTGCCGTCTTGGTTTTACTGGGGAGCTTGTTCATACAACAGCCTTTCCTTGCGATGCTGATCGCGGGCGGAAATCACCCGTATTAGCGTTTCACCTTGACGAAGTGTGAAGATCAGGGTCAGCGCCCTGGCCTGGCTTGTCTTGCCCAGCGCCAGATAGCGTCGCTCCTCATCGCTGTGCTTGTCATCAGCGCTGAGCAGCAGCGGCTGATTGAAGAATATTTCTTCAGCCCCAACCTGAGTCACGCCGTGCTTGACCTCACTCTTTCGCTGGTTCCCCGCGTCCCACTCGAAGCCGACAACGGAGTCGAAGTCAATCATGGATGTATGTTATGAACATATACGCGTTTGGTCAATCCGCGACACTACCGGGCCGCGAGACGCGCAAAGAAAAACCCCGCTGCTTTGCCAGCAGCGGGGTCTTATTTGGTGGCGCTTCACGGATTCGAACCGCGGACCTGTGGATTATGATTCCATCGCTCTAACCGACTGAGCTAAAGCGCCGAAGGCGCGAATTATAACGGCTTCTCCAACCCCAGCGGGCCTCTTGGGCGCTCATCGAGGCGCAGGCCCACAGGGGCAGGGGCTGCCACAAGGAGACCCCATGTCGCTCGCTCGCCGTCACGTCCTTGCCGCCGCCAGCGGCCTGCTTCTGTCCCCCTTGGCACGCGCCCAGGCTCACCACGGCCATCATGGCCACCACGGGCCGGCTTTGCCGTCCGCCGCGCCGGCGGCCGACCCGTTTGCCCGCCTTCAGGGCGGCGTGCCGCACCACCTGACCGCCGATCAGACCGCGCAGCGCTCGGTGGCCAGTTCTGCGCCAGCAGGTGCCCCGGGTCGCTGGGTCACACGCGCGTCGCTGCCCATTGCCCGCAGCGAGATGGCCTGGGCCGCCGAATGGGCCGGCCGCCTGCATGTGATTGGCGGCTATGGCGAGGGCCGGGTCGATCGGGCCTACCACCATATCTACGACCCGCGTGACGACCGCTGGTACCTGGGCGCGTCGCTGCCGCGTGGCGCCAACCATGTGGCCGTGGCCGCACTGGCCGGACGCATCTACGCCTTCGGTGGCTTCCTCGACCAAAACCGCAACCCGGACAGTCTGGCCTTTGCCTATGACGTGGCCAGTGACCGTTGGACCGCGGTGGCGCCGCTGCCGCGCCCGCGCGGCGCGGGGGCTGCGGTCGCCCTGGGGGGCAAGGTCCATTTGATTGGCGGCGCGTCGGCACCGACGGAGGAGCGCGCCAGCGTCGGCTGGCACGAGGTCTACGACCCCCAAGCCGACAGTTGGAGCCGGCGCAAGGCCCTGCCCGGCGCGCGTGACCATGTGGGCTGCGTCGCCCACCAGGGGCGTATTCATGTGGTGGGCGGGCGCTTCAACACCTTTGAGTACAACACCGGTTTGCACCATGTCTACCTGCCGGACCGCGACACCTGGGAGTTGCGCGCGCCGCTGCCCACGCCGCGCTCGGGCCATGGCCTGGTGATCTACCGCGACCGGCTTTTTGCCATGGGCGGGGAGGGCGGCATCATCAACCGCCCGGGCCAGCAAACGGTGTTTGGCCAGATGGAAAGCTATGACGCGGCAAGCGACAGCTGGCTGTCGCACGCGCCCATGCCCATTCCGAGGCATGCGGTGGGCGCGGTGACGATTGGCGACTGGGTCTACGTGGCCGGCGGCGGCGCCGTCCTGGGCGGAGGCGTGCAGTCGGCGGTGCACGAGGCCTTCACACTCGCGCCAGCCTGAGCCCGCTCGCTCAGGTCCCCTGAATGAGTCGCTCGCACAAGGAAACCAGGGCCTCGGGCACCTCGGCGTCCGGCATCGCCTGCCCATAGGCGGCCAGAACGGCTTGCCGGTCGCCGGCGCGGGTCATGAGGCGATACATCGCGCCCACCATCCAATACTTGCGCTGTTGCAGGTAGGTCATTTGCAGGTCAACGAACGCTTTCGAAAGGCAGGTGCGCGCCGGGAGGCTGTCCGCGATGACCAGCACTTGGCCCTCGTCCAGGTGCCGCCACAGGTTGAACAGGCCGTGAAAGCCGAAGGTCGACCGCTGTGGCTCGCCGTTTTCGTAGGCGAAACGCTCGGCCACTTCGGCCGGCGCGAAGCGGATGCCGTGGGCCTGCTCCAGGTAAGGGCGGTTGCGGCGGCAGATCAGGTCATCCTCGGGCGCGTCCGCGTGCACAAATCCCGGGCTGGCCAGCGCCTCCAGCAGCCGCCGTGAGCGCAGCGAGAAGCCGCCGTTGCCCACGTCGCTGCCTGTGGGGTGCCAGGGCCAGCGTGCGCCGATGTAGTCGAAGTCAAGGAAACAAGATCGCCATTGGCTGGCGTCCAGCACAAAGCCATCCCACTGCACAACCAGCACATAGGGGGTGCGCACATGCTCGATCAGTTGCCCAAGCATGAAGGCGTTGTAGTCGGCGATGGAGCGCAGAGGGTCGATGCGTGTCCAGCGCGCCTGGGTTGGCGCGGCTTCATGCGACAGCAGCAGGGCCTCGCCGAAGTCGCACTGAGCGAGGCAGCGGTCGAGGGCCTGCCCCGCCAGTGCAGGGGTAACGCAGTCGGCGGCGCAAAGTGTGACCTGTGATAGATCTTGCATTAACGAAGCTACGCCACTCACGCCTTTTGTAGGACGAAGGTCATGGAGTCCGCGTCGCTGAACACGTCGGCTCCGCACTGGCAGCGCAGGGCGCTGAAATCGAAGTCCCTCACATTGCAACGGTAACAGTAGTCCGGGAGTCGTGTGCGGCGATACAGGGCGATTTTCGATAACGTTGAGCCAAGATAGTGCACTTCTTCGGCGGCCAAGATCGAGTTGTTGGCGATCAGCGCGGCGCGCGTGTCATCGACGGGCAGGCCTAAACGCTGGTAATGGTGGATGGCCAATAGCGCATGAAGCGCATTGCCCCGCCCATCCCGAGTGGAACTGGGGTGGGAGGTGTGGATGTCCTCAAGAATGTAGAGACCCAGAGGCGCAAGTGCCTGAACCCCCTCAACAAGGGCCAGCACCTGGTGCTGCGGCTGGTGTGAGCCATCCTCGATGATCAGTTCGAAGGGGCGGGAGCCGAAGAAGCTTCGCAGTTGCTTTGGGTCGCCTTGGTCCAACTGGCTAAACGCAAAGCGGGAGTTCACGGGCCACTCCGGCTGCAAGGGCAATATGTCTGCGCCATGAATTTCGGCGTTCGGGAATCGCTCCAGCAGCCAGCGGATGGAGTTGCCCTTAAAGACCCCGACTTCAGCGACGTAACGGAAATCCCGCCCCAGAAAAAATGATTCGTAGAAGTCGGTGAACCCGTGCCAGAAAACTTTATCGCTGGTATTCATCAGGCTCATCGCGAATCTCCTGTGCTCAGGCTCAAAGCAAAGTCGCCTTGATCAGGCCAGGGTGGCGGCGCATCAGAGCCGCCAGGGTCGCCGGGTAGCTGTCCACATGGAAGAAGGCCCAAGCGTGGTCGGCGCGGTCGAAGGGGTCCAGGCCCAGGCGCAGACAGTTGGAAATTCGCTCAAAGTTTTTGATTTCCTGTGTATTGAGCTCCTGATGCGAGAAAGACTCAATTTTCCGAATGACCGCCTCTGCCCCGCCAAGGTAGGAGAAATGCCAACCCGCGTCGCTGGTCACCGGTAGCTGTGCGTCCACGCGCAGATCGTGGAGCGTGTGGGGCTGGGCCCGGAGAAGGCCGACCCGGGCAAACAAAGAATAAGTCCATAGTGAGTTCGCGGGACCGATGCCACGGCAGTTCATGAAGAAGTAGTGGAACTGCATGCCCAAGCGCCCCGCCTTCATCTGCATCGGGTAGGCCTTCAGCCAAGAGGCTAACTCCGGGGTCCAAATCTCGTCGACGTCCGAAAGAATCAGGATGTCCTCGTCCTTTGCGCAGGCCAGGCAGCTCGCAAGGTGGTTGCGCTGCCCTCGTTCTATCTGCCAAGGCGCCGAGCTGCCGTCAAATGTCGTGGGGCGGGTGAAGTCCAAGCCAGTGAGCTCGGGTTGGTAGGCGAGGAAGGTGATTTTGTCCCGCCAAGGTGAAAACTCCTGCTCTCGCTCCAGGAAGGTGTAGGGCTTGCGCTGGCCAGAGAAGGTGGTGTTGGCCTCGCAGATGACAAACTCGTCGACATGAGGGTAGAGCAATTCAAGCCGGATCTTCAGCAGCTCGATTTCATTGAAGAATATGAACGCGTCAATGATCCTCATGGGCACTAACTTAGCACGCTAAGGGCCAGGCGCGTACTTTTGTCGATGCGTCATTGCCGGCGGCCCGGTGATACCGTCAGCTTGCCCAGAGCGGCAGGCAATTGCAGCCTTAGCGGTTTTTGAACACTCCCGGCCGCTTGGCCATGAAGGCTTCCATGCCTTCCTTTTGATCCTCGGTGGCGAAGAGCGCCTGAAACAGCCGGCGCTCGTACATCACGCCGTCGGACAGGCCGCTTTCGAAGGCCCGGTTGACCGACTCCTTGGCCGCATAGGCAGCCAGGCGCGGCATACCTGCCACCAGCAGGGCGACCGCCAGGGTTTCTTCCATCAGCTTGTCGGCGGCGACCACGCGGCTCACCAGACCCGAGCGCTCGGCTTCGGTGGCGTCCATCATGCGGCCGGTGAGTGCCAGGTCCATGGCCTTGGCCTTGCCCACCGCGCGTGGCAGGCGTTGGGTGCCGCCAGCCCCAGGGATGATGCCCAGCTTGATCTCGGGCTGGCCGAACTTGGCGTTGTCGGCGGCGATGATGAAATCGCACATCATGGCCAATTCGCAGCCGCCGCCCAGGGCGAAGCCCGCTACCGCGGCGATGACTGGCTTGCGGATGCTGCGGATGGTTTCCCAGTTGCGGGTGATGAAGTCGCCACCATAGGCCTCAGAGAAACCGAGCTTGGCCATGGCGCCAATGTCGGCGCCGGCGGCAAAGGCCTTCTCGCTGCCTGTGATGACGATGCAGCCGATGGCGTCGTCGGCATCAAAGGCCTTAAGGGCGGCGCCGAGTTCGTCCATCAACTCGCCGTTCAGGGCGTTGAGTTGCTTGGGGCGGTTGAGGCGAACAAGGCCAACGCGCTCGGCCTCGGTGGATACCTCGATGCATTGGTAAGACATGCTTTCTCCTGGCGGTGAGCCGCTTGCGATGGGTGGGTGTGAATGGCGTCGGGGCACTATACCCAAGGGGCCGGGGCCAGATAGAGCCCGCGGAGGCCTCAGCGCTGCTCGATCGTTTCGACCAGCAGGTCGGCCCAGGCCTCCTCGCCGAAGCTGATCTTCAAACGTACCGGCAGGTACTGCAGGCGCGGTGCGAACCAGACTTCTGAGGCCAGGGTGCCGCGGGCATTGGTGAAGGGCCGGGGGGTGACCCGCACCGTGTCGAGATTGCCCAGGCGAGGGGTGCGCAGCATCTCGTGCGCGAAGATGTCGTAGGTCCAGGTGTCGACTGAGCCGGGCCGCACCAGCGGCAGGGTGAGGGTGCCGCCTGGAGCGGAAGTGGCTTGGCCGGTTCGCAAGCGGTGGCCGATTTCGATGAACTGGCTGGCCAGGTCCTGCACACCCGCAGGCCGCTCGAAGCTGCGGCCATCGTGCTGGATCACCTCCTTGTCGGTGAATCGGGTCAGGCGCCGGCGGCTGCCGCGGGTGTCTTCGAAGGCCTGCGGAATCAGGCCCTGCAGAGTGACCTGGCCCTGGCTGGTGTAGGCGGCATTGAAGAAGGGCGACACGGAGAGCTCAACGCGGGCCTGATAGAGGTCGCCCTGTCGCAACCACTGGACTTTGGCCGTGCCGTGCAGGGGACCGCCCCGAAACAGTCCGGAGAGTTTGTAGGTGATGCGGGTGTCGACCGGCCAGAGGCGCTCGAGCGGGTCGGCGCCAGCGACAGGGCCGGTGACGGCGGCGCTGCCCGTTGCGCTTGTTCCTGCCTGCGCGTTGTTGGCCGTAGCCCGACCGCCTGCCGAAGAGCCGCCATCACCACCCTGAGCGGCCGGTGCCCTCGCCGTGACAGGTGGGCCCGTTTCGATTTTTGCGGGAGGCGCGATCGGCGTAGCAGGTGCGACAGGTGTGGCAGGTGCGACAGGTGCAACAGGTGCGGCAGGTGTGGCAGGTGTGGCAGGTGTGGCAGGTGCGACAGTTGCAACAGGTGCGGTGCTTGCCATCACCGTGGCAGCCGCGACCGTAATCGGCGCCGTCACGACCGCCTGTGGGTTGACGCTGGTCTCGCTGGCCGCCGTCGGAGCGGGGGTCGGAGCGGACGTCTGCGCGGATGTCTGAGCAGGCGTCTCCGCCGCGATGACCAGCGTTGCAGTGATCGGCGGCGCCGGCTCGGCGGGCGGCGGTGTTGGTGTGGCGACCTCTGTCGGCGGGGGTTCTGGTGCCTGTGAAGGCGCAGGTGCGGGCTCAGGTGTGGGCTCAGGTGTGGGCTCAGGTGTCGAGGCAGGCGCAGGCGCAGGCGCAGAGGCCGGGCTCGCTGGCGCTGCGGCCACCAGGCTTGCCTCAGGCTTTACCGGGGCCGGCGCTGGCGCGGCCGGTGGGACGGCCACCACCTCCGGGTCCTTTTCCGACGGCGCCAGCACCCGCGTGAACAGGGGCTCGGGCAGGGCCTGCAAGCCGCTCAGGCCGGGCGCAAGGCGGGCCAGCCACTCGAGCGCGAGCAGGTGGCCCAGGAACACGACGAAGGTCAGGATGGCCAGCGTGATCGTCAGCGTGCGGACCATGCGCCTGGGCGTGCTGGCGATTCCGCGCCGCGCCAGCGCCTGCCGCCAGCCTAGTCCGGTGCTGCTTTCCTGGCCAGCTTCGGGTGGCTGGTTCAGTCTGTTCCCGCCAGCCATGCCCGAACCCGTGCCGATTCGCCCACCGACAGCCGCCAGGCCTGGGCGGCGGAGGCGGGTGGCATGGCCATTGCCAAACGCAGCAGCCGCCGGTCGCGCGCGACCAGTGCGATGAAGCGGCGCTGGGTGCCGAGGTAGAGGTGCAGGTCATCGAGCCGGTCCAGCCGCCAGCCTTGCACGCCCACCTCCGCGCCCAGCCACTCGTCACCAGCGGCCAGACCCGCCTGCTCGGCAGGGCCGCCACGCAGCACGGTCTTGATGCGGATGCTGCCGCCTGATTCGTCTGCGCGCAGGCCGAGGCGCTGCTGCATCGGCGCGGGATCCCGCCACACGGTGACACCGTGCTGTTGCAAAAGCTCCTGCAGTGGCAGTTCGCGGGTGCCATGCACCCAGGCCGCGATCTCGCGGGCGAAGCTGCGACCGCCCAGATCCTTGAGGGTGGCGGTCAAATCGGCCTCGGTCATGGGCCCGCCCTTGCAGCGGGCCCACAGCGCGCGCATCACCGCGTCCAGCGTGGTCTTGCCCTCGGCGCGCAGGGTGAGGTCGAGGCACAGCGCCACCAGCGATCCCTTGCTGTAGTAGCTGATGGTGGCGTTGGCGGTGTTCTCGTCGGGCCGGTAGTACTTGATCCAGGCGTCGTAGCTGGCCTGGGCCACCGACTGCACCGTCCGCCCTGGCGCTTGCAGCACCTGGTTGATGCTCTTGGCCAGCAGCCGCAGGTAGGCCGGGTCGTCGATCACGCCGGTGCGGCGCAGGAACAGGTCGTCGTAGTAACTGGTGAAGCCCTCGAAGAACCACAGCAGGCGGGTGTAGTTCTCCTGGGTGTAGTCGTAGCGGGTGAACTCGGCCGGCCGCAGCTGCTTGACGTTCCAGGTGTGGAAGTACTCGTGGCTGATGAGGCCCAGCAGGGTGGTGTAGCCCTCGGGCGTGCGCGTCTCACCCTGCCGCGGCAGATCGCGGCGCGAGGCAATGAGCGCGGTGGAGTTGCGGTGTTCCAGGCCGCCATAGCCCTCGTCCACCGCATTGAGCATGAACAGGTAGGTCTTGAAGGGCGCGGCTTTGCCGGCGCTTTTCCCCGCACTTTTCCCCGCTCCCTTGCCACGGCCCTTGCCGTGCCAGAAACCGATCTCGGCCTCGCAGATCGCGCGGGTGTGTTCGACCAGCCGCGCACCGTCGAAGGTCGGCGGCGCACCGGCCACCACGATGCGGTGGGGGATGCCGGCGGCCTCGAAGTGGCCGCTCCAGAGGCTGTCGGTCGGGCCCATTTCCACCGGGCAGTCCACGAGCTCGTCGTAGTCGGCGGCCAGGTAGCTGCCAAAGCCCCGTTTGTTCACCTTGTGTGGCGTGAGGCCGGTGGCTGCTTCCCAGGGCGTGGCCACGCCTGGCGGCGGCAGCAGCTCGAGGGCGTGGGCCTCCTGCTCCTGGCCATGCACCCGCAGGCACAGGCTGGTGCCGTTGAAAAAGCCGCGGCCTTCGTCTAGCCAAGAGGCGCGCACCGAGTTGTCGAAGGCGTAGACCTCGTAGCTCACGGTGAGCGGCGAGCCAGCTGCGCAGTCGGCCTGCCACTGGCACTTGCTCACTTGCTGCAGGGCGATGGCCTTGCCGTTCTGGCGCGCGCCCAGGCACTGCAGGTGACGCGAGAACTCACGCACCAGGTAGCTGCCGGGGATCCACACCGGCAGCGACAACTGCTGCGCCTCTGCGGGCGCAGCCAGGGTGAGGGTGACGCGCCAAAGGTGGGCGCGCAGGTCGGCGGGTTCGACCTGGTAATGCAGGGGAGCGATCAATGCAGGCGGTCCGTGAAGGTCATTTGATTTCGGCCAGCTTCTGTTCGAGCTGCTGGGCGCTGATGGCGCCTGGCACCCGGCTGCCGTCGGTGAAGACAAGGGTGGGTGTCCCGCTGATGCGCCACTTGCGGCCAAACTCGACGTTGCGTGAGAGCGCCGCGCTGTCGCAGCTGACCTTGGCAGGCAGCTGGTCGCGCACCATCCAGTCTTGCCAGGCACGGCCCTTGTCTTTGGCGCACCAGAGGTTGCGCGATTTCTCCAGCGAGTCCGGGCCCAGGATGGGGTACAGGAACACATGCAAGGTGATGTTGTCCACGCCCTGCAGGTCTTTCTCGAAGCGCTTGCAGTAGCCGCAGTTAGGGTCTTGGAAGACCGCCACCTTGCGTTTGCCGTTGCCGCGCACGATGGTGAAGGCGTCGGCCACTGGCAGGCTGGCAAAGTCGATGGCGCTCAATTTTTCCACGCGTTCCTCGGTGAGGTTGCGCTTGTTTTTCGTGTCGAGGATCTGGCCCTGGATCAGGTAGTTGCCCTGTGCGTCGGTGTAGAACAAGTCGAGGCCAATGCGGACCTCGAACAGGCCAGCGATGGGCGTTTTGCGAACCTCCTCGACCGCGCCCAGTTGGGGCAGGCGCTCGGTGATGGCCTTGCGAATTTGGGCCTCCTGGGCCCGGGCCGGGGTCGGGCCTAGCAGCGCCAGTAGCAAAAGTGGCAGCGTGAAGAGTGACAGGGCCCGCAGCGCGGTGGGCCAAGCGGCGAGGGGGAGGCGAAACAGTTTCATGGCAATCAATTTGTTGCGGGTTGAGGCGCTGGGCGGGCCTGGCGGTGCGTTGGCGCAGGCGCGACGCTTCACAGGCCGCCGGCGGCTTGCCGGGCGATCCAGTGTTTGAGTGGTCCACTGCGGTCGAAGCCGCGCATGCCCCAGTTGCGCACAAAGCGCCAGGCGGGGCCGGGCGGGGCAAACAGCCACTGCAGGCCGCCGGTGGTCCATTGCAGGGCCGCCACCTCGCCCTTGCGGGCGCGCTCGTAGCGGCGCAAAAGTTTTTCGTCGCCAAGCTTGCGCCAGTACTCGCGTGCCCGCAGCACCTGCACCAGCGTGCTGGCATCGGCCAGCCCGAGGTTGAGGCCCTGGCCCGCCAGGGGGTGGACGGTGTGGGCGGCGTCGCCCGCCAGGGCCCAGCCCGGGCCGCACCAACGCGAGGCCTCGGCGCGTTGCAAGGGCCAGCGGGCGCGCTCGGAGGTGAGGGTGATGCGTCCCAGCGTACCGCCGGTGGCGTCATGCAGCAGGTCTTCGAAAGCCTGCGCGGGCAGCGCCGTGAGTTCGGCGGCGCGCTCGGCCGGCACCGACCAGACCAGGGCCAGCGCATGGCCCGCCGCTGTTCCGGCACCCGGGTGATGGGCGCGATCTTCCGCCGCAGACACTGGGCTGGTCACCGGGCCACCCATGGGCAAAAGGGCCAGTATCTCGCCCGGGCGGAACCACTGGCGAGCAATCTGGTCGTGCGGCCGCTCGGCCCGCAGCTGGGCGGCGATCGCGTGCTGGTAATAGGGCTGTACGCGCCAGTCGACACCGAACTCGGCGCGGCTGGCGCTGGCCTTGCCTTCGCACACCACCGTGAGTGCCGCGGACTGGGGCTCGGCGAGGCGCTCGATCTGGGGTTGGTAGTGAAGGGCCTGGTCTAGCGCGCCGAGCAGGTCGGTGGCCTGGGCGATCCAGGCCAGGGGCCGGCCGCTGTGGGCGGGGCCCGCGCCTGCCTCTTGGCGCGCGCCAGCGGCGGTGTCGGCGAAGCGCACCTCGCCGCCTGCATCGCCGTAAACCGCCATGGACTGCACCGGTGTGGCCAGCGCCTCTGGCCAGGACCGCACCCGGTCCAGCAGCGCGCGGGAGCTGGCGTTGATGGCGTAGGCGCGCAGGTCGGCCTGCGCCGCGCTCACCGCCTCCGGCGACTCGACCAGGCCGACGCGCAGGCGTTCTTGCGCGAGCAGCAGGGCCAGCGTGCGGCCCACGATACCGCCGCCGCGGACACAGACATCCAAGGGCAAAGTCATCGGGCCATTGTAGGAGCCGGCACAATGGCGTGGCGCCACTGAAGGGTCTTTAGAGGGCTTTGGCCCTGCCTCTGGCGCACGTTTTTCCCGCCACCTGTTTTCGACCGCAGCGCTTGGGCCTGCCGCACAGAATTTCACGACCATGTCACTTTCAACCCGCACCCCCGCCGAATCTTCCGACAGTCCCCGCGAACCGGGCTCGCAAGCCCAAGCCCGCATCAGTGGGCTTTACATCTACCCGGTGAAGTCCTGCGCCGGTGTGACGCTCCAGGAGTCGGAGCTCACCGACGCCGGCCTGGACCTGGACCGCGCCTGGATGGTGGTCGACGCATCGGGGGAGTTCGTCTCCCAGCGCGAGTTGCCGCGGATGGCGCTGGTGCAGGTGAGCCTGCGCGGCGGCGAGGTGGTGCTGCGCGCGCCGGGCATGCTGGCCTTGCACCTGGGCATCGACCGGGTCGAGGCGCCGGCACGGGTGCGGATCTGGGACGACGAGGTGCCGGCCTATGACATGGGCGCGGTGGCGGCGCAGTGGTTCACCGACTTCCTCGGCCAGCCCCTGCGGCTGGTGCGCTTCGACCCCGAGCACCAGCGGCTGTCGTCCATGAAGTGGACCGGCGGGGTGGAGGCGCCCAACCAGTTCAGCGATGGTTTTCCGCTTCTCGTGCTGAGCCAAGCCTCCCTCGACGGGCTGAACCAGCGGCTGCAGGCGGCTGGCCGGACCCCGGTGACCCTGGCCCACTTCCGGCCCAACATCGTGCTGGACGGGCTGACGGCGCACGGCGAGGACGGCCTGGGCCTGCTCGCGATCGAGGCGGACCTTCCGGTGCAACTGCAGCTGGTCAAGCCCTGCGCCCGCTGCAGCATTCCCAATATCGACCCGGCTACCGGCCTGTCCGACCCGGCCTTGGGCGACGCCCTTCAGGTCTACCGCAGCCTGCCGTCGATGGGTGGCGCGGTCTGCTTCGGCATGAACGCGATCATCCGCGCCGGTGACGGCGCCCGGCTGCGCATCGGCCAGTCCGTGGTCGGCGACTGGCGCTTCGACTGAGCTGGCTCCTGGCGGCGGGCGCGAACGCTCCGAACCCTCGCGAACCCTCCGAACGCTCCGAACGCTCGCGAGGGCGACACGGGCCTCTCTTCGGGAAAACCCGAGTCTGAGGCCGATCGTCTAACGTATACGATATTCGAATCGCTGTCAGCCCCATGGGGCCAGCACGGCCTTGTTTTTCACCCCCCCGCCCATGTTTCCCTGGCTCGACCCCGACGCCGACACCGCTTCCAGCCGCCTGCGCGCGGTGCGCGACACCTCCTTGCCCAAGCTGGTACGCGACGACCTGCTCGAGCGCATTCTGGGCGGTGAGCTGCGCCCGGGCGACCGGATCAGCGAGCCAGATGTGTGCGCACGCTTATCCGTATCGCGTGTCCCGGTCAGGGAAGCCTTGCGCGAGCTGGAGAGCTCTGGCCTGGTGGTGTCGCGGAAGCATGCGGGCGTGTTCGTTCGCCGCATCGAGCCCGAAGAGGTACGCGACCTGTACGAGATGCGCGCCTTGCTGGACGGTTTTGCCGGCGAAAAGGCTGCCACCCTGCCGCAAGCCGAGCGCGAAAGCCTGGCGCAGGCGCTGCGCGAATCCACCACGACCATGGCCGATGCGGTGGCCAGTAAGGACGTGCGCGACTACTACACAGAGAACCTGCGCTTCCATTGGCTGATCGTGGAGGCGGCGGGCAACCTGGCGCTGCGGGCCAGCTACCGGGAGTTGGTGCAAAAACTCCACCTCTCGCGCCTGCGCAGCCTGTCCCGCGGTCTGGCAATGCGCACCTCCATCCAGGAGCACCAGCAAATCGTGCAGGCCATCGACGCTGGCGATCCCGCCGCGACCCGCAGCCTGCTGGCCCGTCATGTGGGCGACGCGCACCGGCGGCTTTCCGCCGAGCCCGTTCCCGCATGAGCGACTGCACTCCCGCCTATTTCCTACCCTGTTTCCCAACCTGTTCCCCAACTCGAAACCTGATCCATCCAAACGAAGGAGACTCCCCATGAAGCGACGCACCCTCCTGCAATCGGCCCCTCTGCTCCTGGCGCCTGCCCTGCTGCCCGGCCAGGCCGCTGCACAGCAATACCCGGCCAAGCCGGTGCGATACATCGTTCCGGTGGCCGCCGGCGGCGGCTCCGACATGATCGGCCGCAACCTGTGCGAGCGCCTGTCCAAGGTGCTCGGCCAATCCATGGTGGTGGAGAACATCGGCGGGGGCGGCGGCGTTGTGGCCTGCCAGAGCACCCAGCGCGCTGCACCCGATGGCTACACCCTGATGCAGGGCTATGTGGCCACCCACGGCACCTCGCCGGCCACCCGCAAACTGCCCTATGACGCGCTGAAGGACTTCACGCCCATCGGCATGATCGGCAGCACGCCCAACGTGCTGGTGGTGAACACCAACCTGCCGGTGAACAACGTCAAGGAACTCGTCGAGTACCTCAAGAAGAACCCGGCCCGCCTGTCGTATGGCTCGGCCGGCGCGGGCTCGCTCACCCACTTGACCGCGGAGCTCTTCAAGCTGCAGACCGACACCTTCATGGTGCACATCCCCTACCGCGGCATCGCCCCGGCCACCACCGACCTGATCGCTGGCCAGACCCAAGTGATGTTCCCGGGCCTCGCCGCTGCGCTGCCGCATATCCGCAGCGGTCGCCTCAAGCCCCTGGCGGTGACCGGCACCCAGCGCCACCCCGCCCTCAAGGACGTGCCGACGATGGAGCAGGGCGGTCTGAAGGGCTTTGACGCCCAGCAGTGGTACGGCGTCGTTGGCCCGGCCAACATGCCGGCGGCCGTGGTCAAGACCCTCAACGACGCCATGGCCCAGGTGCTGGCGCAGCCCGACTTCCGCGAGAAGCTCAGCGCAGAAGCGGTCGAACTGATGCCGATGAACCCGGCTCAGTTCGCCGACTTCATGAAGCAGGACCTCGCCCGCTGGACCCAACTGGCCAAGGCCCGCAACATCAACCTCGAATCCTGACCCCATGACCGTCAATACCCATGTGGCCGCCGACACCCAGGCGCCGCCGATCACGCAGGAGCTTGCCCGCTTCGTCGCCGAACATCCCTCTCGCGGATGGAGCGATGCGGTCGAGCATGAGGCTCACCGCACCTTCCTCAACTGGCTGGGTTGCGCCATTGGCGCGGCCCGTCACGAGGCAGTGGACGCTGCGCTGGCGGCGGTGCAGATGCTGCAACCTGCGCCCCAGGCGACGCTGGCTGGCCGGCCGGAGCGGGTGGACATTGCCAACGCCGCCCTGATCAACGGCATCTCCTCCCACACCTTCGACTTCGACGACACCCACCTCAAGACCATCATCCACCCCGCAGGCCCGGTGGCCTCGGCGGTGATGGCCCTGGCCGAGCAGATCGGTTCGAGCGGCCGGCAGGTGATCGACGCCACGGTGCTGGGCATCGATGTGGCTTGCCGCATGGGCAACCTCGTCTACCCGCAGCATTACGACCGCGGCTGGCACATCACCGGCTCCACCGGCACCCTGGGCGCGGCTGCGGCCTGCTCGCGTCTGCTGGGCCTTTCCGCCCAGCAGACCCAGATGGCGCTGGGCATTGCCGCCTCGCAGCCGGTCGGCCTGCGGGAGCAGTTTGGCACCATGACCAAGCCCTTCCACCCGGGCGGCGCCGCCCGCGCCGGCCTGATGGCCGCGCTGATGGCCCACCACGGCTTCACCGCCAGCCCCCGCGCCCTGGAAGCGCCGCGCGGCTGGGCCCAGGTGGTCTCGACCAAGTACGACTGGAACGAGGCGCGCGATGAACTGGGTCAGCGCTTCGAGATCAGCTTCAACGCCTACAAGCCCTTTGCCTGCGGCATCGTCATTCACCCCAGCATCGACGCCTGCGCCCAACTGCGCGACCAGGGCGTGACCCCGGAGCAGGTGCAAAAGATCGAGCTGCGGGTGCACTCCTTGGTGCTCGAGCTCACCGGCAAGAAGGAGCCGCAGGACGGTTTGCAGAGCAAGTTCAGCGTCTACCACGGCTGCGCCGCGGGCCTCATCTTCGGCCGCGCGGGTGAGGAGGAGTTCTCCGACGCGATCGTGCGCCGCGAGGATGTGGTGGCGCTGCGCCGCAAGGTGGTGGCGGTGGTGGACGACAGCATCCGCGAGGAGAGCGTGGTTGCCACAGCCACGCTCACCGATGGCCGTGTCGTCACGGTGCATGTGGAGCACGCCATCGGCTCGCTCGAGCGGCCGATGACGGATGCGCACCTCGAGTCCAAGTTCCACGACCTGTCCGACCCCATCCTGGGCCGGGCACGTGTGGACCAGATCCTCGCGGCCTGCTGGAAGCTCGGTCAGGCACCTGACCTGCGCGGGCTGCTGGGACTGCTCACGCCGGCCTGAGCGATGCGGGCCTGAGAGATGCGGACCTGAGCCGCGGGCCCAAGCGGCGCGGGCCTGCGTGCGGACCGCGGCTCAGGCCCGCGGGGCCTGGTCCCGGACCCGGGCCACAAACTCCGCCGCCGGCTGCGGCCGGCCAAACAGGTAGCCCTGGTAATGCCGGCAGCCCATGGCGGCCAATTGCTGGCGCTGCGCCTCGGTTTCCACGCCCTCGGCCACCACCTGCAGGCCCAGTGTCTGGCCCAGGGCGATCACCACCTGCGCGATCGCCTGGTCATTGGGGTCGTTCTCGATGTCACGCACGAAGCTGCCGTCGATCTTCAGCTCGTCCAGCGGCAACCGCTTGAGATAGCCCAGCGATGAGAAACCGGTGCCGAAGTCGTCCAGCGAGAAGCCCACGCCCAGGGCCTTGAGGGCTTCCATTCGCGCCGCCACCGCATCGAAACTGTCGATCAGCACGCTCTCGGTCAGCTCCAGGCGCAGGCGCTCGGGCAGGGCGCCGCTGCGGGTCAGCGCTTGCTGCACCTCCTCGACGAAGCTCGCCTGCTGGAACTGGCGTGAGCTCACATTCACCGCCAGCATCAGATGGGCGGTAGCCGGCTCGCGGGCCCACTGGGCCAACTGCTGGCAGGCGCTCTCGAGCACCCAGCGGCCCAGCGGCAGGATGAGGCCGCTGTCCTCGGCCACCGGGATGAAGGTCGACGGCGGCACCCCGCCGTGACCCGGCCGCGTCCAGCGCAGTAGGGCTTCTGCGCCCACGATGCGTTCATCGGGCCCGATTTGCGGCTGGTAGTGCAGGACGAGCTGTTCGGTGGCAGGTTCTGTGTCCGGACCCGGACCCAGTGCCGCGCGCAGGTCTGCCTCCAGCGCCGCACGGCTGCTCAGCGTGTCCAGCATCTCCTGGTTGAAGGTCATCGACTGCCCGCGGCCTTGCGCCTTCGCGTGGTGCAGGGCCAGGTCGGCATGTCGCATCAGCGCTTGCGCGTCGACCGCCTCGCCGCTGTCCAGCGCGATGCCGATGCTTACACGGGCGGCCGCCACGCCCAGTCGGGCCATGCCGCGCTCCATCGCTTCCCGCACCTGGCGGTCGACCGCCTGGACCTGGGCGGCCGCCTCCTGCGCCGAAGTGGCCAGGTCCTTGGCCAGCACCACAAACGTGCTGGCGCTCAAGCGGGCGACCGTGTCGGACAGGCGAATCGCTGCGCGCAGTTCGCTGGCGACGGCCCGCAGCAGCTTGTCGCCGGCCATCTGGCCTTGGCTGTTCTGGAGTTGCTGGAAGTCGTCGATCGCGATGTACAGCAGTGCCGTGTGCTGGCCAGCGCGGCGGCCGTCGGCCAGGGCCTGGCCCAGCCTGTCCGTCAGCAGCCTGCGATTGGGCAGGCCGGTCAGCGGGTCGGAGAAGGCCAGTGTTTCGATTTGGCGCTGGGCCTGCCGGCGCGCGGTGAGGTCGTGTGCGATGGCCAGCAGGCAACGCTCGCCCTGCAGGTCCATCACTGAAGCCGAAACCTCCACTGCCAGCACCCGGCCCTCGCGGGTGACCCACTCGGTCTCCAGGTGTTCCACACGGCCCGACTGCGCCAGCAGGTCCATCAGCAGGCGCCGGTCTTCCAGCCGCCGCCACAGGCCCACCGACAAGACGCTGCGGCCCACCAGTTCCTCGGGCTTCCAACCGAGCAGGCGGGTGTAGCTCTCGTTGATCTGCAGGCAATGCCCATCGCTCCAGCGGGTGATGCTCACCGCGTCCGGGCTGGTCTGAAAGGCCGTGCTGTAAAGAAGCTCGCTCTGACTCAACGCCGCCTGCCGCTGCTCGATCTCGGCCAGCAGGGCGTTGAAGCCCTCGATGAGCTCCCCGACTTCGTCACGTCGTCCCACCGCCAGCGGCTGGATCGGCTCCCCTGAGTGCAGACCCCGGCGGACCGCCGAAAGTCTGCTGGCTGCGCGATCCAGCGGCCGAAGTTGCAATCGGATCAGCAACGAAAGCAACAGGGCGACCGCGACGCCGATCGCCGCAATCCAGAGGAGCAATTGCCGTTCCATTGCAAGCCGCGTGAGGCGGGCCTCTTGGTCCAGCGGTTCGGGTGTTGCGACCGCCGCCGCGGACGGCTGGGCCGCGAGTGCCCGCGCCGCGTCCTGCTCCAGCCAGTGGGCCACCACCGCGTCCTGCGCCAGAGTGGCCAGCAGAACCACGAGCAGGCTGAGTGCGGTCAGCCGGTGGGTGACAGAACGCTTCCAGAGGCGGGAAGCGCGAGCAGCGAGGCGGTAACGCATGCTCTGCAGTCTATTGACTGTTGAGATAACTAGATCCGAATAGTCTGTTCAATGGAGATGCAGCCCAGAAATGGGTGCTTTTGTTGGCATTTCTTGGGTGTATCCCCGACAGGGTCACGCTTGGGGCTTGAGCATCCAGTCTGTGATCAGCTTCACCGTTTCCTTCTCGTAGCCGATGAAGCCATGCCAATGCCGGGCTTGACAGGGGTCGCCTTGCGGGTTGGAGCCCCCCTCCACCATGACAAACTTGCTCACCGACGCCGAGCGAAAACCGATGGCCATACGCCGGGCCTCATCGGGCACGCAGGCCCAGCAGGCATCTCGGAGGTGGTGCACCACCAGCACCGGCACCCGAATGCGGCCGATGTCCTGATTCTGTACCCCGCCATGCACACGGTGGGTGATGGAAGCGGTCAGCACCAGGCCTGCCACCCTGGGCCCCAGGGCGATAGCCGCTGCCGCGCCGGAGACGGTGCCCAGACTGGTTCCCACCAGCCAGACCGGCTTGCCGAATTCCCGCGCCGCGAAGTCCACCACCTTTTCCAGCTCGCCCCTGTGGATAGAGCCTGCGCGGTAACGGTAGTTGAGCTCCGTCAGGTCGGAGGCGCGAAAGGCGATCACCACATTGAAGCCGGCCTCCCGGAACATTTCGCGGGAGCGCACCAGGAAGTTGCCGCTTCCCGGCTCGCCGTCCGTGATGCGGCCGATGCCAGCATCGCCCCCCGGCAACAGGATGACGGTGGCCTGCGCCTGAGGGTGGCTCGCCACATAGAGCGGCAGCACCGCATCACCCCGGCCTTCGTTCCCGCCCAATGGCAGGCCACGCATGCCGGATTGCGCCAAGGCCAGCAGCGGACTGGTGGCCAGCAGGAGCAGGGCGAGAGGGCGGCGGAGGCCGCGCAGGAGGTGCAGGAGGAGGAGGGGCACGCCTGAATCTTAGGCGTGTGCAAGCCTTTGACGCGCGTCGCTCAGGCAGTCCTGCAGCCAGCCTTCCGGTGCATCGTCGCGCCAGTGGCGGCTGTGCGCTTGCGCGTCGTCGAACTGGCTGGCAACTTCAAGGGAGGCCAGGCTTTGGTGAAAGCCGGCGGCGAGTTCTCGCGCAACGCCGAACAAGCTGTGTGCGCCGCCGCTGGTGTGCAGGCGCAGCACATGGCCGAAACGGCCCCGGACGGCTTGGGCCGTTTTCACCTGGTTCAGCGCAATGCGGGTCACGCCCTGTTGGCCGTCCTCGCGCAGGAGCACGGCTTGATCGGTCACTGCCCAAACGCCACGCCCGGCGCCCACGATGCGGCCGATCGCATAGGCTTGCAGGACCTCATTGGACTGCAGCGCCTGGCGCAAGCCGTCGACATCAGCGGCGTCCAGCTTTTGGTGGGCGTAGGGGTTGTGGCCTTCGAGAAAAATTTCGGCCAGAGCCGGGGTTTGGGTGAGGAGGTTCAGCCAGCGCATCTTGTGTTTGTAGGGGAAAGAAAGGACGCGTGACTGTAATCTGCCGCCGTCCGCCGCGCCCACGCAGGGTTTTCCGGCCGCCTCGCTGGGGTAACGCAGCCAGGCCCGGCAGGGCCTGTCAGTACAATTGCGCCCCTCTCACAAGGTTTTCCTCATGTCCCTCAAATGCGGCATCGTGGGCCTGCCCAACGTCGGCAAGTCCACCCTCTTTAACGCCCTCACCAAGGCCGGCATCGCCGCCGAGAACTATCCGTTTTGCACCATCGAGCCCAACACCGGCGTGGTGGAGGTGCCCGACCCGCGCCTGCAGCAGTTGGCGCAGATCATCAGCCCCGAGCGCATCGTCCCGGCCATCGTGGAGTTTGTCGACATCGCCGGTCTGGTGGCCGGTGCCAGCCAGGGCGAGGGCCTGGGCAATCAGTTTCTGGCCCACATCCGCGAGACCGACGCCATCGTCAACGTGGTTCGCTGCTTTGAAGACGAAAACGTGATTCACGTGGCTGGCAAGGTCGACCCGATTGCCGACATTGAGGTGATCCAGACCGAGCTGTGCCTGGCCGACCTGGGCACGGTCGAAAAAGCCCAGCACCGCGCCTCGAAACTCGCCCGTAGCGGCGATAAGGAAGCGGGCAAGCTCACCCAGCTGCTCACCAAGGTGCAGGCCGTCCTTGACGAGGGCAAGCCGGCGCGCATCTTGTCGCTGTCTACCGAAGAACAGGCCCTGCTCAAGCCCCTGTGCTTGATCACCGCCAAGCGCGCCATGTTCGTGGGCAATGTGAGCGAAGACGGCTTCGAAAACAATCCCTTCCTCGATCGCCTCACGCAATACGCCGCTTCGCAGAACGCGCCGGTGGTGGCCATTTGCGCCAAGATGGAGGCCGACATGGCCGACATGGCCGACGAGGACAAGGCCATGTTCCTGGCCGAGATCGGCCAGACCGAGCCGGGCCTCAACCGCTTGATCCGCGCCGCCTTCCAGTTGCTGGGTCTGCAGACCTACTTCACCGCCGGCGTGAAGGAAGTGCGCGCCTGGACCATTCACATCGGCGACACCGCACCGCAGGCGGCCGGCGTGATCCACGGCGACTTCGAGCGTGGCTTCATCCGCGCGCAGACCATCGCCTTCGACGACTACATCGCCCACCGAGGCGAGCAGGGCGCCAAGGACGCGGGCAAGATGCGCAGCGAAGGCAAGGAGTACGTCGTCAAGGATGGCGACGTGATGAACTTCTTGTTCAACGTTTGAGCTTGTGGGCTCGAGGCGGGTGCTTGTGGCACCCATTGCGGGGATTGCCCGCATTGCCCTCATTGCCCGCGTGGGCCGTTTTTGACAATTCGCAACAACGGCCAGCAGCAGCCGGCCTAGAGTGGTGTTTCACCTTCGCAAGGAGACATCATGTCCCACACGAAACTGTCCACCGAGCAGGCGGCTTCGCATGTCAAGGCCGAGTGGAGCGACCTCACCGACGAGGACGTGCATCACGGGCTCCGGCATCGTGAGACCTTTCTCGACCGCCTGTGCCACCGCCACCACCTGGGCATGGACGAGGCTGAAGACCAGCTCAAGGCCTTCGAGAAAAAGAATCCCGGCCTGGTGTTCGAGCGCTACTGACCGAAGAAGCCGGGGAAGGCCCAGAGGGCTGCTCCGGTCATGAGGAGGTAGCGCAGGAACTTGCCCACCGCCATGTAGGCGGCGCAGGGCCAGAAGGGCAGGCGCAGCCAGCCCGCCACCGCGCACAGCGGGTCGCCCACGAGTGGCAGCCAGGCCAGCAGGCAGGCCTTGGGGCCCATGCGCTCGAGCCAAGCCAGCGCGCGCACATGCACCGGGGAGTGCTTCCAGCGCTCGACCGCCTTGTGGGTGCCGTAGCCCATCCACCAGTCCACCATCCCGCCCAGGGTGTTGCCCACTGTGGCCACCACAATGCCAGGCCAGAACATGTCTGGGTTGAGCTTGATGAGGCCGAGCAGCGCGGGCTCCGAACCCATGGGCAGGAGCGTGGCCGAAATGAAGGCCACAAGAAAGAGGGCGCCCAGACCAAACTTCGGCAAGGCCAGCCACCCCAGCAGGCCTGCGAGCCAGACTTCCATGCGTTGTTGAATCCAGTAGGTCGAAACCGGTGGCGCGAGTATAGGCAGTGCGTCCGCGCAGGCCCTCGGTAGGCCATGGCGTCATCAGGCCATTGAGCCATCGGTGCATCAGCGCATCAGGCCTTCAGTCCTTCAGTCCTTCAGGCCAGGATGCCGATGACAGCCGCGCGCCCTAGCAGAGGATGCCGCGCGACGCAAGCGCGGCGGGCCCTTTCGCAGGCACTACAATCGTGCCTCTTTTTTCAGCACGCCCCGTTCGACCCCTCCCATGCGCATCGGCCCTCATCTTCTGGCGAACTCTCTGTTCGCAGCGCCGATGGCGGGTGTGACGGACCGCCCCTTTCGGCAGTTGTGCCGGCAGCTGGGCGCAGGCTATGCGGTGAGCGAGATGGTCACCTCCAAGCGCGAGTTGTGGAACAGCCTCAAGACCTCACGCCGCGCCGACCATGAAGGCGAGCCCGGTCCGATCGCGGTGCAGATTGCCGGCACCTCGGCCCATGAAATGGCCGAGGCCGCGGCCTACAACATCGACCGCGGCGCGCAGATCATCGACATCAATATGGGCTGCCCGGCCAAGTAGGTGTGCAACAAATGGGCGGGCTCTGATCTGATGCAGGAGGAGACCCTCGCCATTTCGATCGCGCGCGCGGTGGTCGCTGCCAGTGCACCCCGCGGCGTGCCGGTCACCCTCAAAATGCGCACCGGCTGGTGCCAGGCCCACCGCAACGCGGTCACCCTGGCGCGCGCCTTCGAGCAGGAAGGTATTGCCATGCTCACTGTGCATGGACGCACCCGCGAGCAGGGCTACAAGGGCCAAGCCGAGTACGACACCATTGCGGCGGTCAAGGCCGCAGTGGCGGTGCCAGTGGTGGCCAACGGCGACATTGATTCGCCCGAGAAGGCCCGCGAGGTGCTGGCCCGCACCGGCGCCGACGCGATCATGATCGGCCGCGCCGCGCAGGGCCGGCCTTGGATCTTTCGCGAGATCGGCCACTTTCTGGCCACTGGCGAGCATCTGGCGCCGCCTCTGGTGGCCGAGGTTCGGCGCCTGCTGCTGGCGCACCTGGAAGACCACTACGACCTGTACGGCGAGTTCACCGGCGTGCGCAGCGCGCGCAAGCACATCGGCTGGTATGTGGCCGGCCTGCCCGGCGGCGAGGTGTTTCGCCGCCAGATGAACACCCTCGAGGACAGCGCCGCCCAGTGGCAGGCGGTGGCCGATTATTTCGATGCCCTGGCCGCGCACGCGGACCGGCTGCCCGAGCGGGCGGCGGTGCCCGCAGCCCTGGCCTCCATCGAAGAAACCCAAGACGCGGAGGACGCGTGAGCAAGAAACAGATTGAGGACTCTGTCCGCAGCAGCCTGGAAGGCTATTTCAAAGACCTGCGTGGCACCGACCCCGACGGCATTTACGACCTGCTGGTGAAGGTGGTCGAAAAGCCCATGCTGGAGGTCGTCATGGCCAAGGCGGACCACAACCAATCGCGCGCAGCCGAGTGGCTGGGCCTCAACCGCAACACCCTGCGCAAGAAATTGCTCGAGCACAAGCTCCTGAAATGAATCCATGAAAGCACTTCTCTCCGTCTCCGACAAGACCGGCATCGCCGAACTCGCCCGTGCCCTGCACGGCCTGGGCGTGCAGCTCATTTCCACTGGCGGCACCGCCAAGCTGCTGCAGGAGCAAGGTCTGCCGGTCACCGAGGTGGCCGAGGTGACCGGATTTCCCGAGATGCTCGACGGGCGGGTCAAGACCCTGCACCCCATGGTGCACGGCGGCCTGCTGGCCCGGCGCGACCTGCCCGAGCACATGGCTGCCCTGAAGGCGCACGGCATCGGCACCATCGACATCCTGGTGGTCAACCTCTACCCCTTCGAGGCGACGGTGGCCAAGCCCGGTTGCACGCTCGAAGATGCGATCGAGAACATCGACATCGGCGGCCCGGCCATGGTGCGCAGCGCCGCCAAGAACTGGAAGGACGTCGCGGTGCTCACCGACGCCAGCCAGTACGCGCCGGTCATTGCCGAACTTCAGGCGCATGGCAAGGTCTCGGACAAGACCCGCTTTGCGCTCTCGGTGGCGGCGTTCAACCGCATCAGCAACTACGACGCGGCCATCAGCGACTATCTCTCCAGCCTGCAGGACGATGGCAGCCGCGCCGCCTTCCCGGCCCAGTCCAACGGACGCTTTGTCAAGCTGCAAGACCTGCGCTATGGCGAGAACCCGCACCAGCAAGCCGCGTACTACCGCGACCTGCAGCCCGCGCCCGGCTCGCTGGTCACCGGCGTGCAGCTGCAAGGCAAGGAGCTCTCCTACAACAACATCGCCGACGCCGACGCCGCTTGGGAGTGCGTCAAGACCTTCGATGCGCCGGCCTGCGTGATCGTCAAGCACGCCAACCCCTGCGGTGTGGCAGTGGGCGCCAACGCCTTCGAGGCCTATGACAAGGCCTTCAAGACCGACCCCACCTCCGCCTTTGGCGGCATCATCGCCTTCAACGGCCCGCTCGATGTCGCAGCCGCTCAGGCCGTGTCCAAGCAGTTCGTCGAAGTGCTCATTGCCACCGACTTCAGCCCCGAGGCCCTGGAGGTGTTCAAGTCCAAGGTCAATGTGCGGCTGATGAAAATCGATTTGCCCAAGGGTGGGTCTACCCCCTGGGACAAGGGCCAGAATGCGATGGACACCAAGCGCATCGGCTCGGGCCTGCTGGTGCAGACCGCCGACAACCACGAGCTGCAACTGGCCGACCTCAAAGTGGTCACCACCCGCCAGCCCACCCCCGAGCAGTTACAAGACCTGCTGTTTGCATGGAAGGTGGCCAAGTATGTCAAGTCCAACGCCATCGTCTTTTGCAAGGGCGGCATGACCATGGGCGTGGGCGCCGGCCAGATGTCGCGGCTGGATTCGGCCCGCATCGCCAGCATCAAGGCCCAGCACGCCAGTTTGTCGCTCAAGGACACAGCGGTGGCCAGCGACGCCTTCTTCCCCTTCCGCGACGGCCTCGACGTGGTGGTGGACGCGGGCGCCAGCTGCGTCATTCAGCCGGGCGGCTCGATGCGAGACCAGGAAGTCATTGACGCCGCGAACGAGCGCGGCGTGGTGATGGTGTTCTCAGGGGTGCGGCACTTTCGGCACTAGGCACGCACAAAACGCTGCGCGGGCCTTCAGGGCGCGTCTGGGCCCCGATTTTCTTGCGCCGCGCCGGTCTAGACGCACTCGGCCAGGAACGCCTCCAAGCCCGCGCTGAAGGCTTCGGATGCCTCCAGGGTGGGCAGGTGAGCGCTGGCGAGTACCGTGTGCCGTGCTGAAGGGCCAATGCCCTGCGCCAATGCCTGCTGCAGGGCCGGTGGTGCGGCCAAATCGCTGGCGCCAGAGACGACCCAGGTTGGCACCCGGATGGTGGACAGGCCGTCGGTCCAGTCCACGCCGGCCAAGGTTTCGCAGCAGGCGGAGTAGCCGGCCGGGGAACAGCGCAGCAAAAGTTCGCGCAGTTGGAGCGTCGCCGCGGGTTCCTGGCTCTGGAATTGTGTCGACAGGTAGCGCTGCATGGCGGCGTCGATGATGGCTGCCATGCCGCCTTCGCGCACCTGGCCAGCCCGCGCCAGAAAGCCCTCGCGGGCTTGCGGCGGGTAGGTCGCGACGGTGTTCGAGAGCACCAGCGCGCGTACAAGCCGGGGGTGCCGGATTGCGAGGCCCTGGGCCACCATCCCGCCCAAGGAGAGGCCGACGAATACGACCGGGCCCCGGTTCCATTCCTGCACCACGCGGGCGGCGTCTTCCACCAGGTCATCGATGCTCGGACTGCCTGCCAGTTCCGATTCCCCGTGCCCTTGCAGGTCGTAGCGCAGCACCGGGTGGCCGCGTGCGGCCAGGCGTCCTGCTACCTGGGACCACATCGACAAGTCCAGCCCGAGGGCATGGCACAGCACCACCGGTGTCCCGGACTCCGGCCCCTGCAGCACCACATGTGTCTGGGGCTGGCTGAAGGTGTGGAAGCTGCGTTCGCGCACCGTGGGGGTCAGTGGCGCGGGAGGCGAAGGCCTTCCCGCCGCCTTCAGGGCTGCGGCGGTGATGCGAAAGCCTGTGTTGGCCGCCGGCACGCCGGCATAGAGAGCCACCATTTGCAGCATGTCCTGCAAGGCCACCTCGGACATGCCGGCCGCCAGGGCGGCGTGGACATGCATCTCGAACTCTTCCAGGCGGCCGAGCGCCAGCGTCGAGGTCATGGCCAGCAGGCGGCGTGTCTCGGTGTCGAGGCCCTCGCGGCCCCACACGGCATGCCACGCCGTGCGCGTGATGAAGTCCTGCCATTGCGCGGTGAATGCCGTGGCATTGGCGGTGGAGCGCTCTACCCACTCATGTCCCAGCACGGCGCGGCGCTGCACCAGGCCACGGTCAAAGTCGTCTTGTCTCATGGCCCGCCCTGGCTTCAGGCCGAAGTGGCGGGCTGGGTCGGCAGGCTGGCGTAGACACGCTCGATGTCCTGCAGCAGCCGATGCTCGGTGTCGAACCAGTCGCGAAACGCCCCCAGCTCCATTTCGGCTGCCGCCTGCTCGGGGGTCAGGCCGCGGGCATGGGCCTGTTCGCTGCCGGTCTGGATCAGGCGCAAATACCGCAGCATTTCCGCCAGCGCTGCGCGGTCCGCGACCGGACCGTGACCGGGCACGATCACCTCGGCATCGAGGGCCAGCAGGCCCTCCACAGCGGCGATCCACCCTGTGACGCTGCCCTGGAAGGCGGCCGGGCAGACGCGGTTGAAGAACAGATCGCCAGTAAACAGCAGGCGATCCTGCGGCAGGTACACCGCCGCATCACCGTCGGTGTGCGCCAGGCCGGGGTGGAACACCACCAGCTCGCGCTCGCCCAGGTGGATGCTGATGCGCTGCTCGAAGGTGATGTCAGGCACCACCACCGGGATGTCGTCCAGGTCAGGGGCCAGCAGCGGCCGCATCGAGCGCCAGCGTTGCACCATGGTGTCGCGCCCCGCGGCGATGTGCGCCCGGCAATGGCGATGGCAGATCACGCGCGCCGGCATGAAGCGGTGCGTCCCCAGCACATGGTCGACATGGTGGTGGGTAATGATCACTAAGCCCACAGGCAGGTCTGTCACGCTGCGGATCGCCTTGATGAAGCCATCAAGCATGGAGTTGGTGCCCAGGGTGTCGATCACGACAACGTACTCGGGCCCGACCACAAATCCAGCGTTGCTGAAGCCGGCATTGCCATAAGGCCCGTTGCCTTGCACATAGGCATAGACGTCCTCAGCCACTTTGTGCAGCCCGATCGGCCAGGCGGTGAAGTCGCGATCAAAGTTCACGGGGTTTGTCTCCGGTTGTATGTCCAGCCATTAGCAAGCCATTGTCGACGACCGCCAATACGGACAGTTCTACGATGCAGCCAAGAGGCTCAGTCACGAGATGCCCCGTGCGCAGGGAGCACGATGCCGGCACAGTCGCCAAAGCCGATGCTGGCTGCACCTTCGCGCGAGGCCCTGGCGCGAAGCACGATCAGGTCGCCATCCTCGGCCCAGCAGCGTGACTCGTTGCCGACGGCGAAAGGAGTTTCGCCTCCCCCGCCCAATTCCTTGAAGCTGCCGCCCTCACCCGGGCCGGGGCCGGAGATGGTGCCTGTGGCCAGCAAGTCCCCACACAGGAGATTGCAGCCGCTGCTGGTCTGGTGGGCCAGCATCTGCGCTGGCGTCCAGTACAGGTGTTGCGTGTGCGATTGGGCCACTGGGACCGGGCGCTGTCCGGCCTGCTGCTGGCGTCCCGTGGCGGCCAGCACCTGCAGATGGAAGTGGAGGCCACCCTGTGCCTGCTGGACGTTACTACGAAGGTGGGGCGGCGGCTGCAGTTCGGGCTCCGGCCCGCGCACATAGGCGGTGCCACGGAACGGTGCGAGGGCCTCGGGCGATATCAGCCAGGCCGAGGCGGAGGTGGCGAAGGTCTTGCCGGTGAAGGGCCCGAGGCGGTCCATCTCCCAAGCCATCATGTCGCGTGCCGACCAGTCGTTGACCAGGCAGAAGGCGCCGATGTGGCTGTCGGCTTCGTCGACGGTGATGGGATCACCCAGCACGTTGCCGTGCGAGATCCAGACCCCCAGTTCCAGCTCAATATCCAGCTGCCGTGTCGGCCGATAGGTCACGCCCTCGGCATTCTTGATCTGGCCCTTGGGGCGGCGCACGGGCGTGCCCGACACCACCACCGAAGAGGCCCGGCCGTTGTAGGCGATGGGCACCTGGTGGTAGTTGGCTGGTAGGCTGCCAGCGCCTGAGCCGCGCAGGCGCCGACCGTTCAAGGTGTGATGAATGCCGGCCTGGAAATCAGTGAAGCCCTGCACAGTCGCTGGCAGCACCATGCGCACGCTGGACTGCGCTTGCAACAATTCGGTGGCGTGGCGCCGCACCCGGTCGCTCTCCGCGGTGCCAAGCAGGCGCGACAGGCCGCGCCTGAGCGCTCGGCGCTGGTCCGCTTTCAACGACAAAGGCGCCATGAGCGCCTGCAGGGCGGCG
>NZ_JARXAB010000072.1 GCF_029866045.1 Ramlibacter sp. | reverse complement strand
GGCGAGGCCGGAGACGACCTCTGGCTCGCACAGATGCTCGCCTTGGCCGAGGCTACCGGTTTGCGCCCGGTGGCGGCGGGCGGTGTGCTGATGCACCGGCGCTCACGCAAGCCCTTGCAGGATGTGCTCACCGCGGTGCGCGAGGGGAGGTCGGTGGCCGACTGCGGCTTCGCGCTGCAAGCCAACGCGCAGCGGCACCTGCGCTACCGGGCGCAGCTGGCGCGTCTCTATCCGCGCGCGCTGCTCGAGGCCACCCGCGAGGTGGCCGCGCGCTGCCGCTTCGAGTTGGGCGACATCCAGTACAACTACCCGCTGGAGTCGGTGCCGCCGGGGCGCAGCCCGATCAGCCAGCTCACGCGCCTGACCCTGCAGGGTGCGCGCCGCCGCTACCCGCAGGGCCTCACGCCCACGCACCGCGCGCAGCTGGCCAAGGAGCTGCGCCTGATTCAGGCCAAGCGCTACGAGATGTTCTTTCTCACGGTGGAAGACATCGTGCGTTTCGCCCGCGGCCAAGGCATCCTGTGCCAGGGGCGCGGCTCCTCGGCCAATTCGCTGGTGTGCTATTGCCTCCACATCACCGAGGTCTCGCCCGAGCGCTCCAACCTGCTGTTCGAGCGCTTCATCAGCATGGAGCGTCACGAGGCGCCGGACATCGACGTCGACTTCGAGCACCAGCGGCGCGAGGAGGTAATCCAGTACATCTACCGCAAGTACGGCCGCGACCGCGCCGCCATCGCCGCGGTGGTGGTTCGCTACCGCCCGCGCATGGCGCTGCGTGACGCCGGCATGGCGCTGGGCATCGACGCGCGCCTCATCGACGCCTTCGCGAAAGACCAGCAGTGGTTCGACAAGGACATCGACGAGGAGCGGCTGGCGAAGTTCCAGGCCGAGGTGCTGCAGGCCGAGGTGTTGCAGGAAGCGTGCGGGCCAGGGACTTCCGGCCCAGGTCACCCTGGAAGCCAAGGCGATGGCGCAGGTGCAAGCGATGCTGCCGTCACCACAGACACAGAGGACCCGGCCACACCACACCGGCTCGCGCTGTGGCTGTCGGTGGCGCGCGCGCTGTGCGGTTTCCCGCGCCATCTGAGTCAGCATGTGGGCGGCTTCGTGCTGACGCAAGACCGCCTGACCCGTCTGGTGCCGGTAGAAAACGCCGCCATGCCCGAGCGATCCATCATCCAGTGGGAGAAGGACGACCTAGAGGCCATGGGCCTGCTCAAGGTCGACGTGCTGGCCCTGGGCATGCTCAGCGCCCTGCGCCGTTGCCTGCAGCGTGTCAACGCCTGGCGGGGCTCGGCGCTGCGCCTGCAGGACATCCCCGAGGAAGACCCGCAGGTCTACGACATGCTTTGTCGCGCCGATACGGTGGGTCTGTTTCAGGTCGAGAGCCGGGCCCAGCGCGCCATGCTGCCGCGGCTGCGTCCGCGCACCTACTACGACCTGGTGGTGCAGGTGGCCCTGGTACGGCCCGGCCCCATCCAGGGCGGCATGGTGCATCCCTACCTGCAGGCGCGTGAGCGAAGGCGGCAGGGCCTGCCCATTGACTACATCAAGCAGGAGCTGGCCCTGCCCCTGGGCCGTACCTTGGGTGTGCCGATCTTCCAGGAGCAGGTGATGCAACTGTCCATGGTGGCCGCCGCTTTCACCGCGGGCGAGGCCGACGCCCTGCGCCGCGGCATGGCCGCCTGGAAGCGCAAGGGCGGGGTGCAGCGCTTTCGCGAGCCGCTGGTGCAGGGCATGGTGGCGCGCGGCTACCCGCAGGACTTTGCCGAGGGCATCTTTCGGCAGATCGAGGGCTTCGGCGAGTACGGCTTCCCCGAGAGCCACGCGGCCAGTTTCGCGCTGCTGGTGTACTTCAGCGCCTGGTTCAAGCACCACGAGCCGGCCTGCTTCCTGGCCGCCATGCTCGACGCCCAGCCCCTGGGCTTTTACACCCCCTGGCAGCTGGTGCAGGACGCGCAGCAGCATGGGGTGGAGGTGCGGCCGGTGGATGTGACCGCCAGCGACTGGGACTGCACGCTGGAGCCCTCGGGACCGCAGCCCGCGGTGCGCCTGGGCCTGCGGCTGGTGCTGGGCCTCTCGGAAGTCGCGGCAGCTCGCTTGGTGGCCGCACGCGCCCAGGCGCCCTTCATCGACGTGGAGGACCTCGCGCTGCGTGCCAGCTTGGACCGTGCCGACATGGGTCTGCTGGCCTCGGCCGATGCTCTGTCCACTCTGGCCGGCCACCGGCGTCAGCAGGTCTGGGCCGCGACCGTCTATCGCCGCCCGCGCGGCCTGCTGCAAGAGGCGCCGGTGCACGAAGACCTGCTGCGCCTGCCCTCAGCGGCAGAAGGGGAAGACATCGTCTTCGACCACGCCGCGCTGGGCTTGAGCCTGCGCCGCCATCCCCTGGCCCTGCTGCGTGAGCGCCTGGACGCCCTGGGCTGGCGCAGCGCTGGCGCCTTGCAGGCCTTGCGCGATGGGGGCATGGCACGCGCCTGCGGCCTGGTGACGATGCGCCAGCGGCCCGGCACCGCCAAGGGCGTGATGTTCGTCTCGCTGGAGGACGAGAGCGGCTGCATCAACGTCATCGTCTGGCCCGCGCTGGTGCAGGCGCAACGCGACGTCTGGCTACGCGCCCGCTTGCTGGCGGTGGAGGGCACCTGGCAGCGCAATGAGGAAGGCGGTGGCCGGGTGCGGCACCTGGTGGCGCGCCGCGCCTGGGATTTGTCCCACCTGCTGGGGCGGCTGGGCGAACCGCAGGACCACCCGGCCACCGCGGGGCGAGACATGGTGCGCAGCCGCGACTTTCACTAGTTTTTTACGCCGTCGCCTTTCGCGGGGTGTTTGTCGCCTGCCGCGCACCGCTCAGCGCGCGGGCACCATGCGTCCCAGCCGCTCCTGAATCAAGGGCAGCTTGTCCTCATAGGCCACACCCCCCGTGTCCCGCGGCGCCTTGCCAGGCACCGTGCGCCTGAGCCAGGCGCGCAGGCTCTCGGTTTCGCCCGGGCGCACCAGCGGGTCGTGGCCGTTGCCAGCGAACCGGAAAGAGGTGAGGTTATCCGGGTGCGCAGTGAACTTGCGCTCGAAGCCCACCGCTGGTTTGCCTTTTGTGCCCTGGGCCCAGATGTCCTCGTCCTCGTTGGACGACCACATGGGTAGCCGCGTGTCCCACTTCCACAGGTGCTCGTAGTCGGCGTTCAGGCTTTGCTTGTGACAGATGCCGCCCTTGACCTGCGGCTCGCTCCGGTCCCAAAAGTACACCGTGCGGCAGCCCTCCGAGTGCCCGCTGAGGAGGATGGGCAGTTGGGTGATCGTCTTCAGCCAGCTCACGACCTGCTCGATGTCGTCGCCGCGCGCGGACAGGCGTGCCGGATTGCGCGCGGTGTAGATGCCCTCGCGGAATCGCTCGCCGCCCCGGCGCAGGCTCTCCTCCGGGCTGGCGCCTGGGCAACCGGTCTTGTTGCCTGCACGGGTGACGAATTCGGGCACCACCACCGCAAAGCCCTCGCGGTAATAGAACTGGGCGACAGAGGTCTCCCAGCCCCATTGCCCGCCGCAGCCGTGGTTGTGGATCACGATGCCGCGGATCACCGGCAGTTCCTGGAGCATCACCTCGAACTTGGCGCGATAGACCGCGCCATACAGCGGCAGGAACAGGACACTGCGCTCCAGGACATTGGCGGCCAGGGCCTTGTCGTAGGCGGGTGCAGGCCGCCACTGCTGGGCCTGCGCGGTGAAGATCTGAGCGGTGAGTGCGGCGATGCAGGCCGTGCGAAGGAGGTGATGGGCGAAGCGCAAGCGGTGTCCCCTCTCTGGGTTGGCGAGTTGACGCGAAGCCCGCCCGCTTGCACGGGGAAGGCCAGCCCGGGGCTCCGAGGCCCGGGGGGCCTTGAGAGCACTGGGCCGGCCTGATCGTCAGGCCGCGCGACCGCTGTAATACTGCCTGATTTCCGAAAGGTAGCCGGAACGTTTGCCAACCAACGCCTTTTTCTGCTGAGGCGCCTTGGCGATACCCAGCGCCTCCTCCGGGCTGAGGTTGTATTTCTGCATGACTCTGTTGATCTCGGCCCGCCCCTGGGTGATTTCGTCCGCACGCTGCTTGGCGATTTGCTCCTCGAGCGCCTTCTTTCGATCTTCCGCGTCCTTGAGCGTGCGGGCGATCTCCGATTCGAGGGCTGCTTTCTGATCGATCAGGACTTGCAGTGAAGACATGGAATACCTCGCCAAGGTGAATAGTTGAAAGGCATCGTAGACAGGCGCAAGGGCTAATACCCACGGATCTCCTTCATTACTCACAATTACTCTTGCTTTGGACGAGAACAGACACCCGACGAGAAAGTCGTTTACCGCCAATTGCCTCCACAGCGATGATGGGTTCAAAGGCAATGGCAATGCAATGACGCGACAGTTTCTTTTGGTTCTGATTTTCTTTTGGCAGGCCCTGGCGCAGGCGAGCACGCCAACGCTGCGCTTGGAAATGACCCTTCTGAAGGACCCGCAGGCGCGCCTGTCGATCGAGCAGGTTGCAGCCTCTGAATTCACGCCCCTCAAGAACAACCAGGTCCTGGGCTTCGTAGCAGGCTCGGTCTGGGTCCGCCTTCAGGTCCGGCCGGCGCAGGGCGGGCCAGAACAAGGCCCTCGCAGTTTCACGCTGCGGATCGGCCCGAATAACCTGGAGCAGATCGACCTATTTTTCCAGCGTGATGGTCAGTGGGTTCAGCAGGTACGCGGCGCACTGACGCCCCAAGCCAGCCGAGCCTGTCCGGATTACCTGCACTGCTTCGCGCTGGACGCCTGGCCTCCCGATGCCGCGCCCCTCTACCTGCGCATCGAGCATCGCGGCTTCACCGCCCCCCAAATCGAGGTGGACACGCCAGACAGCCTGCCCGCCGATGTCGCCACCCGAACGCGCAATGTCACGATTTCCATGGTCATCGGCCTGGGCCTGCTGGCCGTCGGCATCGTGCTGCTCCTCACCGACCGCTCCCGCCTGCTCCTGATCTTTTGCGGTTTCCAGCTGTCGATCCTGCTACACGTCGCCTCCAACGCCGGTCTCTTAGCGACTGCATGGCCGTCTGCGTCGGGCACGACCCTGGCCACCCTCAATGCCCTGTTCCTCTCCCTGCGGGTGGCCATGACCGGGCTGCTGGCCTGGGCGGTCATCCAGCCGCACCAGCCCACGCGCCCCTATCTGCAGGGTGGAGGGCTTTTGCTGCTGCTGTGTGCTGGCAGTGCCATCCTCATTTTTTCGGATGACAAGCAGATTGGAATCCAACTGGTCACCGTGGCCTATGCCTTGATCCCTTTTTGGCAGCTTTATGGAGCATGGTCGGCCAGAGCCCTCACGCCGTCCCATCGACGCGTCCTGCTCGGGGCGAGCCTCGTTTACATCCTCATGCTGGTCTTCGGCGTGCTTCCGATCCTCTTCGACCGGCCCCTTTTATCAGAATTCGCTCAGTTCCATCACGTCACCGACTGGCGGCTCAACGGTGCCCCGATCGCGTTGGTGTTTCTCTGGCTCACGATGATGGAGCGCTCTCTCCAGCGGCGTACGCGGGCGAAGGAACTGGAGGCGCTGCGCCGGCAGGCCGAGGCAGCGAAGCTGCATCAATCCGAGGCAGATGAACGCGGCGCCTTGATCGACATGCTGACCCATGAACTGAAAAATCCGCTAGGCACTATCCGCTTTGCGCTCGCTTCGCTGCGGCAGCAGCCACCACTTAGCGGTGACGCGCAGCAGCGGCTCCAGACCATCGATGTTTCCACCCGCCGGATGGACGAACTGGTCGAGCGGGTAGCGAATTTCGCCAAGGTTGAGCGCATCGCCCCGAAGGTGAACCCGCTGCCGCTCGATGCCGCCGCCCTCATTCAGGACCTGCTGTCTGACCTCCCGAGGTCTGAGACCTGGGAGGTGCAGGTGCCGGAGGGCGCAACCTTCCGCTGTGACCGTCAGTTGCTGTGTGTGGTCCTTGAGAACCTGATGACCAACGCAAGCAAGTACGCCCTGCCCGGTGAGCCGGTGCGCATCGAAGTGGCCCTGCTCAAGGGGGAGGGTCTGGTCCAGACGCCCGGCCAAACCCCTGGCCAGACGGACGGTCGGACGCCGGGTCAGACAGGCGGCCTGAGGCCGCGCCTCACGCGGCCGCTGGACCCGGCGGTGACAGACCGCTGGGTTCGCGTCGAGATCAGCAACGGTGTCGACCCTGCCAGCATTCCCGACCCTGCCAGTGTTTTTGACCGCTACTACCGGCACCCCAATTTCCAGAACAAGTCTGGCATGGGCCTGGGCTTGAGCGTCGCCAAGTCCATCGCGCAGAAGATCCGCGGCGAGGTGTCTTACCGGCATTCCAATGGCCGGGTCTTCTTTGTCCTCACCGTGCCCGCATGATCGCCAAGCTCGCCCCCGTCGCCCCCGACGTGACGCGCCCGCTCTCCGTCGCTCTGGTGGAGGATGACCCGCTATTGCGAGGCGAGGTCGAGCTTCACCTCAAGTCCCGGGGTTTCATCGTTCACGTGGCCAACAGCGCCGCCGGCCTCGACGAGTTGACGCCGCATGCCCTGATCGACATCTACGTGCTCGATTGGAACCTGCCCGGCATGAGTGGCCTGAGCCTGAGCCAGCGTCTGCGCCAGGCCATGCCGAATGCAGCCATCGTGATCATGACGGCACGGGTCGCGCTCCATGACCGCCTTTCCGGTTACCGGGACGGCGGGGCTGACATCTACCTCACCAAGCCGGTCGAGCCAGACGAACTGGTGATGGTCCTCAAGAGTCTGGGTCGTCGAATGAACGCCCACCTCACCGAGCACGATTGGGTTATGAGCCTGCGTGAGCGCACACTGACGGGACCTCTTCCGGAGCAGAAGCTACGACTGACCCACCGTGAAAAAGCCTTGCTGGTGGCCTTGGTGCAGGCGCAGGACAACACACTGGATTCCACCCGTCTTTGCGACCTTCTTGACAACGGTGCTGACGACGACGCGGCTCTGAGCAAGCACGCGCTCGAGGAGGTGGTGGCGCGGCTGCGCAAGAAGCTGCGCGCGGTGCAGGCAGCGGGCGCGGAGCCGGCGATCAAGTCAGTGTGGGGTGTGGGCTACCAGCTTTGCATCTCCATCTCGTTTGCCTGAACCCTTTGGCTAGTACCAAGAGTCGAATGAGCGCAGGAGCGCGCAGCCAACTTGTCACGCCTTGGTCACGGTCTCTTCTTATCGTCTTCATTTTGAAAACGATTCGAGGGATCAAAAATGCAGACGTTGACGAAGTTTTTGGCGACAGCCATGGTCACCGCGGTGCTTGCTGCATGCGGTGGAGGGGATGGTCAGGATGCCTCGGATCAGGTGATCTCAATCAGCGTGGAGGGTCGTAGCGCCTCCCAGGGCTTTAACGTCAGCGCAGCGGAAGTGGTGGCCCATGACGCAACCGCCGGGCGTATCTTCACCGTCAACGCGCAAAGCGGCAAGGTCGACGTTTTCGCTGCGGCCAGCGCCGCGCAGTTCGCCAGCATCTCCGCGCCTCAGCAAAGCATTGATCTGGCTGCCATGCTCGTCGCCAACAGCGTCGTGGGTAGTACGGGGTTGGTCGGTGCTGCCAACAGCGTGAGCGTTTACGGCAACGTAGTTGCCGTGGCCGTCGAAGCGAATCCGAAGACCGACAACGGCTGGGTGGTTTTTCTCAATGCCACAACCCTTGCCTTCCAACGGGCGGTGCAGGTAGGCGCCCTGCCCGACATGCTGGTTTTCACGCCCGACGGCACCAAAGTGCTGGTAGCCAACGAGGGCGAGCCCAATGTGGGCTACACGATCGATCCTGAGGGCAGCGTTTCGGTGATCCGGCTGTCTGATTACTCAGTGTCCACGATCGGCTTTTCGGACTTCAACGTCGGCGGGTCCCGCAACAGCGAACTTCCCTCGGCGAAGATGCTGATCGCGGGTGTAGGCGTGGGCGGAGGCGCTACCGTCGCCAAGGACCTGGAGCCTGAGTACATTGCTATACGCCCCGATGGACTCGAGGCCTATGTCACGCTGCAGGAGGCCAATGCAATTGCCGTTCTCAACCTGGTCAACAACACCGTCACGAAGATCATCGGAATGGGTTTCAAAGACCACACGATTCCCGGTAACGAATTTGACGCCAGCCAGCAAGACGGGGTCAACCTGAAGACCTGGCCGGTTCTGGGCGCTTATATGCCCGATTCCATTGCCGCCTACACGGTGGCAGGCCGAACCTTTCTGGTCACAGCCAACGAGGGTGATAGCCGTGAGGACTGGCTCAATGGCCTGACCGACCAGGCCAGCTGTGAAGCAGCGGGTTACTACTTTTCAAGCAGCAAATGCCGTGACGAACTTGCGCTGCGTGACGTTGCCACGACTGCTCCCGCGGCCTTCATCGCCAAGCTCACCCTCAGCACGGAATTGGATGCCCTCAAAACAGACACGACGCTCGGTCGCCTGAAGTTCTCCTACCACGCCACGAACGCCAAGAACACCGGCAGCACCTTCACCCGGCTGTATGCGTATGGCGCCCGCTCCTTCTCTATCTGGGACGCGCAGACCGGAGAGCGTGTGTATGACTCTGGCAGCGATTTCGAGCGTCACACCGCCAACCGCTACGGCAGCCTCTTCAACCAAGACCATAACGGCAGCCTCACGGGAGACAAGCGCAGCAACTCCAAGGGCCCCGAGCCTGAGGGTCTGGCCATCGGCGAGATCAACGGCCGCACCTACGCGTTCGTCGGTTTGGAGCGCATGGGCGGTGTCATGGTCTACGACATCACCAATCCGAACGCTCCGACCTTCCAGCAGTATCTGAACAACCGTGATGTGACCGTCGCGCCGAATGCTGCGGCCGTCACCGCAGGGTCTGACCTTGGCCCCGAAGCCCTGGCGTTCGTGGGTGGATCCAAGTCGCCTGACGGCGTACCGCGTCTGATCGTGGGCAACGAGGTCAGCGGCACGACCACGGTCTACAAGATTAACGTTCAGACGGTGCGCTGAAGGGGAGAGAGGCGGGGTGGAGAGCCACAAGCCTCCACTCGGCTTCCCTGGTGCAACACTTGATTTTTCCCGCCGCGAGACGTGGCGGTGGGGTGGTGGTTGCGCGGCCGTGGTGTGGTCTTGCTCAGGCCCGCCCGGGTAGCCCAGTTGACGGCTGACCCTCGTGCCCCTACCAGCCCCGGTTCTGGTGGATGACCGTGATCACCAGCAGCACCAAGGTAGCAATTGCGCGCGCCCCATGGAAGCTGGGGCTGATGAAGTGGAGCGGGCGATGGGAATCGAACCCACGTCTTGAGCTTGGGAAGCTCAGGTCCTGCCATTGAACGACGCCCGCAGAGCGCTTGATTCTAGCGGTACTGAATCAAACTCTGGGGTGTCGTGGCGGACTCTGGCCTCAGCTTCCTTCGGACCGGTCCGGCCCTGCGGGCGAGGGCCGGAAACCGGCCGGGCCGCCGCCTGTGCCTGCAGAGCCGAGTGCGGTGCCCAAGGTCCCGCCACCCGTCCCGCCACCCGTCCCGCCGGACGCGCCGCCCGGAACGGCACCCGAAGCGGCACTCGAAGCGCCGCCCGCCATCCCGCCAGCGCGCGCTGCGCCGGCCTGGGTTGTCCGGGAGATCGCGCCCGACTCCTCCCTTCCGCGCCACCACCAGATGCGCACGATCTCCGCCGCGGTGTCCCGCCCGCCGAGTCCGAAGGACAGACCGGCAGCCAAGGCGAGTGCTCCCACGAAGCCCATGAACAGCGTATTGACCAGTTCCGTGGCGATGCCGATCTGGTTGACCGCCACCACAATGGCGAAGGCCCACACCAGGGTGTTGGCCGCTTTGGCCAGGAAGTCCGGGTTGCCCAGGCCGCCTTCAGCCGCTGCGCCGCGCACAAGGTTGGACAGGGCCCGGGCCGCCAGGCCACCGATCACCAGCACGACCAGCGCGACCACCGCGTTGGGCAGCCACAGCAGCAACTGGCGCAGCACGTCCGACACTGCGGGCAGTCCCAGTGCGTCAAAGGCGACGACCAGCGCGATCAGCCGAATGAACCATTTGGCGACCAGGCCGATCACGCCGCTGGCGTCGGTGTCGGTGCCCATCTTGCGCACGAAGTCGGCCAGGCCGGAGCGCTCGGACAGGTCGTTGAAGTGGATGGTGCGCAGCACCGCCGCCACCGCCCGCTCGACCAGCGAGGCGACTAGCCAGCCGGCCAGGACGATGATCAGAAATCCCATGATCTTGGGGACGGACGAAAAGAGCATGGCCAGGGCCGCGCTCAGCGAGGCCATCAGGGCGGTGCCCCAGTCAGAGAGGTAAGTGGTGTCCATGGCAGCAGGCTCCGGTCAGGGATGGGTCGCTACTTTCCCTGCTGCCGCCCGGAGCCAGCGTCGGCCTGGGGCTGCCTCGGGTGTAGGAAACCCCGGCACGGGCAGTGCCCATGGCCGGGGTTGACTCCGGGGTTGACTGTCTGTGCGCGTCGTCGGACTGCGGAGCGTCTGGGGCCCCGGGCGCTACCTCAGGCGGGCAGATAGCCTTCGACCGAGAGGTAGCGTTCGCCGGTGTCGTAGTTGAAGCCCAGCACCCGGCTACCAGCGGGCAGTTCGGGCAGCTTCTTGGCGATGGCAGCCAGGGTGGCGCCCGAGGAGATGCCCACCAGCAGGCCTTCTTCGCGCGCGCTGCGGCGACCGTATTCGCGCGCTTCTTCCGCGCCGACCTGGATCACGCCGTCGAGCAATTCGGTGCGCAGGTTCTTCGGCACAAAGCCAGCGCCGATGCCCTGGATCGGGTGAGGCGCGGGCTGCCCGCCGGAGATCACTGGCGAGGCCTCGGGCTCGACCGCGAAGACCTTGAGCTGGGGCCACAGCTTTTTCAGCACCTCGGCCACGCCGCTCAGGTGCCCGCCGGTGCCCACGCCGGTGATGATGGCATCGAGGCCCTCGGGGAAGTCGGCCAGGATTTCCTGCGCGGTGGTGCGCACATGCACCTCGATATTGGCCGGGTTCTCGAACTGCTGCGGAATCCAGGCGCCCGGGGTCTGGGCGGCCAGTTCCTCGGCGCGGGCGATGGCGCCCTTCATGCCTTTTTCACGTGGAGTGAGGTCGAAGCTGGCGCCGTAGGCCAGCATCAGGCGGCGCCGCTCGATGGACATGCTGTCTGGCATCACCAGCACCAGCTTGTAGCCCTTGACCGCGGCCACCATGGCCAGGCCCACACCCGTGTTACCCGAGGTCGGCTCGATGATGGTGCCGCCCAGCTTGAGGCGACCGTCGGCTTCGGCGGCCTCGACCATGGCGAGGGCGATGCGGTCCTTGATGGAGCCGCCCGGGTTGCTGCGCTCGGACTTGACCCACACCTCATGGCCGGCGCCGAACAGGCGGTTGACGCGAATGTGCGGCGTGTTGCCAATGGTGGCCAGGACGTGGGGGGCTTTCATCGGGCGCTTTCTGGTTGGGGTGCGTTTTGTAGGCGGGAAATGGTCTCAGCTCGGACTCACTTGAGGATGTCGCCCAGGCACAGGTACTTGATCTCGACGTAATCATCAATGCCGTGATGCGAGCCCTCGCGGCCCAGGCCCGACTGCTTGACGCCGCCGAAGGGCACGTGCTCGGTGGCCAGAATACCCACGTTGATGCCGACCATGCCGTACTCCAGCGCCTCGCTCACCCGGAAGATGCGGCCTACGTCACGGGTGTAGAAGTAGCAGGCCAGACCGAACTCGGTGGCATTGGCGGCGTCCACCGCTTCCTTCTCGGTCTTGAACTTGAACACCGGCGCGAAGGGGCCGAAGGTCTCTTCGCGGGCGCAGGCCATATCGGCCGTGGCGTCGGCCACCACGGTGGGCTCGAAGAACTGTCCCGAGCCCAGGCTGCCCAGGCGCTTGCCGCCGGTCACCACCCGGGCGCCCTTGGCCAGGGCGTCGTCCATATGGCGCTGAACCTTCTCGAGCGCGGCCTCCTCGATGAGCGGGCCCTGGTTGATGCCGTCCTCAAAGCCGTTGCCGACCTTAGCGGTCTGGACCCGGGCGGCAAACCTGCGCACGAACTCGTCGTACACGCCCTCTTGCACATAGAAGCGGTTGGTGCAGACGCAGGTCTGGCCGGCGTTGCGGTACTTGCTGGCAAACGCACCCTCGACCGCGCTGTCGATGTCGGCGTCGTCGAACACGATGAAGGGCGCATTGCCGCCAAGCTCAAGTGAGAGCTTTTTCACCGTGGGCGCGCACTGGGCCATGAGGATGCGGCCCACCTCGGTGGACCCGGTGAAGGACAGGTGGCGCACCACGTCGCTGGCGCACAGCACCTTGCCTACTGCAATGCTTTGCTGGGCGTCGGCGGTGATGACGTTGATGACTCCGGCCGGAATGCCTGCGCGCAGCGCCAGTTCAGCGACGGCCAGGGCGCTGAGCGGGGTCAGCTCGGCGGGCTTGATCACCACCGGGCAGCCAGCCGCCAGGGCAGGGGCCACCTTGCGGGTGATCATCGCCAGGGGGAAGTTCCATGGAGTGATGGCGGCGCACACCCCGATCGGCTGGCGCAGCACCAGCAGGCGCCGGTTGTTGTCGAACTGGGGCAGAGTCTCGCCGTTGATGCGCTTGGCTTCTTCAGCGAACCACTCGACAAAGCTGGCGCCGTAGGCCACCTCGCCCTTGGCCTCGGGCAGGGGCTTGCCCTGTTCGGCGGTCATGATCCGGCCCAGGTCGTCCTGGTGGGCCATGAGTAGGTCGTACCACTTGCGCAGGAGGATGGAGCGCTCCTTGGCGGTCTTTTCGCGCCAGGCGGGCCAGGCGGCGTTGGCGGCGGCAATCGCGGTCTCGGCGTCCTGGGGGCCCAGGTTGGCCACATCGGCCAGCTTGGCGCCGGTGGCCGGGTCGTGCACCTCAAAGCGGGCCGTACCGGGAACCCATTGGCCATTGATCAGCGCGTCGGTCTTGAGCAGGCTGGGGTCCTTGAGCAGGGCCAAAGGGGAAGTTTTCATGTCCATGGGGTGTCTCCGCAGCATCGGGTCCGGTCGAATCGCCCATTGTGCGCCGGTCGCCCGGCCGAGATGCTAAGCAATTTCACCATCTCCCTCCTGTCACTCGCGGGCGCCACGCGCTGCCAGCGGACGGCCCGACCGCAGATGGGCCTGCCACCCGGGCGGACCAGGGGTCAAACCTATAATTCGAGGCTTGCCCGGAGCCCCGGGAGGCGGCCCCGGCACCTCGGGGAGCAGCCCTTTTTGCCGCACACCATGAGCCACCCAGCCAACATGCCCTCGTTCAGCGTCGCCGACATCCGCAAGACCTTCCTGGACTTCTTTGCCGCCAAGGGCCATGCGATTGTCGAGTCCAGCCCGCTCGTGCCGGGCAACGACCCGACGCTGATGTTCACCAACTCGGGCATGGTGCAGTTCAAGGACGTGTTCCTGGGCAGCGACCGCCGGCCCTATGTGCGCGCCACCTCGGTCCAGGCCTGCCTGCGCGCCGGCGGCAAGCACAACGACCTGGAGAACGTGGGCTACACCGCGCGTCACCATACCTTTTTCGAGATGCTGGGCAACTGGTCCTTCGGCGATTACTTCAAGAAGGAGTCGCTGACCTGGGCCTGGGAGCTGCTCACGCAGGTCTACAAGCTGCCCGCCGAGCGCCTGTGGGCCACGGTCTACATCGACGACGACGAGGCCTACGACATCTGGACGAAGGTGATCGGCCTGCCCCCCGAGCGCGTGGTGCGCATTGGCGACAACAAAGGCGCCAAGTACCAGTCCGACAACTTCTGGATGATGGCCGACACCGGCCCCTGCGGCCCCTGCTCGGAGATCTTCTTCGACCACGGTCCAGAGGTTGCTGGCGGCCCCCCCGGCAGCCCCGAGCAAGACGGCGACCGCTACATTGAGATCTGGAACAACGTGTTCATGCAGTTTGACATGCAGCCCGACGGCTCGACCCGTCCGCTGCCTGCGCCCTGTGTGGACACTGGCATGGGTCTGGAGCGGCTGGCGGCCATCTTGCAGCATGTTCACAGCAACTACGAGATCGACCTGTTCGACCAGCTGATCGCCGCCGCCGCGCGCGAGACCGGCACCAGCGACCTGTCCAACCCCTCGCTGCGCGTCATCGCCGACCACATTCGTGCCACCGCCTTCCTCGTGAGCGACGGCGTCATTCCCAGCAACGAGGGCCGCGGTTATGTGCAGCGGCGCATCGTGCGCCGCGCCATCCGCCACGGCTACAAGCTCGGACGCAAGAGCCCCTTTTTCCATAAGCTGGTCCCCGACCTGGTGGCCCTCATGGGCGCGGCCTACCCGCGCCTGGCCGCCGCCGAAAAGCGCATCACCGACGTGCTCAAGGCCGAAGAGGAGCGTTTTTACGAGACGCTCGAAAACGGCATGGAGATCCTCGACGCCGCCCTCCAGGACGGCGCCAAGCTGCTGCCCGGTGAAGTCGCCTTCAAACTGCACGACACCTACGGCTTTCCGCTCGACCTCTCGGCTGACGTCTGCCGCGAGCGCAACGTCGGCGTCGACGAGGCCGGCTTCAATGCCGCCATGGAACGGCAAAAGGCCGCAGGCCGCGCCGCCGGCAAGTTCAAGATGGACCGCGCGCTCGAGTACACCGGCGCTGGCCACCCCTTCACCGGTTTCGAGCGCCTGGAAGAAAACGCCCGCGTCCTTGCCTTGTACCGTGAGGGCACCTCGGTCACGCAGCTGTCTGCGGGCGAGACCGGCGTGGTGGTGCTGGACACCACCCCGTTCTACGCCGAGAGCGGCGGCCAGGTGGGTGACAGCGGCAGCCTCAGTGCCGAGGGTGCGCTCTTTGGCGTGGAGGACACCCAGAAGATCAAGTCCGACGTTTTCGGCCACCACGGCCAAATGTCCCAAGGCAGCCTGAAAGTGGGCGACGTCCTGCTGGCGCGTGTGGACGGCGAGCGCCGCCACGCCACCATGCGCAATCACAGCGTGACGCACCTGATGCACAAGGCCTTGTATGAGGTGCTGGGCGACCACGTGCAGCAAAAGGGTTCATTGGTCGACGCCGACAAGACCCGCTTCGACTTCACCCACAACGCCCCGGTCACCGAAACGCAGGTGCAGGAGATTGAGCGCCGGGTCAACACCGAGATCCTGGCAAACGCCGCCACCCAGGCGCGTGTGATGGACATCGAGTCGGCCAAGGGCACCGGCGCCATGATGCTGTTCGGCGAGAAGTACGGTGAGACCGTACGCGTGCTTGACATCGGCACCAGCCGCGAACTGTGCGGCGGCACCCATGTACAGCGCACCGGCGACATTGGCTTGTTCAAAGTGGTGGCCGAGTCCGGCGTGGCCGCCGGCGTGCGCCGCATCGAGGCGGTGACCGGCGCCAATGCGCTGGCCTACCTGCAGCAGGTCGAGTCGACGGTGCAGGCCGCGGCTGCCGCCCTCAAGGCGCCCACCCAGGAGCTGCAAGCCCGTATCGGCCAAGTGCTCGAGCAGGTGCGCAGCCTCGAAAAAGAAGTGGCCGCCCTCAAGGGCAAGCTGGCTTCCAGCCAAGGCGACGAGCTGGTGTCGCAAGCGGTGGACGTCAAGGGCCTCAAGGTCCTGGCGGCCGTCCTGGCCGGTGCCGATGCCAAGGTGCTGCGCGACACGATGGACAAGCTCAAAGACAAGCTCAAGTCCGCGGCCATCGTGCTGGCTGCGGTCGACGGCGGCAAGGTGCAAATCGCCGCGGGCGTGACTGCCGACGCCATGGCCAAGGTCAAGGCCGGCGAGTTGGTGAATTTCGTCGCACAGCAGGTGGGTGGCAAGGGCGGCGGTAAGCCTGACATGGCCATGGCCGGCGGCACCGACGCGGCCGCTTTGCCCGCAGCGCTCCAATCGGTGCAGGCTTGGGTGGCCGAGCGGGTGTGATTCCCGTCGGGGCGGCGCGGCACGTGCCGCCTGGCCTCAGCGCCGGGTGAAAACCAGATCCCACACGCCGTGGCCCAGGCGCAGGCCGCGGTTTTCGAACTTGGTCAGGGGCCGGTAGGCGGGCCTTGGCGCAAAGTCAGTTGCGGTGTTGGCCAGCAGCGGCTCCGCGGAGAGCACCGTCATCATTTGGTGCGCATAGGGCTCCCAGTCGGTGGCGCAGTGCAGATAAGCGCCCGGCGCGAGGCGGGCGGCTAACTTGGCCACCACCGGCGGCTGGATCAAGCGGCGCTTGTTGTGACGCAGCTTGTGCCAGGGGTCGGGAAAGAAGATGTGGATGCCGGCCAGCGACCCCAGGGGCAGCATCTGGTCGACCACTTCGAGCGCATCGTGCTGCAGGATGCGGATGTTGCCCAGTGCGTTTTCGCCGATGCGTTTTAAGAGGGCGCCGACGCCGGGTTCGTGCACCTCGCAGCACAGGAAGCTTTTCTCCGGCATCAGGCCGGCGATATGGGCGGTGGCCTCGCCCATGCCGAAGCCGATTTCCAAGATGACGGGGGCTTCACGCCCGAATAGGGCGGCCAGGTCGGGTGCTGTCTCTTGAAAGGGCAGCAGGAACTGCGGGCCCAGTGTCTCGAAGGCGCGTGCTTGTCCCAGCGTGGTGCGGCCGGCGCGCCGCACAAAGGTGCGAATCACCCGGGGATGGGGAACTTCCCCGGGGGGCTGCCCGATCTCAGGCGCGTCGGGCGCGTGCGTCTTGTCCTGGCTCTGGTTCATCCCCCTATTGTCGCGGCCCGCGCGAGGCCCTTGTTCTTGCAGCCCTGCAAGCTCCAGCGAGCAGGGCTGACGGATCGGGCCGCGAGGCTGTCGGCGGTATCGGCTGGTCCGTGTTCAGGCACGCGCGTTGCGTCTGCGAGCTTTCTCACACTGTCAAACAGGAGGAAGCATGCTGTCGTCAATCACCCCCACACGCCCTTACGCACCGCACCCGGCGCGTGACGCATCGCCCGTAGCCTCCCCTTCGATTGCATCGTCAGCGGCACTCGCGCTCCAGGCCGGTGCGCGCCTGGCGAGCGCGGTCAGCGTCTCGGTCGGCACCGGTCTTGCCGGCAAGGCGGGCTACATGGCCCTGGCACGCGCCATGCCGCACGCGTCCCATCGGCCCCTCAGCCTGGCCTTGGTGGGTGCTGGCGCAGTGCCGGCCTGGGCCGGTGCCGGAGTTGTCGCTGAAGGCGTTCGGCAGATGGTGGACGGGCCCCCCTTGTCGACGCGAAGCGCACGGGCCCTCTCGGCACTGGGCACGCTGGCTTTCATTGCCGGAATGCTGGGAAATGCCTGGACGTCGCTGGGCAACCCCGAGACCTCGAGCCTAGGCGATCACATGCTGGCGAATGCGGGCGGTCAGGTCTTGTCGATGTTCTTGTCCGAGGCGCTCGCCAGTCGCTTGGTGCCGGCGCTGGCCCTGCCGACCCGGCTGCTGGTTGATGGACAGCCCCTCGAACCGGGGTCGGCCCAGGAGGCGCAGGTGCAAAGCGCTGGCGTGCGCGGCTTGTTGATCGGCCAGGTGTTGGCGCACGCGCCCCTGATCTGGCAGGTCATGGGGCAGGTGCCCGTGCTCCAGCAGGCCTACGGTCTGGAACGGCCGCTCGAATTCAGGCCGTGGGAAAGCGCACCCCTGGATTACCTGCAGGCGGGGCTGGCCGTTGCCACCGCAGTCGCTGCAGTTGAATTCGGACGGGTGACCACGGGCGCCCTGGGCGAGGCTGCGGGCCAGGCCTGGGCCGGCGCGCGCCTGGCACGCCCTGTGAACGAGCCTGGAGCCGCCGCTTGCGAAGCCCTCGCGCCGGTAGTGGACGCGCGCACGCTGTCCTGCCTGCAACGCAGCCAGCGGCAACTCGATCGTTTGGCCCGCTGGCTCGGCTTGGACGAGGCCGCTCGCGGCCGCGCCTTTGGCTACACGCCGCTTCTGAACCTGACCGCCAATGCGCTGGTGACCGTGCCCGACTTCGGCGCCGCGCTCGGTGTCTCGGGCCTGGCCAATGGCGCGCTCAATCTGGTGGACTTGGCGTTGCGGCACTGGCGCCCATCGCCAGGCCCCCAGGCAGTGCCGCAGGCGCAGAGGGTCCAGGAGACTTCGGCGTCTATCGCCTCCCCAACGCTCTCGCCCGGTCGGCGCTCATCCGCTTCCCCCTCCAGCTCCTCACTCGCGATCGCGATCAGCGAATTGCGCGAGTCCGACTTCGAAGTGCGGAGCACGGCGGGGGCGGAAAGTTCTGAACGGGAAGGCACCTGGTTCTGAACCCCAGACGGCTGCCTCGCCAGGGTCAAGCACCAGGCCTCATGGCCTGGGTCTGCCCGCGCCAGGCCTCCACGGCCTGCGACAGCCAGCCTCGCAGGTCCTGCGCCGTCAGTTGTGCAGCGGGCAGGCCAAGGACCTGTCCTGCCGCCTGCAGGCAGGCCAGCGGATGGCGGGTGTTCAGGGCCTGGGCGCCGTTTTGTTTGGAGAGCTTTTGTCCGTCCCCAGCCAGCACCAAAGGGGTGTGCAGGTAGTTCGGGGTGGGCAGGCCCAGCGCCCGCTGCAGCAAGATTTGGCGCGCGGTGTTGTCAGCGAGGTCCTCGCCGCGCACGATGTCGGTGACGCCTTGGTCGGCGTCGTCGACCACCACCGCCAGCTGGTAGGCCCACTGCGCGTCGGCGCGGCGCAGCACGAAGTCGCCGACCTCACGCGCCACGTCTTGTTGCTGGGGACCCAGGCACCGATCCACCCAGTGGACGGTGTTGCTGCCCTCCGCAAGGAAGCGCCAGGCCCGCGCCGCGGTGCCGGAGAGCCCGTGGCGGCAGGTGCCGGGGTAGACCCGCTCGCCATGCCGGGGGCGCTTTGCTCCGGAGGCAGTGATTGCCTGCTCGATGTCCTTGCGCGAGCAGCTGCAGGGATAGGCGTGCCCGGATGCGAGGAGCCTGTCGAGGGCAGACTGGTAGGGCGCTACACGCCGCGATTGCCACTGAGGCGGTTCATCCGGCAGCAGGCCGCAGTCGGCGAGTTGCCCGAGGATGATTTGGTCAGCACCCGGCACGCAGCGCGGTCCGTCCACATCCTCGATGCGCACCAGCCAGCGCCCGCCGTGGGCGCGCGCGTCCAGCCAGCTGGCCAGGGCCGCCACCAGCGAACCCGCGTGCAGCGGGCCGGTGGGCGAGGGCGCGAAGCGACCGGTGTAGGCGGTGGTCATCGTGATCTGGGTCCGCGCGGCGAGGGTCGCTGCAGGGGACTGTCCGTTTGCAATCCGATTCGTTGCACTGCACCGCGCTCCCGCCGCAGTCGACGCGCCCAGGCTCCTTTAGCGCAGGCTGTCCAGCGCCAGCTCCAGCCCGGAAACAAAGCCGTCCTCGACCCGTTGGCCCAGGCACCAATCGCCGGCCAGGCCCAGGCCCAGGGACTTGTCCCACAGGTGGCTCTTGCCCAGCGGGGTCAACGTCTTGGCGTAGAGCCAGCGTTGCACCTGGGTCGCGCCCGGCTCGGCGCGGATGCCGGTGATCTCGGCGAAGCCCTTGAGTAATTTGGCGCTGACCCGTTGCGGGTCGTCCTGCAGGTGCTCTTGCGACCAATCGGCGCTGGCTTGCACTGTCCAGCGCTCGACCGGGCCACGCCCGGGCTTGGACGACTCGCGCGCCAGCCAGGCAATGCGGTGGTGGCTGCTGGACGCCGCGTTCCAGCTGGGGCCCAGGGCGGTGCTGCCCGCTTGCGGGAAGGCCAGCATCAGCGTCCAGCAGGGGGCCATCCGCACTTTGGCCACTGCCTGCTGCAGCTTTGGGGCAATGCCGCTGGCGCGCAGCAGGTCAGTCACCTGGGGTGCGGGAATGGCCAGCATCACCCGGTCAAAGCCGGCGTGGACGGCCGCCTCGTCGGCCGCGCCCTCCGTCTGCTCGACCTGCAGCTGCCAGCACCGGGCGTCCAGCGCGTCGCGCTCAATCCGCAGCACCTTCGCCTGGCGATGAACCCGGCCACTCATCTCCAGCGGTTGGGCCCAGGCGGCTGCCAGCGCGTTCATGCCGGGTGCGGGTACCCAACGGGACTCGGTCGGCGACGGCGCCGCCTCGACCACTCGGCCGAGCGGATCGAGCACCCGCACGCCATTGGCGCTCCAGGGGGTGCACAGGCCGGGCGTGGTGCCCAGCGCTGCATCAAAACGCTTGTCGCGCACGGTGAAGTACTGCGCGCCATGGTCGTGGGTGCCAAACGGTGTCTGCCGGCATGCCATGCGCCCACCGAAGCCGCGGCTCTTTTCGAAAACGGTGACCTCGCAGCCGGCCTGGGCCAGTGTGCGCGCACAGGCCAGGCCTGCAATGCCGGCGCCGATGACGGCGACGCGAGCGGTGGAGGAGGAGGGGGAAGTCGTTTTCTTGTTTGCCATGGTCGCTCCGTGTTGCGGCCATTGTGGCATCAGGCTGGCCGCGGTCCGGCATGTCCTTGCAGCAGCGCCTTGCGCGTGGCCGGGCGCTCAAGCCGCTCTAGCCACCATTGCAAGGCCCGTCCCGGATCGGTGGTTTGCCGCCAGGCGTAGGCCGGCTGCACCACGCGCTGCGGTCGCACCACCTCGCGTGCCACCAGCCGCCCGGCAGCCAGATGCGGGCGTGCCAGGGGCTCGGGCAGAAAACCCGCGCCCAGGCCGCGCAGCTGCGCCTCCAGCTTGGCCTGCATCGTCGGCACGGTAAAGACGTCCTGGCCGGCCAGGAGGCCCACCGTGATGCCACCGCCCCGGCTGACCGAGTCGGCCACCGCCACTGCGCGGTGCCGCAGCAGCACCTCATCGGACAGCGGCTCTTTCGCCCGCGCCAAGGGGTGGTGGGGTGCCACCGCGAACACGAAGCCCAGCTCCCCCATGGGACGGAACTGAAGTCCGGCGTGCGTGCCCTGCTCTTGGGCCACGCCCAAGGCCAGATCGGCCTGTCCGCTGGTGAGCGTCTCCAGGGTGCCCGAGAGCGCCTCCTCGCGCAGGCGCAGGCGGGTCTGCGGTGCGACCTGGAAGAAGTCTTGCGCCAAGTCCATCAGTGGCTGGTGTGCGATCGCCGTGTCCACCGCGACCGTCAGTTGTGACTCCCAACCGGTGGCGACCCGCCGGACCCGGTTGGCCACTGCGTCCATTTCTTCGAGCAGACGCTCGCCTTCGCGCAGCAGCTCGGTGCCCGCCGGGGTGAGCCGAGCCTGGCGCGAACTTCGGTCAAAGAGCAGTACGTCAAGCGCCTCCTCGACCTGGCGCACCCGGTAGGTGACCGCACTGGGCACCAGGCCCAGCGTCCGCGCGGCGGCGGCGAAGCTGCCCAGGCGCGAGACGGTCTGCAGCAGGGACAGGGCATCGGGGGTGAGGACGTCGCGGGGGCTGGGCATAGGCGAGCGGACTGGGCAAGCGGGCTGGGCGTACTGCCGACAAAGGACTTTGCGTTCAGAATATTTGAATGATGCCATCAAACGCCATCGCCCAACGATCAAGGGCCGGACCGCACAATTGAGTGCATGCCTTCAGGCCTAAACGCCTGGCAACTGTGCAAACCGATTGAAGGAGTCTTCATGATCACCCTGCGCAAGTCCGAAGACCGCGGCCACGCCCAGCATGGCTGGCTGGACTCGTTCCACAGCTTCTCCTTTGCCGACTACTACGACCCGAAGCACATGGGTTTCGGCCCGCTGCGTGTGATCAACGAGGATCGCATTGCCCCGGGCACTGGCTTCGGCACCCATGGTCACCGTGACATGGAAATCATCAGCTATGTGCTCTCTGGCCGGCTCGCGCACAAGGACAACATGGGCAACGTCGAGGCCATTCCGCCCGGCGATGTGCAGCGCATGAGCGCGGGCACGGGCGTGATGCACAGCGAGTTCAACCACGCCGCTAACGAAGAATCCCATTTCCTGCAGATCTGGATCGAGCCGCACACCCGCGGCATCGCGCCGGGCTACGAACAGAAGACCTTCGCCACCGAAGAAAAGCGTGGCCGGCTGCGCCTGGTGGCCGCCCCTGGCGGCGAGCAGGGCGCAGTGCACATCAGCGCGAATGCACGCTTGTTCGCCGGTCTCTTCGATGGCGCAGAAGCCGCCACCCTGGCGCTGGCACCCGGCCGCAAGGCCTATGTGCACCTGGTGCGCGGCAGCTTGTCCGTCAACGGCCAGGCCCTGTCCGGTGGCGATGCGGCCAAGCTCGAGGGCGAGACCGAGGTTCGCCTGGAGGCCGGGCGAGACGCCGAGGTGCTGGTGTTTGACCTCGCGCCTTGACTCGGCCAACCGCTGCCCCGTTTTCTCACCCATCCATCACCCCCAAAAGGACTCTGAAATGGCTTCCATCGCAATCGTTTATCACTCTGGCTACGGCCACACCCAGCGCCAGGCGCAAGTCATCGCCGAGGCCGCAGGCGGCCAACTGATCGCCATCGACGCCGACGGCAATATCCCCGAGGCTGCCTGGGCCCAGCTCGACGCGGCGGACGCCATCGTCTTCGGCTCGCCCACCTACATGGGTGCCGCCAGCTGGCAGTTCAAGAAGTTCGCCGATGCGTCCTCCAAGCCCTGGTACAGCCGCAACTGGAAGGACAAGATCTTTGCCGGCTTCACCAACAGTGCCTCGACCAATGGCGACAAGGGCAAGACGCTGGACTACTTCTACACCCTGGCCATGCAGCACGGCGGCCTGTGGGTGGGCCTGGGCGAAGTGGCGTCCAACTCCAAGGCAGCGACCCGCAACGACCTGAACTGGATCGGTGTCTTCCAGGGCGCGGCCGCCACCACCCCTTCGGACGCCAGCGTCGCCGAGATGCTGCCGGGCGACCTCGAGACCTCGCGTGTCCTGGGCCGGCGGGTGGCGCAAGTCGCCGCCAAGTGGGCGCGGTAATTGTGCAGGCGCCCGGCGCCGCCGGGCTTCAAGGCGCCGTTGCCGGTGCCGGTGCCGGCGGTGGATCGACCGCCGTCGTCGGTGCCGGTGATCGATCGGCCACTGCCATTGGCGACAGGTCCGGATCCAGGGCTTCCCGCTCGTCAAAAACGAAACAGCCTCCTCGGTAGTGCGTGCCGCCGGCTTCCTCGAAATAGCGCAAGATGCCGCCCTCGAGTTGTAGCACGCGCTCGACGCCCACTTCCCGCAGGTAGATCGCTGCCTTCTCACAGCGGATGCCGCCGGTGCAAAAGCTCACCACCGTTTTGCCCTCGAGCTCAGTCCGGTGCGCCTGCGCCGCCTGAGGAAACTCGCTGAACTTGGTGATGCGCCAGTCGATCGCATGCTCAAAGCTGCCGTGGTCCGCCTCGAAGGCATTGCGGGTGTCGAGCGTCACTACGGGCCGGCCCTCGTCGTCATGACCCTGGTCCAGCCAGCGGCGCAGGGTGAGGGCGTCGACCGCCGGCGCACGACCCTCCGAGGGGCGGATCGTCGGATGATTCATGCGGATGATTTCCCGCTTGACCTTCACCTGCATCCGCCGGAAGGGTTGGGCCTCCGACCAGCTTTCCTTGATCGGCAGGTCGCCAAGCCGGGGGTCTGCCTGGAGCCGCGCCAAAAATTCGCGTAGGTCGGGGGCGGGGCCAGCGAGAAACAGGTTGATGCCTTCCTCGGCCAAAAGAATGGTGCCCTTGAGGCCTGACGCGCTCGCGTCGGCGAGCAGGCGCTCACGCAGCGGCGCGCAGTCGACCAAGGCGACGAATTTGTAGGCGGAAACGTTGAGGATCTCGGGCACGGGACGCTGATTTTAGGTGGGGCGAGTGACCGAACCCCTGCCGCGCTTTCCTACAATGGCTTCATGTTTGTTCATCTGCGCCTGCACTCCGAATTTTCAGTGGTCGACGGCTCCTGCCGCATCGACAACACCGTGGAGGCCGCCGCCACTGACGGACAGCCTGCGCTGGCGATCACCGACCTGAACAACCTGTTCGGCGCCATCAAGTTCTATAAGGCCGCCCGTGGCAAGGGCGTCAAACCAGTGATCGGCGCGGAGGTTTGGTTGCAGGGCCTGGGCGCTGATGCCACTCACCTCTCGCGCGTGCTGTTGCTGGTGCAAAACCGCGACGGCTATTTGAACCTGTGTGAACTCCTCACCCGCGGCTGGACCCGCAACGTGGTGCGGGCCCAAGGCGTGTGCACCCTCGACTGGCTGCGTGAGCTTTCCGGCGGGCTCCTGTGCCTGTCCGGCGCTCAGGCCGGCCCGGTGGGGCAGGCCTTGGTGCAGGGCGATGCCAGCCGCGCCCGCGAGGCCGCCCTGATGCTGGCCTCTACCTTCCCGCATCGCTTCTACTTGGAGCTGCAGCGCGCAGGCCGGCCCGACGACGAGGTGCACGTGGCAGGCGCAGTGCAGCTGGCGGCTGGCCTTTCGCTCCCGGTGGTTGCAACCCACCCGGTGCAGTTTCTCACCGCAGACGACTACGAGGCACATGAGGCGCGGGTATGCATTGCCGAGGGCGAGATCCTGGGTAACCCGAGACGGGTGCGCAAGTTCACCCGCGAGCAGTACTTCAAGAGTGCCGCGCAAATGGAGGCGCTGTTCGCCGACCTGCCCTCCGCGGTTTCCAACACCGCGCAGATCGCCCGTCGCTGCAGCCTCTCGCTGGAGCTGGGTAAGCCGCGCCTGCCCAATTTCCCGACGCCAGAAGTTGATGGGCGCAGGATGCCCATCGAGGAGTACTTCCGCTTTGCTTCGCACGAGGGGCTCAAGGACCGGCTGGTTCAGCTCTATCCCCAGGCGGCCGAACGCGAGAAGCAGACGCCGCGCTATCTCGAGCGGCTGGAGTTCGAAATCGGCACCATCGTCAAAATGGGGTTCCCCGGTTACTTCCTGATCGTGGGCGACTTCATCAACTGGGCCAAGAGCAATGGCTGCCCGGTGGGCCCGGGCCGGGGCTCGGGCGCGGGATCGCTGGTGGCCTACTCCCTCAAGATCACCGATCTCGACCCGCTTCGCTACAACCTGCTGTTCGAGCGGTTCCTGAACCCAGAGCGGGTGTCTATGCCTGACTTCGACATCGACTTCTGCCAGAGCAACCGCGACCGGGTGATCGAGTACGTCAAGGACAAGTACGGACGCGAGGCGGTGAGCCAGATCGCCACCTTTGGCACCATGGCTGCCAAGGCTGCGATCCGCGATGTGGGCCGGGTGCTGGACATGTCCTATACCTTCTGCGATGGCATCAGCAAGCTGGTCCCCCAGAAGCCCGGTCAGCACATCACCATCGCCGGCGCGATCGAGCAGGAACCTATTTTGGCCGAGCGTCTCGAGCGCGAGGAAGAGGTCAAGACGCTCATTGGTCTGGCGCAAAAGCTCGAGGGTCTGACCCGCAACGTGGGCATGCATGCCGGCGGCGTGCTGATAGCGCCAGGCAAGCTCACTGACTTCACCCCTCTCTACCAGCAGCCCGGCAGCGACTCGGCGGTGAGCCAGTACGACAAGGACGACGTCGAGTCAGCGGGCCTGGTGAAGTTCGACTTTCTGGGCTTGGCCACGCTCACCATTTTGGAAATTGCCCGCGAACTGATCATCCAACGCCACAAGGGCCAGGAGCATTTCGCTTTCGAGAACGTGCCGCTCGAAGACGCCGCCACCTACAAGCTCTTTGCCGACGGTCGTACCGAGGCGGTGTTCCAGTTTGAAAGCCGCGGCATGCAAGGCATGCTGCGCGACGCCAAGCCCACCCGGCTCGAGGACCTGATCGCCCTCAACGCGCTGTACCGCCCCGGCCCGATGGATTTGATTCCCAGCTTCGTGGCCCGCAAGCACGGGCGCGAGAAGGTCGAGTATCCGCACCCTCTGGTGGCCGAGCTGCTGTCCGAGACCTACGGCATCATGGTCTACCAGGAGCAGGTGATGCAGACCGCCCAGATCCTGGGTGGTTACTCGCTGGGTGGCGCAGACCTGCTACGCCGGGCCATGGGCAAAAAGAAGGCCGAGGAGATGGCCGAGCACCGGGAGATTTTCCGTACGGGTGCGGCCAGGAACGGCATCGATCAGACCAAGTCCGACGAAATCTTCGACCTGATGGAGAGGTTCGCGGGCTACGGCTTCAACAAGTCGCACGCCGCTGCTTACTCGCTGCTCGCGTATCACACTGGTTGGCTCAAGGTCCACTACACCGCCGAGTTCTTCTGCGCCAACATGACGGTGGAGATGGACGACACCGACAAGCTCAAGGTCTTGTTTGAAGACGCGGTGAAAAATTTTGGCCTCTCCTTCGAGCCGCCAGACGTGAACCGCGGTACCTACCGTTTCGAACCGGTGTCGGACAAGGTCATCCGCTACGGGCTGGGCGCAGTCAGGGGCACCGGCCAGCAGGCCATCGAGGCCATCGTACGTGCCCGCGATGGCAAGGCGGAAGGCCCTAATGGCTCGGTGAGCGGTCCCTTCACCAGTCTGTTCGACTTTTGCAGGCGGGTAGACCGCACCCGTATCAACAAGCGCACGGTCGACGCCCTGATCAAAGCTGGGGCTTTCGACGCTCTGCACCTCAATCGCGCGGCTCTGGTGGCCTCGATTGACCGCGCCTTCGACTTCGCCAACGCCGCTGAGGCCAATGCCAACCAAGGCGGCCTGTTCGACATGGATGGCGGCCACGGCGCCAGCGACGAGGAACCGCCGCTGGTCGACCTGCTGCCCTGGGGGGTGAAGGAGCGTCTGACGCAAGAAAAAACAGCGGTGGGCTTTTACCTTTCGGGCCACCTGTTCGACGAGGTGGCTACCGAGGTGCGTCGCTTTTGCAAGCGCTCCATCGACGAGCTCAAGGACTCCCGCGAGACGGTGCTGCTGGCAGGCATCGTCGGCGACCTGCGTGTGATCAACGCGCAGCGGGGCAAGCTCGCGATCTTCAAGCTTGACGACAAGTCCGCCATGATCGAGGCCACCGCCGACGAGGCCCTGATCAACGCAAACAGGCATCTGATCAAGGACGACGAACTGGTCATCGTCATGGCCAAATGCCAGAACGACCGCTTTTCCGGCGGGCTGCGCTTGTCCGTCCAGCAGGTCTGGGACCTGGCCTCAGCCCGTTGCCGTTTTGGCAAGTACCTGCGTGTGGCGGTCAATGGCAAGGCGCCGGACATTGGGCGTCTGTTGCGCGACTTCCCGCCGCAGCGCCAGGAGAGCGAGGCGGGGGAACTGGTGCGGGGCTTGCCGGTCCGGCTGGCCTTGCTGCGGGATGCGGCGACCGCTGAGCTTCAGCTGGGCGAGGCTGCGCGCTTTTTCCCCAGCGACGCGGCTCTGGCCAGCTGGATGGCTCAGGCCGAAGGAGGGCAGGCCCAGATCGTCTACGAGGCCTGAGATCTAGGTTAAACCGGTTACACTCCCCTCACGTTCGCGCATTACTCTCCAGCGTCAACGTCCTGTTTGACAGGAATCGCGCCCCCTGTGGGCCCCTTCAGACCGCCCCGCCGCCTTGTGTGCCGCGCCCGGTCGTCACACTGCCCTGACGGCGAGTCCCTCTTTTTCTCGACCCCTCTGCCTTCGGCAGGGGATCCCCCATCGCCGCGCCGTACCGGCGGCCGACAGGCCACAACCAGATCCCGCAGCGCGCAGGTTTTTTCTCACGGATGCCCCGGTGACAACCCCGGGGCCAGTTGTATGTCTTTTTCCCAAGAACTGTCGTTTTCCATCGGCAAGTTCCGCGTGACTCCCAGTGCCCGCGTCACTGACACGGGCGACTTTGCCCCCTCGGTTTCAATTCGCCGCGGACAAGGGGCTGCCACCCTCGACAAGGTGTTTCGCTTCACCCGCCGCTTCCACAGCCACCGCAGCGCCATTGATTACGCGATTCGCCAAGGGCAAGCCCAGGTGGCCGCTGCCTCGGCCTGATACCCCCACATTGACCCAAGGAGCCTCATGGCCAAGGAAGAACTGATCGAAATGAACGGCTTGGTGGAGGAGGTCCTCCCCGACGGTCGCTACCGCGTCAAGCTGGAAAACGGCCACGGTCTCATCGCCTATGGCGGTGGCAAGCTCAAGAAGAACCGCATCCGCATTCTGGCGGGGGACAAGGTGTCGCTCGAACTCTCGCCCTACGACCTCAACAAGGGGCGGATCACTTTCCGCCATCTCGAGCCGCGCGCGCCAGGCTACAAGCCGCCGCCTCGGCGCACTTTCCGCTGATCGACTGGCTGCTCTTTTGGGGCCTCAGGGGCCCTTGGGCTTGAATTCCATCAGCAGCGGGCTGTGCACCCGGCCGTCAACGTCGCGCGGTAGCACGCCAGTGCGGTCAAGCGCGCGCAGCACCGCCTCGTCCCAGCTCCTGACGCCGCTCGCGCGGGTGATCTTCCGGCTAACGATGGTGCCGTCGGGTGACATCACCACTTCGACCTCGGTGACTGGGTTGCCTGGCATATCGTCGGTGAAGACGATGTTGGGTCTGACCCGCTCCCGGATCCGCCCGCCGTAGCTGTCGCTCGGGCCTGCCGCCCTGGCCGCGTTGCCGGTGGCAGTGGGTCGGCCGGTGGCGCTGGCCATGCCCTGGATGCGCTTGAGATTTTCTTCACGCATCTGGTCCGCGCGCCGGCCCTCTTCGGCCTCCCGGGTGCGCCTTGCCTGCTCGGCCGCTTCCGCGGCTTTTTCGGCAGCCAGTTTCTCCGCTGCCCTTTGCTCCGCTTGCTTGATTTCTGCCGCTTTGACCTCTGCCGCCTTGATCTCTGCGGCTCTGAGTTCAGCGGCCTTGATCTCTGCGGCTCTGATCTCCGCTGCTTTGATTTCCGCTGCCTTCTTATCGGCTGCCTCGCGCGCCGCAGCGTCGCGCAGCGCTTTCTCTTTTTTCTTCAGCTCTAGCGCCTCGCGCGCTTTCTCCTCCTGCACGCGCCGCTGTTCCTTTTTGCGCTCAAGCGCGATGGTCGCATCCTTGACCTGAGGTGCCGGCGGCGCGGCCGCGGGAACCGGCTTGGGGGTGCGTGGCGGCTGGGGTGGCGGAACCGGTGCCGGTTTCGGCGCAGGCGGGGTGGGTGGGGGAGGCGTTTCCACAGGGGCCGGCGCGGCCAGCTGGACGGTGGCCGACCAGAGCTCGGCTTCGGCGGTGACCTCTTGGTTGTCACGCTTCCAGGTGATGCCCCATGCCAGCGCCAGGCACAGCAGCAGGTGGGCCAGCAGGGCCAGGCCCATGGCCGCCACCGGACGCGGCTCGGGTGGAGGTGTGAACTCCAGACGGTCAGCGGTGGCCAGCAGGGACATGGGGTGTGGGTCCTCTTGGGCTTGAGTGCAGGCTTGAGTGCAGGCTTGGCCGTGGGATGGTTACTGGAAGGGTACGGTAGAGGGTGGAAGGGGTATCCAGGTGGCGCGTGCTCGCTGCGAGAGTATCTAACCCCTCACTGCGCCAGTTGGACCGACAGGCCCACCCGTTGCACACCAGCGCGTTGCAGGGTGTCCATGACCTTCACGACCGACTCGTACTTCACGCTGCGGTCGGCGCTGATGACCACCGCCACACTGCCGGCAGCCTGCCCGTTCTGGGCCTGCAGCACGCGGGTGGACAGGTCAGCCAGGGCGAGCCGCTGAGTGCTGGTGGTGCTTGCCGTGCTTGCAGGGCCAGCCTTGGGGGGCCCGGCGCGCAGTTCCAATGATCCGTCCTTGTGAATCACCACCTCGAGCTTCGCGTCTGGCGGGCGGTTGGCCTTGCCCACGCTGGGCAGGTCGATCAGGCTGGGGGTGATCAGCGGCGCGGTGACCATGAAGATGATCAGGAGCACCAGCATCACATCGATGAAGGGCACCATATTGATCTCGTTGATCGTGCGGCGACCGCGCCCGCGTGACGAGACGGCAGGCATGGCCTCAGCGCCCCGCGGTGGATTGGGGGGCTCCGGGCGCGCCCACGCTGCGCTGAAGAATATTGGTGAACTCTTCGATGAAGGTCTCCAGCTGGATAGACACCCGGTCGATGTCGCGCGCGAATCGGTTGTAAGCGGTCACCGCGGGGATGGCGGCGAACAGGCCAATCGCAGTGGCCACCAGGGCCTCGGCGATGCCCGGCGCGACCGAGGCCAGCGTGACCTGCTGCAGGCTGGCCAGGCCGGTGAAGGCATGCATGATGCCCCACACCGTGCCGAACAGGCCCACATAGGGGGAGACCGAGCCGGTGGTCGCCAGCAGGGAGAGTTGGCTTTCCACCGCGTCCATCTCACGCTGGTAGCTGGCCCGCATGGCGCGGCGAGCGCCGTCGAGCAAAACGCCCCCGTCCTGAATGCGGCGCTCCCGCAGCTTTTGGAACTCCCGCATGCCCGAGGCAAAAATGCGCTCCATGGGGCCGGCGGCACGCGCGTTTTGCGCTGCCGAGGCATACAGATCGTTGAGCGTGGTGCCCGACCAGAATTCACGCTCGAACGCCTCGTTGAGCGATTTCACCCGCCGCAGGGCAAAGATCTTGCGGAAGATGGCCGCCCAACTGGCGATCGAAACGCAGGCCAGCAGAGCCATCACCGCCTGCACCACCCAACTGGCGTCCAGTACGAGCCGGACGATGGACATGTCTTGGTTCATGCCCCTATTGTTGCAGAGCCTGAAGCACCTCGGGCGGGATCCGGGTCGGGGCCAGACTGGCGGCGTCCACCCAGCCGATTCGGATGCGCCCCTCCGCCAGGACTTGACCCTTGAGGTCCAGCGCCTGTTGCACGATCACCAGCGAGGCGCGACCGGCTTCCTCGAGGCGGGCGGTGACCCGCAGCTGGTCGTCGAGTCGGGCCGGGCGCAGGTAGCGGACCTGGGTCTCGCTCACCACGAACATGCCACCGGTTTGCTCACGAATCACCGATTGCGCCAGACCGAGGGCGCGCAACCACTCGGTGCGTGCACGCTCGAAGAACTTCAGGTAGTTGGCATAGAACACGATACCGCCGGCGTCGGTGTCCTCCCAGTAGACGCGCACGGGGAACTCGAAGCTCATGCCGGGCCTCCAGCCTCCGGGGCCAGGCCCTGCGGCGCCCCGTTGGCCAGCAAGCCCAGTTCCGCCGCCGCCCGGCGCAGGCGGGCAATGGCCTCCTGCAACTGGCCCATGCTGCTGGCGTTGGAAAAGCGGATGAATCGCGCGGTGTCCACGCTGCCGAAGTCGCGGCCGGGCGTCACCGCCAGACCGCAGCGGCGCATGAGGTCGAAGGCCAGGTCCCAACTGCCGGTCGCGGCGGGCAGGCCCAGGCGCTCGCACCAGGCACTGCAGTCGGCCCAGGCGTAAAACGCGCCGTCGGGTATGACCGGGACTGGCAGGCCGACTGCCGCCAGCTGCGGGATGAACCAGTCGCGTCGCGCCCTGAACTCGGCACGTCGACGTTCGTACTCGGCAATGCTCTCGGGCTCAAAGCAGGCCAGGGCCGCATGCTGGGCGATGGTGCTGGGACAAATGAACAGGTGTTGCGCCAGCCGCTCGATCACCGGCACCAGGGGCTCGGGCAGCACCAGCCAGCCCAGGCGCCAGCCCGTCATGCAAAAGTACTTAGAAAAGCTGTTGACGCTGACCATGTCGTCGCCCAAGGCCAGGCCCGACTGGCCGAAGGCTTCGTCATGGGACAGGCCCAGGTAGATCTCGTCCAGCAGCGTGATGCCGCCGCGCTCGCGCACTTCAGCGTGGATCTCGGCCAAGGCCCGCGGTGCAATCGAGGTGCCGGTGGGGTTGGACGGCGAGGCCAGCAACACGCCCCGCGTCTGTGGCCGCCAGTGCGCGCGCACCTGGTCGGGCGAAAGCTGGAAGCGGCTCGCGGCGGTGGTGGGCAGCAGGACGGCCCGGCCCTCGGCGGCGTTCACGAACTGTTGGTTACAGGGGTAGCTGGGGTCGGGCATCAGCACCTCGTCGCCCGCTTCCACCAGGGCCAGGCAGGCCAGCTGCAGGGCGGCCGAGGCGCCTGCGGTGACCACGATGCGCCGCGCGGGCACATCCAGGCCGAAGCGCTGGCCGTACCAGCGGCTGATGCGCTCGCGCAGCTCTGGCAGGCCCGTTGCCTGGGTGTACTGGGTGCGTCCCTCGCGGATGGCGCGCGCTGCCGCGTCTTGCACCAAGGGCGTGGCACCGAAATCAGGTTCACCGATATTGAGGAACACCATCGGCCGGCCCTCCCGGGCCAGCTCGGGTGCCAGGGCGGCGGCCGCCTTGCTCACCTCCATTACATAGAAGGGCTCTATGCGTCGGGCGCGTTCGGTAATGCGCATGGCAGTGGCTCCTTGGGGACAGGGGCAGGGCCTCTGGGCCTTGACCGGGGTTGCAGGGACTCAGCCGCGGCCCTTGCCTGCGCCCCGGTCGGCTTCAACTTCCTGGGGACGCAGCTGGGGCGCCAGCCCGTTGAGGACGGCGTTGATGTACTTGTGGCCGTCAGTGCCGCCAAAGGACTTGGCCAATTCGACGCACTCGTTGATCACGACGCGCCAGGGCACGTCGAGTGCGTGACGGAACTCGTAGGTGCCGATCCACAAAATGCCGTGCTCGATCGGCGAAATCTCGGCCATGGGCCGGTCCAGCCGCGGGGTGATCAGGGCGTCGAGTTCGCCCGCCTCGCGGGTGCAGCCGTGGACCAGGGCGTCGAAGTGCACCGAGTCGGCCTTGTGAAAGCCCACCAAGCCGCGGGTGAAGGTGTCGGCCTCCTCGGCTCCGTTGCGCCCCACCATCACCTGGTAGAGCGCCTGCAGCGCAAACTCGCGGGCACGCGTGCGGGCTGATTTGTTGGCGGACTTCTTGTGGCCGGCGACTGCTGTGCCAGTGCCCTCGGGGGCTTCGGCGGCGTGGGTGTCGGCTTCTGTGTCGGGGGTCTCGTTCATCGCTTCAGGCCTCGCAGCAGCTGGGCCATTTCGATCACCACTTGGGCCGCATCGACCCCTTTTTCAACCTGCCTGGCCAGCGCTTGGGCCAGGTTGTCGGTGGTGAGGATGACGTTGGCGATCGGGATCTGGTGGTCCAGCCCGACCCGGGTCACACCGGCGGCAGACTCGTTGGCCACCAGTTCGAAGTGATAAGTCTCGCCGCGAATTACGCAGCCCAAGGCGACGAGCGCGTCATGGCTGCCGCGCGCAGCCAGTGCCTTGAGCGCCAGCGGGATTTCGAGCGCGCCGGGCACGAAGTGGTGGTCGATATCGGCCTTGGCCACACCCAGGCGAACGAGTTCTTCCTTGCACGACTGTGCCAGCGTGTCGGTAATGCCCTGGTTGAAGCGTGCCTGCACGATGGCGATACGCAGGCCTTGGCCCCCCTCGTGAGCGGTCTGGCCCTTGTCTGCGCCTTGCATGTCGATGTTCCTTGAGTCGGTGTCGGGTGGGTGGGGGCTGGGTCGCCTGGCGTCTTGCTCAAGCCGCCTTTGCGGGCGGCAGGTAGCTGGCCACCTCGAGGCCCCACCCGGCCATGCTGGGCATGGGGCGCGGTGAGCCCATCACCGTCATCCGCTGGACGCCGCAGGCGCGCAGGATTTGGGCGCCGACACCGTAGGTTCGCAGGTCCATGCGTCCACGCTCGGGTGCCTGTGACGCCCGGGCCCGGCCCTCGAACTGCTCGAGCAGTTGCTGCGACGACTCACCGGCGTTGAGCAGTACCGCGACGCCCTTGCCCTCGCGGGCGATATGGGCCAGCGCCTGGTCCAGCGCCCAGGAGTGCATGGAGCGGCCGGTTTCCAGTGCGTCCAGCACCGACAGCGGCTCGTGCACCCGTACCGGCACGGTGTCCTGCGGTTGCCAACTGCCACGCACCAGGGCCAAGTGCAGGCCCTGGCTGGGTTTGTCGCGGAAGGCGATGGCGGTGAACTCGCCCCAGGTGGTGTGCAGCGGACGCTCACCCACCTTTTCCACCAGACTGTCGTGGCGGCTGCGGTATTCGATCAGGTCGACGATGGTGCCGATCTTGAGGCCGTGCTCGGCAGCGAACAGCTGCAGGTCCGGCAGGCGGGCCATGGTGCCGTCGTCCTTCATGATCTCGCAGATGACCGAGGCGGGAGTCAGGCCTGCCATGGCGGCCAGGTCGCAGCCGGCCTCGGTATGGCCGGCGCGCATGAGAACGCCCCCGTCGACCGCCTGTAGCGGGAAGATGTGGCCGGGCTGCACCAGGTCGTCGGCCTTTGCGCCCGGGGCGACGGCGGCCTGCACCGTGCGGGCACGGTCGGCGGCGGAGATGCCGGTGGTCACGCCCTCGGCCGCCTCGATGGAGACCGTGAAGGCGGTGCCCATCTTGGTGCCGTTGCGAGTCGCCATGGGCGGCAGTTGCAGGCGCTCGCACAGGGGGCGGGTGAGGGTCAGGCAGATCAGGCCGCGGCCATACTTGGCCATGAAGTTGATCGCGTCGGCATTGACATGGTCGGCAGCGATGACGAGGTCGCCCTCGTTCTCGCGGTCTTCTTCGTCGACCAGAATGACCATGCGCCCGGCCCGCAGGTCGGCAACGATGTCCTCGACCGGCGAGATCGCCACCGGCTGCGGCGGTGTGAGCTGGGAAAGGGGTGCGTTCATGTTTTTCTTTTTCAGGCAGCGTTGGCCGCCGAGGTGCCGGCCAGCATGCGCTCGACATAGCGTGCGATCAGGTCGATCTCGAGGTTGACCGGGCTTCCGGCGCTGAGCACGCGCAGGGCGGTGTTTTCGACCGTGTGCGGAATGAGGTTGATCGACACCTCGCAGCCCTCGGCGCTGTCGGTGACGGTGTTGACGGTCAGGCTCACCCCGTTGACGGTGATGGAGCCCTTGTAGGCCAGGTACTTGGCCAGACCAGCCGGCGCGAGGATGCGCAGTTCGCGGCTTTCGCCCACCGATTCAAAGCTGGCGACATGGCCGATCCCGTCCACATGGCCGGAGACGATGTGGCCTCCCAGGCGGTCATGCGCGCGCAGGGCCTTCTCCAGATTGACCGGTGGACCCGCAGCGGCCAGGCCGGCGGTGCGTGCGAGGGACTCGGCTGAAATGTCGATGGTGAAGCAGGAGGCGGGCAGGTCCAGGGAGGTGACTGTCATGCAAGCGCCGTTGATGGCGATGCTGTCTCCCAAGCCCACGTCCCCCAGGTAGCCGGCCGGAGCCTCCAGGGTGAGGCGCTTGCCATGCTGCGAAGAACTTCCGAGGTCGTGGACGGCGGCGATGCGCCCCACGCCGGTAATGATTCCGGTAAACATTCGCGTATTTTCGCAGGGATTCGGGGCCCGGCCTCCGCTACGGGCATTGAAAGCGGTCCCGGTAGGGACAGATCGAGCGACGAACCGGCTCCGGCGCAGCTCTCAGGCCGGCCGGCGGACCCTTGCCAGCAGGCGCAAGTCTGCGCCCACGGGTGTCACTGGGCCGAACACCAGGTCTGTGCCCTCGGCCAGCGCCTGCAGGTGGCCGAGCGCGGCCATGCCGCGCCCCGGGCCGAGCAGCCGGGGTGCCAGGTAGACCAGCAGCTCATCAGCCAGCCCTGCCCGCAGGAGTGCACCGTGCAGGCGGTGACCGGCTTCGACGTGCAACTCGTTCACCTCGCGCCGCGCCAGGTCGCGCAGCATGGCTTCAAGGTCGACCTTGCCCTGCGCATCAGCCAGGGCGGTGATGCTGGCGCCGCGTGCGGCCAGGTCCGCATGGCGGGCTGCGTCGGTCACCGCGGTGTAGACCCAGACCGGGCGCTGGGGCTCGAACAGACCGGCACCGGGTGAAAGCACCAGGCGGCTGTCGGCCACCACCAACGTGGGCTGGCGGGGCGTGTCGATGCCGCGAACATCCAGGCGCGGGTCGTCGTCTCGCACCGTGCCAGAGCCGGTGAGGATGGCGCAGGCACGGGCCCGCCAGGCGTGGCCATCGGCGCGGGCGGCCTCGCCGGTGATCCATTGGCTTGCGCCGTTGGCCAGGGCTGTGGTGCCGTCCAGAGAGGCCGCGATCTTGAGGCGTACCCAGGGCAGGCCCTTCGTCATGCGCTGGAAGAAGCCGATGTTGAGTTCGCGCGAGGCCTCGGCCCCAAGGCCGACCTCCACCGCAATGCCCGCGGCGGCCAGC
>NZ_JARXAB010000164.1 GCF_029866045.1 Ramlibacter sp. | reverse complement strand
GTCGTTCAGGAGAGCCAAGACCGCCGGCGGCGTGCCCTTGGGGGCCAGCATGGCCACCCACACCGAGGCCACCGGGTCGGCAAGCCCAAGTTCGATGAAGGTCGGCACGTCTGGCAGCTTGGGCGAGCGGCGGGTCGCGGCAATGCCCAAAATGCGCACCCGCCCGTCGCGGGACGCCGGCAGCGCGGTCGGCAGCACGTCGAAATAGAGGTTCACATGGCCGCCGATCAGGTCGGCCACCGCCGGGGCGCCCCCCTGGTAGGGGATGTGCGTCATGTCCAGGCCTGCCCGCAGATTGAGCAGTTCGGACAGCAGGTGGGCGGTGGTGCCGATGCCGCCCGAGGCATAGGTGAGCTTGCCGGGGTTGGCCTTGGCATGGGCGATGAACTCCGCCAGCGTGCGCGCGGGCACCGAGGGGTGAACCTCCAGCACCATGGGCGTGGAGGCGACCAGGCCAATGGGCTCGAAGTCCCGCTGCAGGTCGTAGGTCTTGTCGGGGGACAGGGCTGAATTGAGGATGGTCGACGAAGACAGCTGCAACAGCGAATAGCCATCCGGCGTGGCGCGGGCGGCCTGGGCGCTACCGACGTTGCCGGTGGCACCCGCGCGGTTTTCCGCGACGATGGGCTGGCCGAGGATCTGGGCCATGCGATCGAGAACCGGTCGGATGGTCACATCAGCGTTACCGCCAGCCGGCCAGGGGACGACCACCTTGATCGCCCGGTCAGGGTAGGCCTGGGCGCGGGCGGCGGGAAGCGCCAGCGCGCCAGCGGCAGCCGCTCCGGCGGCCAGCAGTGAACGACGGTCGATCATGGAGTCTCCTTGGGTTGGTCTTGATACAGGCTGGACAGCAGGGTCTGCGCCCTGCCCTTGTGAACCTTGCCGGTGTCGGTGAGCGGAATGTCCTGTTCGGTCACCAGCTGCAGAAAACGCGGCACCTTGAAGACTGCCGCCGTCCGCCGGCAGTGCGCGATGAGGGCGGAGGGGTCAACCTGCGCGCCGGGCTTGACCACCACCATGGCGGCAACGATCTCGTCACGCGCGGCGTCGGGAATGCCGACCACGACCGCCTGCTGAACGTCGGGATGGTCCATCAGCACCTCCTCCACGTCGGCGGGCGACACGTTGATGCCGCCGGTCTTGATCAATTCCTTGAAGCGGCCCTTGAAGGCCAGCATGCCCGCGTCGTCCAGAACGCCGACATCACCGGTGTGAAACCAGCCCTCGGCGTCTATCGCCTCCCGGGTGCGCTCGGGGTCGTTGTAGTAACCCGGCGTGGCATGGCCCCGCAACAAAATCTCGCCGGCGGTGCCTGCCGGCACGAGCAGGCCGGTCTCGGGGTCGATGACTTTCATCTCCACCCCGGGCAGCGGCCGGCCGCAGTGGCGCCTGCGCTCAGACAGCGGGCTGCGACCGTCGGTCTGGACACTGTGGCCATAGCACTCAGTGAGGCCGTAGCCGGTGACCATTTCCCTCGGACCGATCTGGGCCATGATGTCCACCAGGCTGCTGCGGCAAATGCCGGTGCGCCAGGAAGACAGGTCTCGCGTGTTCAAGTCGGGGTGCTCGCGCAGTGCCTGCACGATGTGCGGGAGGGTGTAGGCACCCGTGCAACGCTCTTGCTCGATCTGGCGCAGCATGTCGCCGGTGTCGTACTTGAACAGCAGCACCAGCGAACCGCCATGGGTCATGACGGCAAACAGCGCATTGACGCAGCTGAAGCTCCAGAACATGGAGGTGGGAATCAGCATGCGGTCCTGCTCGGTCAGGTGCATGTTCTCGCCGATGCCATGGCAGTTTTCGATGCAGCCGCGGTGGGTGAGGCGCACCGCCTTCGAGCGCGAGGTGGAGCCAGAGGTAAACAGCAGGTAGGCGGTGTCGTCCGGATCCACGGCTTGCTGTGCGGCGTCAATGACCGCATCCGGCACCGCGCGCCCGCCTTCGAGCAGGGCCTCATAGCGCAAGGCGTTGGCAGGGATGGACGCCCCCAAAACGACGAGATGACGCAGGCGCGGACACACCTCGCCAAGATCGCCCATGCCGTTCAGAACGCTGAGGTAGTCGTTGCCCAGGTAGCTGTCCACCATCAACAAGACAGAGGTCTCGGTGGCGACCAGGGCATGCTGCAGCTCGCTTTGCTTCCACCAGGTGTTGACCGCCACCAGGATGGCGCCCAGCGAGGTCACCGCGAAATCGGCAATCAGCCACTCGGCCTGGTTTCCCATGAGCAGGGCCACCTTGTCGCCGCGCCGAACACCCAGGGCGTGCAGGCCCTTGGCAAGCTGGCGCACCTCGCCGCGAAACTCGGAATAACTGAGGCGCTTGTCGCCGACGGTGAGGAAGTTGCGCGCACCAAACCGGGCGGCCATTTCGTCCATCAGGCCGGCAAAGGTGCGGGAATTCGGAAGCTGCATGGGGCGCGAAATCCTGGCGTCAAATTCTCTTCGAATTGTACGGTTGTCTAGACGTCTCGCCCTGGTGTTTGAGGCCATCGGGTCAGTGCTTTCCCGAGGGTCCGGCCGGACTCGGCCGCCCGCTTCAAGACCGACGCTCAGGGCGCTGGATGGCCCAGCGCTCAGGGCGCCGGATGACCCTGCGCCAGCGGCTCGAAACCGAACCAGCGCCGGGGCGAATCCCACAGCACCTTGCGCCGGTCGGCCGCGTCCGGCAGCCAGCGCTCGAGCACTTGCTGCGTCGGGCGGTAGTCAATCCGACGCGGCACCCGCACAAAGGGCCAGTCTGAGCCCCAGAAGCAGTTGTCCAGGGTGAAGGCCTCCATCAGCGCAGCGACGAAGGGGTCACAGTCCTCATAGGGCCAACCCCGCTGCGAATAGCGAAACGGCCCGGAGAGCTTGATGCCGGCCTGACCACGCCGACCGAGTTCGAGCACCGCCTGAAAACCAGGCTGCGCAAGCCCGCGCGAGATATCCGGACAGGCGCAGTGGTCCACCACCACCCGGATGCCCGACGCACTCAGGATCGGCAGGAGCTTGAGCACCTCGTCGTCGTGAAAGTAGATCTGCGCGAACCAGCCAATCTCCTTGATGCGCGCCAACAGGCGCTCGCCCTCCTTGCCTTGCAGCGAGGTGGCGCCGGAGAACAGGGTGTTGAAGCGCGCTCCCACCACGCCGCTGTCGGCCAGCATCTGCAGGTGGGCGTCGCTCGCGTCGTGTCCGACCAGGGCCACGCCCTTGAAGCGCCCGCCGCCGCTGGCGATGGCGTCGAGCATGCAGCGGTTGTCCAGTGCATAGCCGGCAAAAGGATTGACCAGCAAACCATGGGTGAAGCCATGGGCCGCGAGCACGACCTCGAACTCGCGCGGCGTGCCGCACTCATTGGCCTGGGGCTGATAGGCCAGCGGGTTGTTCAGGGGGAAGCGCGCGGCGTCGAGCACGTGCGCGTGGGCATCGACGGCCCACGCCTCTGACGGCAGCACCTGTGTCATTTCAGGGTCACTCCGGCTGGACGCCGGCGTCCTTGATCAGGCGTGCCCAGGTCACGATCTCGCTGCGCAGGAAGGGGCCGAACTCCGCCGGGCCCAGCGACTGGGCGTCAAAACCGATCGCCCTGAGCCGGTCACGCACCTCGGGGGTGGCCAGCGTGGCCTGGAGCGCGTCCGAAATTTTCTGCGCCGCTGCCGGCGAGGCCTTGCCTGGCAAGAGCAGGCCCGTCCAGGCGGAGATGTCGAAGTCCTTCACCGTCTCGCTGATCGCCGGGGTGTCCGGCAGCAGGGCCGAGCGCTTGCGCATGGTCACCGCCAGCAGCTTGATCTTGCCGGCCTGCACCTGCGGCATGGCGGTCGCAAAGTCCGCAATCAGCACCTGGACGTGGTTGCCCATGAGGTCGGTCACCGCCTGAGGGCTGGACTTGTAGGGGACGCTGGTGATCTCTACCCCCGCACCTCGCTTGAGCGTCTCCATGCCAACAAAGGTGGTGGCGTTCGGTGTGCCATAGGCGAGCTTGCCCGGGTTTTGCTTGGCGTAGGCCAACAGCTCGGGGATGGTGTTGGCCGGGACGGCGGGGTGGGCCACCAGCATGAAGGGCAGCAGCCCGATGCGCGCAACCGGCAGCAGGTCTTTCACCGGGTCATAGGGCAGCGACTTGTAGAGGCTCGGATTGACCGTGTTGACGCTCGCTCCGCCCACAAGAATCGTTTGGCCGTCCGGCGCCGCTTTGGCCACGAAGTCGGCGCCGATCACGCCGTTGGCGCCTGGCTTGTTCTCGATCACCACCGTCTGGCCCAGGCGCTGCCCGATGCCGGGGGCCACGATGCGTGCGATGTTGTCGGTGTAGCTGCCCGCGGCGAAGGGCACCACGAAGCGCAAGACCGGCGCCGTGCTGCCCTGCGCCCAGGCACCGGTACTGAGGGCGGTACCTGCCACCAGGCACGCGGCGAGGGCCAGGGTTCTGCGGCGGCTGCCGGAGTCAATTTGAAATTTGTTTGTCATGGGGATGTCTCCTTGGTTTTCTGTGGGGCGGGCTCAGCGCTGCGGCTGGCCCTGAAAGAGCTCGTCGTATTTCTGCTCGTAGGCGTGGTAGTTCAGCGCCTCGTACAACTGCGCGCGGGTCTGCATCTCGCCCAGCATGGACTTGACCGAGCCCTCGCGCAGGATCGTCTCGTACACCTTCATGGCCGCAGCAGCCATGGCCCTGTTGGCCGACAAGGGGAACAAGGCGGCGGCCACGCCGGCACCACCGAGCTCCTCGAGGGTGAAGGGCGGCGTCATCGAGAACTCGGTGATGTTGGCCATCACCGCGTGCGGGCGGTCGATGGCGGACACAAAGGCCTGGTACTGAGACAGGTCCTGGCAGGCCTCGGCAAACACCATGTCGGCGCCGGCTTCCACATAGGCACAGGCCCGATCGATCGCCGCCTGCAGGCCCTCGTTGGCGAGCGAATCCGTGCGGGCGATGATGAAAAACGATTCGTCGCTGCGCGCGTCGACGCAAGACTTGACCCGGTCGACCATCTCCGCGGTGCTCACGATGCCCTTGTTGGGACGATGGCCACAGCGCTTGAGCGTGACCTGGTCTTCAATGTGCAGGGCCGCCGCACCGTCCTTGATGAGGCCTTTGACCAGACGGGCGATATTGAGCATGCCGCCAAAGCCGGTGTCCACATCGACCAGCAGCGGCAGGTCACAGGCGTCGGTGATCCGGCGCACGTCCTGCAGCACCTCGGACAAGGTGGTGAGCGCCAGGTCCGGCAAGCCATGCGAGTAAGTGGCCATACCGCCACCCGCCAGATAGATGGCGGAGTGACCAGCCCGCTCGGCCAGAACAGCGCAGTAGGGGTTCATGACCCCCACCACAGGCAGGGGCTTGTGCGCGACGAGGGCGGCGCGAAAGCGCTCGCCGGGCGTCTGCTGGGAGGGGGTTTTTTGAAGTGAGTCGATCAGCATGTGCCACAGTCTGTCGCGGACACGTGCCCCCTACAATTGAGTTGTGCATAGCGCAACAAATAGTCAAAACAGCGTCCCACGCCCTGCCGCGGCCGGCGAGCGTTGCAACGTGGACGCCGTCACCCGCGCGCTGAAAGTGCTCGACGCATTTTTGCCCTACGAACAGGGGCTGCGCCTGGCGGACATGAGTCGGCGCCTGGGCATGGAAAAGTCCACTGTCTTGCGCACCGCGCGCACCCTGGCCCGCTCGGGCTACCTCGTGCAGTTGGAAGACGGCCGCTGGCGCCTGGGCCCCGCGGCGGGCGATATCGGCCTGCGCTACCAGACCTCCTTCGACATCGGCCATGACATCGACGCGGTCCTGCGCAAACTGGCCACCGAATCCGGCGAGACTGCGGCGTTCTTTGTGCGCGAGGGCGAGGCGCGCATCTGTGTGGCCCGCATCGACTGGCCCAGCGTGGAGCGCTTTCACATTCGAACTGGTGAGAAGCTGCCGCTCGACCGGGGGGCGTCCGGGCATGTGTTGATGGCGTTCGCCGGCACCGGGGGCGACTTCTACAGCGCGGTGCGCCGTGTGGGCCACTACATCTCGCTGGGCGAGCGGGACAGCCGCATGTCGAGCATTGCGGTGCCGGTTTTTGGCGCGCGCCGCAAGCTGTTCGGCGCCTTGTGTATTTCTGGCCTGGCCCACAAGCTGGGCGAGCAGCAACTCACCGGCTACCTGCCGGCCTTGCAGCGGGCGGCCCACAGCCTCTCAGCAGCCCTGGCGCGGCAAACCTGGCCGGTACCCACGGGTGGCGCGGGGGCGTGGCATCCGAAGTAAGCGCACATCCCACGGTCAGGGCTGAAGGAGCTGAAGGGGCGAGAGCGGTAGCAGGCGACCGCAGCCAGTCACAGGGAACTAGAGCAGCCGCATCAGCGCCTGCACCGAATCGAAGGATTCAAGCCGCCGCACCACGTCAACCACCTCACCCGCGTCGACCTTGCATCCCGACAGCCGAGCCAGGCGCGTGAACTTGTCAATCTGCTCATCGACCGAGCAAGGATCTCCCGGCGTGCCATGGGCGTCACGGGTCTCGGCGCGATGCACCGCACCGTCATGGAGATGAACCTCCACCCGGCAGGCGAACTGACGCGGGTAGACGCTGTCGGCGACCGCATCCACCTCCAGCGAAACACGCCCGGCAATGGCGGCCCGGGCCGGGTCTGCGATGGCGGGGAGGTTGAACTCCTGCGGGTCATTCGGGTCGCCGCCAAGAGCCACGGCCACGCAATAAGGAATGCTGTACTGCGCGTCCATCGTGTCGGTGATGTGGGTGTTGCCGTTGTACTTCACGGCAAACGCACTGGTGGCCACCACGACCTTGGCGACGTCGTTGGCCGCAATGCCATGCTGCGCACGAATCGCCAGCAGCAGTTGCACCACACCCTGAATCCAGCCGCAGATCGGAAAGACCTTGACCCAGATGTCGTCGATCGCCCAGCTTGCGCCCATTTGCGCGTCGAGGCGCGCAGGCTGCGCAGTATCGGCGCTGAAGGCGTCAAGCAAACCAAACTGGCCATCGATGGCAGCCGGCGGGGCGGTGAAGCCGCGGCGGGCCAGCATGGCCATGCGCACCGCAGCTTCTGCCGCACGGCCCGCATGCATGCGCTTGACCATGCCGGCTTGGCCGGCCGCAAAATTCTTGACACCCGAAGCGCAGGAGCAGGCCAGCCCCACTGCGTTCAGCAACTGATCGAGCGGCAGGCGCATCGTGACCCCCGCAGCCAGCGCGCCCGCCACAGGTCCGACCACGCTGGTCTTGTGAAAACCGCGCTGTGAGGGCTGCATGCCCAGTGCGAGGCTGATGCGCGCCGTGGCCTCATAGCCAGCCAAGATGCCGCGCAGAACATCCAGGCCGCTGGCGTTGACCGCCTCGGCAGCGGCGAGCACCGCAGGGACGATGACCGTCCCGGGGTGAATGACGGCCTCGGACAGCAGGTCGTCGAGTTCGAAGCCGTGCATCGCCGTCCCGTTGCACAAGGCAGCCTGGCTGGGGGCGACTTTTTCTGAGCGGCCGAGGATGCGACTCACCCCCTGCGAGCCATCGGAGAGAACTTCGGCCGAAATGATCTGCCCCCAAGGCTGCTGGGCGCCGAGCAGCGCACAGCCCAGCGCGTCGAGCAGGCACCAGCGGGCTTTCTCCGTCGGCCCGGGCAGCGTCGCCAGATCGAGTTCATGGAGAAAGGCCACCATGCGCCTGGCGTGACCGACAGGGCGCTGGGTGTCCAAGGCAATCGGTGCGGCCATGGGGACTCTTTCGATCGGCTTAGCTAGACGCCTTGATGTTGGCGGACTTCACCACCTCGCCCCAGCGCTTGAAGTCACGAACCAAAAAGTCGCCCATCTCGGCACTGGTCGAGCCCACCGGGTCGGCACCTTCGGCGATGAAGCGATCACGCACCTCCGGCACCTTCATGATGCGGACGATTTCGCGGCTCAGGGTGTCGGTCACTTCCTTGGGCATGCCGGCAGGGCCAACCAGGCCGTACCAGCCACCCATGTCGTAGCCGGGCACGCCGCCTTCGGCAATGCTGGGCACCTCGGGCATCAGGGCGGAGCGCCTGGCACCGGTCACACCGATGGCGCGCAGCTTGCCCGAGCGCACCAGGGGGAGCGCGGTCGGGATGGTGGGGAAGGAGAGGTCCACATGGCCCGCCACCAGGTCGTTCATGGCGGGCGCCGAACCCTTGTAGGGAATGTGGTCCATCTGCGCCTTGGTCAGAAGCTGCAGCAAGGCGCCCGAGAGATGGCCCGGCGAGCCGTTGCCGGCGGAGGCCTGGCGCAGCGGTTGGGTGCGGCCCAGCGCCAAGAGCTCTTGCAGGTTCTTGGCCGGCAGGCCGTTGTGAACGACCAGGATGTTGGGAACCATCGCCAACAGCGAGATGGGCGTGAAGCTCTTGACCGGGTCGAACTGGCTGCGGTCCATCAGCAGGGGGTTGGTCGTCAAGCCGAGCGACGACATGTGCAGCGTGTAGCCGTCGGGCGGCGACTTCGCGGTGGCGTCGCTGGCAATCATGCCGTTGGCGCCGGCACGGTTTTCGACCACCACCGACTGGCCCAGCGACTTGGACAGCTCCTGGCCGATCAGGCGTGCCGCCACATCGGTGAAGCCACCCGGTGCAAAACCCACCAGGATCTTGATCGGCCGGTTCGGAAAGGCACCCTGGGCCAGGGCCGGCCCGGCCACTACGCTGCCGGTGGCGGCAAGGGCGCTGCCCAGGACTTGTCGACGTGTCAGAGTTGATTTCATTTCGATACCGTCCATGAAGTGAAGGAGAGGAAGAAAGAGAAGAAGAAGTTCAAGACATTTGCCGCAGGTGCTCCACGACGCGCCGGCTCACCAGGATGCCCTGGCGGCGCCGGATCTCGCGCTCGCGAAACCCGCGCTCGGAAGGAATACGAACCGGGCTGGCACCGGCTTGGAGGGGGAGGCTCCTTACCTTGCTCAAAAGCGCCTCCAGTTCGGCGGTGAACTGTTCGCGGGGCATCAGAAGCTCGGGGTCGAAGGCGACGAGGAAGTAGCCGAAGTCGCTCAGGTCCCCGTTTCTGAACTTGGCCCCCGCAAGCAGGCCCAGCGACTGAATCGCCAGCGACAAGCCAAAGCCCTTGTGGCCGCCGAAGGGAAAGACGCCCCCTTCCAGCAGCTCGCTGGCCACGCGGGTGGGTTGGCCTTGCTTGTTGATGCCATGGACCTCGGCAAACTCCTCGCCGAGAAAGGCCTTCATCAGCAGTTCACCCGACATCACCGAACTGGTTCCGATGTCGTAGATGAAGGGATTGACCTGACCGGGCAGCGCAATGACCATGGGGTTGGTGCCCAGCACCTTCTGCGCGGCGCCCGGCGGCACCACCGTGGGTGTGCTGCTGCCGGCGTAGATGCCGCAAAAGCCCGCCCGGGCGATTTTTTCCAGGTAGTAGGCGTTACGACCTGCAAACCAGCTGTTTCGCATGCCAATGAGCGCAATGCCGGATTGGCGAACCTTGCCGATGGCGATCTCTGCCGCCTGCAGCATGGTGATGTAGCCCACGTTGTTGCCGCCATCGAGCATGGCCGAGACAGGCGTCTCGCGCACGATGGACAAGGGCACCCGGGGCTTGGCAAGCTCAGGCCGCTGGGCGATCACCAGAATGCGCGGCAAGCCGGCGAACTCGTAGCCCCAGGCCGAGGCGTCCACCAGGTGCGCGGCAATGGTGCTGGCTTCCTCGTGGGTGTAACCGATCGAGCGCAAGGCCTTTTCGCCGAGCGCCTGCGCCTCGTCTAAGGTCAGGCGCAGGGTGTCTTCGGTATCCGGGTCAAGCAGGGCTTCGGTCATGGTCGTCCTGGGGGCAGCCTCACTCGGCCTGCACTTTGGCCTTCTTGACCACCGGCCCCCATTTGTTCAATTCGCTCTCGATGAAGGCGGTGAACCTTTGCGGCTCCCCTCCCACCACTTCGTAGCCGGTTTCGACCAGTTGCTTTCTGACCTCGGGGTCGGCCATCACCCGGTTGAAGGCCGCGTTGAGCTTGGCGATCACATCAGCAGGAGTGCCGGCAGGCACCAGGATGCCGTTCCAAGAGCTCACGTCGAAGCCGGGCACGCCCGATTCAGCGATAGTGGGCACATCGGGCATGGCCGAGGCGCGCTTGGCGGTGGTAATGCCCACGGCACGCACCTTGCCCGCCTTGATCTGGGGCGCCAGCACCACGGGCACCCCCATGAGGAAGTCGACCTCGCCAGCCATGACCGCGGTGGTGGCGGGGCCGCCGCCGCGATAAGGAACATGCAACAGGTTGGCGCCCGACATCGACGCAAGCATTTCGCCGCCGAGGTGGTTGATCGCGCCCTGCCCCGAGGAGGCATAGCTCACCTGCCGCGTCTTGGCCAGCGCAATCAGTTCGGCCATGTTCTTGACCGGCAGGTTGGGGCTGACCACCAAGGCCTGCGGCACCAGGGTGAGGAAGATGACTGGGGCGAAGTCGCTCGCCTGGAAGGGCATCTTGGCGTAGATGTGCGGGTTGATCGAGTGCGTGCCCGAATAGGCAAAGGTGATGGTGTAACCATCCGGCGCCGCCTTGGCGCCCACCGCCGCACCGATGTTGCCGGCGGCGCCGCCCCGGTTGTCGATCACGACCGGTTGGCCCAGCACCTGAGAGAGCTTCGGGTTGAGCATGCGGGCCAGCAGGTCGGCACCACCGCCCGGAGGCCAGGGAACCACCCAGCGGATCGGCCGGTCAGGGTAGCCCTGGGCCAGAGCGGCGGGAGCAGCGGCAAGGCCCAAGCAGCCCACCACGGCAAGAAGCAGGCGCCGCAGTTTCTCTCTGGGCAGGGTGTTGGACTTGTTCCCGTCGCTGCTGGCTGGGTTCGTCATGCTGTCTCCTCAGAATCATTTTTTTGTGCCGTGGCCCGCCCTCGCCAAGGCCTTGGCCAAGGTCTAGGTGAAGGCCTCGGTGAAGGTGCCTGCCCGTGCAGGGCGCCACACCTGCCCGACGAACGAAACATCGGGTCGAATGTACAGATAATCGACAATGCATGTCAATTTGCGGCATCGGTTTCGATCAGTGAAACGCCGAATGCATTTGCGGCGCTTGCATTTGCGGCGCTTGCATTTGCACCCCATGCATTTGCGCTGAACGTATTGAAGCTGTACGCCTTCAATCGAGCAGGGTGGCCACCCCCTGCAAGGCCGCTGAGGAAGGTGTGTCGATGACCCAGACGGGGACGGGTTGGAGGTAAGCGGCAAACCGCCCCTTGTCCTCAAAGGCCTCGCGAAATCCCGAGTCGTCCAGGAAGGTACCCAGACGCGGGGCAATGCCGCCGCCGATGAACACCCCCCCGGTGGCGCCGAGGGTGAGCGCCAAGTCGCCCGCAGCGCCGCCCAGCCAGCGACAGAACTGCAAGAGGGCCTGCCGCGCCGTCGGGTCCCCCTGCTCGAGCGCGAGCGCGGTCACCGCAGACGGATCCAGGCCCCAGTCGGACGCAGGGCCCTGACCGGTGTGCAGCAGGCTGGCATAGATGTTCACGATGCCCTGGCCACTGAGCACGCGCTCCGCAGACACATGACCATACCGCTGTTGCAAAACAGACCAGATGCGGTGCTGCGTCTCGTCATGCAGTGCCAGGCTGACATGCCCGCCCTCCCCCGACAAGGGCAACCAAGCGCCCCGCGAGTCGGGCAGCAGACCCGACACGCCCAGGCCCGTCCCCGCCCCCAGCAGGGCGACAGGCGCCCTGCGGGTAAAGGGCTGGTCCACCCTTCCACCGATCTGGCGCAGGTAGGCGGGCGCGATGCAAGGCAAGGCCAGAGCGAGCGCGGTGAAGTCGTTGACGACAGCGAGCTGCTTCAGACCGAGTTGGTCCTTGAGCGCCTGAATGGAAAAAGACCAGTGGCTGTTGGTCAGCTGGACATGGTCAGACTGAACAGGACAGGCCACCGCGAGCGCAGCGCTCTCCGGAATGGGCAAATGATTCTTCTGAAGCCAGAAAAGCGCCGCCTCGGCCAATCCGGCGTGGTCTTGGCAGGGCAAGACTTCGATGCAGCGCAAGGGCGCGCCTGGCGCGTCCTGCCA
>NZ_JARXAB010000154.1 GCF_029866045.1 Ramlibacter sp. | reverse complement strand
GGGTGATGCGCGACTTTGTGCACCAGCGCTTCAACATGCTCGTGTGTTCGACCATCATCGAGACGGGCATCGACGTGCCCACCGCCAACACCATCGTGAGGTCACGCGCCGACAAGTTTGGCCTGGCGCAGCTGCACCAGCTGCGCGGGCGGGTCGGTCGCAGCCACCACCAGGCCTACGCCTACCTGCTAGTGCCCGAGATCGAGGGCCTGACCAAGCAGGCCTCTCAGCGCCTGGAGGCCATCCAGCAGATGGAAGAACTTGGCTCGGGCTTTTACCTGGCCATGCACGACCTCGAAATTCGCGGCGCCGGCGAGGTGCTGGGTGAGAACCAGAGCGGAAACATGCTGGAGGTGGGCTTCCAGATGTACAACGAGATGCTCTCAGAAGCGGTGCGCTCTTTGAAGGCAGGCAAGGAGCCCGACCTGCTTGCGCCACTTGCAGCCGCCACCGACATCAACCTGCACGCCCCCGCCCTGCTCCCCAACGACTACTGCGGCGACGTGCACCTGCGGCTGTCGTTCTACAAGAAGCTGGCCACCGCCAAGAACCCGGACCAGATCGATGGTCTGCTCGAAGAAATCGTCGACCGCTTCGGCAAGCTGCCGGCGCAGGCCCAGACCCTGATCGACGTGCACCGGTTGCGGGTACTCGCCCGGCCCTACGGGGTGGTCAAGGTCGACGCTGCGCCCGGCGTCATCCACATCACCTTCAAGCCCAACCCGCCAATTGACCCGATGCGCATCATCGAGCTGGTGCAAAAGAATCGGCACATCAAGCTGGCCGGCAACGAAAAGCTGCGCATCGAGCGCGAGCTGAAAGACCCCAAGGACCGGGCGCAGCTGGTGCGCGATGTGCTGCGCTCGTTGGGGCAGCCCCAGGTCGCGGCCCAAGCCTGATCAGGAAGGTTTGCCAGCCTGGTAAAGGGCGGCGACCGCCTTGCGGACGCCCTCGCCGTAGGCCCCTTCGGACGAGCTGCCAGACGGGGATGAGGGGCTGCCAGACGGGGATTGGCGAAGTGCGAAAATGCCGAGCGACATGACGCACACACACGAATACGCTCCCGGCCTCGTGGTCCAGGGCTTCATACCGCCCCTCACGCTCAAGGCCTTTGGCCTGATTGCCTTCGACATGGACTCCACGCTGATCAATATCGAATGCGTGGACGAAATCGCCGCCGCCGCTGGACGCAAGGACGAAGTGGCAGCCATCACCGAGGCCGCCATGCGCGGCGAGATCACCGACTACAAGGAAAGCCTGCGCCGGCGGGTGGCCCTGCTCAAGGGCGTGCCCGAAGCAGCTATGCAGCAGGTGTATGACCAGCGCTTGCAGCTCAATCCGGGTGCAGCCGAACTGGTAGCCGCCTGCAAGAAGGCCGGCCTCAAGACCCTGCTGGTCTCGGGCGGCTTCACCTTCTTCACCGACCGTATCCGCGACCGCCTTGGCATTGAAGAGACCCGATCCAACGTGCTGGAGGTCCAAGGCGGAAAACTGACCGGCCGCATGGTCGACCAGGACTGGGGCGACATCTGCGACGGCGAAGAAAAGCGCCGCATGCTGCGCACCACCTGCGCCCGCCACGGGCTCTCGCCCAAGCAGGCCATAGCCGTGGGCGACGGTGCGAACGACCTGCCGATGATGGGCGAGGCCGGCCTCTCGGTGGCCTACCACGCCAAGCCCAAGGTGCGCGAGCAGGCGATGGTGGCGATCAACAGCGGCGGGTTGGATCGGCTCCTGCAAGTGTTGACGATCTGAAGTCACTCTGCCGGCTGTCATGTTCAAGACATGGCAGCCGCCTGCTTGGGGGTGACCTGACTCAGCAGTTGCTAACCCGATGACATGAGCAAAGGGCCCTTGAGGGTGAAGACGGCCTTGGTTCCGGCGCGTGATCCGAATCAGCTCCGTGCGTCATCAACCAGGGCCCTCTATGCCTCACTCGAACTTGAGGTCCGCGTCCTTCGCCATCTTCCGGTAGAGCGCGAGTTCGTCCTTGATCATCCCGCCCAAGCGGCTAGCGGGCCCACCCTCGGGCGACATACCCAGCTCAGCGAATCGCCTTTGTACAGCAGGGTCCTGCAGGGCAGCAGCCGCAGCACGGTTGAAGCGATCGATAGCAGGCTGAGGGGTACCCGGCGGCGCAAGGAAACCGGCCCAGGACTCCATCACGTAATCCTTGAGACCTGTTTCCGCAGCGGTGGGTGTGTTGGGGAATCGCGCGTCCCGCTTGGACCCGGTGACAGCGATCAGCTTGACCTTGCCGGCATCCACCAGCGTCTTGGCCGCACCATCGAGGACGAAGTCCAGTTGACCGCCGGCCACATCATTGAGGGCACCGTTGGTGGATTTGTAGGGAATGTGGACCAGGACGGTGCCGGTGAGCGACTTGAAATACTCGCCGCCGAAATGCGTGCCGCTTCCCATACCGGCGCTGCCATAACTGAGTTTCCCGGGGTTCTTCTTCGCGAAGTCGATGAACTCAGGAAGAGTGTTGACCGGCAGGTCATTGCGGACCAGCATTTGAAGGCCGTAGGTACTGACCATGCTAATCGGCGTGAGCGCCTTGGTCGGATCGAAGGCGATCTTCGGCTCCACCACCGGCAAGATGCTGTAGCTGGAGTTGGTGAACAAAATGGTGCTGCCATCGGGCGGCGCCTTGGCCACCAGGTCAATGCCAATGCGGCCACCTGCACCTGGACGGTTCTCGATGATGAAGGTCTGGCTAAGGTGCTTGGCCATCCCGTCAGCCAGCAAGCGGGCGATCAGGTCGGTGACACCCCCCGCGGGAAAGGGCACCACCACTTTGACCACCGTGGACTGAGCATGGGCGCTCAGGTTCACGGTGAAGGCGGCCGCCGCAAAAACCACCCAGCGTCGCGCCTTACGAAAATTCATCATGGCCTTGTCTCCTTTTCTTGAGGGTTGAAACACTCACCTGAACGCGGGCGCAAGCCCGTCCCGGCCTGGGTACTTGATTTCGAAAAAAGTTTCAGATCGCCAGATCCTTAGTGATGTCACGCAATGCGGACCCCTCAGCAGGGGTGGCGGCCGACGATGAAAGCGCTGTCCGGGTCGGAGGTGACCGGCAGGCCCGATGCCACCAGGCCCTGGCGCATCCCCTTCATGAAGCGGTCGGGGGCGCGGGGCGAAGGACTGCGAAGTGGTCCGCCATTGAAGCCGGCCAGCCAGTCCTGATACTTCCAGACGGTGCGGTTCAAGACATTGGTGCCTGGCACTGAGGCCTGGGCGGCAGCGCCGCCCGCCTGGCGCGCGGGATTGACCCTCCAGTACATCTCCATCGCCACTTCCCATTGCCCGCTTCGGGCCATGTCGAAGGCACGAGGGTAGTAGTCCCCCATCCATTGGGTGTTGCTGGTGCCGGAGAATTGGAGCGTCATCAGACTCATGAGCGGGATAGCGTCATACTCGATGGGGCAGGAGATCACGACTTCGTCGCGGAAGTGGTGATACATCTCGCAGATGCCGCCAGGCATCGGAAAGCCCTGCTCCGACTTGATCGCGACGATGTTGGGGCAGTCTTTCAACAGGCGCCGCACGAGCTGCACGGACATACCCGCCGGATGGACCCGCTCGAAGCCCCACAGGGGAATAGGAAATAGCATCACGCCCAAGTCTGTGGCGTCACAAAAAAGCCGGGTGTAGTCGTAGATTTCCTGCTCGCTGGTAGGCCAGAACTGAGTCGGGTAAGAGAGCAGAACCAGGTCGGCGCCGGCCTTCTCGGCCAGCTTCACCGCCTCGATGTTCTCAGCGAGCGTACCAAAGGCAGCGTGAAAGAACAGGCCCATACCTTGGCCGGCCGTGTCGCGGGCCCAGGCGGTGAACTGCGCGTTCTCCTCGGGGGTGATCGCCACCTCTGAGCACAAGAGGGTGTAGGTGAAGCCAAGCTTCTGAATCAACTCGACATCATGGCGAATTCCTCTCTCGTTGAGGCGGCGCATGTCTGCCGAATAGCTGGGAATCGTGACGCCCGAGCATCCGACAAGGTGTTCACGGGCCCAGGCGCGGGCGTCTTTCTTGGCGTATGAGGGCATAGCTTGTTCGCTCGATGAAAGTGGCTTACTTGGCGACGGGGGCGATGCTATGGAGCATCTCGCAACCCAGCCCCTTGTGGCGGGCTTGGACCAGCAGCATCTCGGCGATGACGACATCCTGCAGGGCAGAACCCACGGACTTGTAAAGCACGATGTCTTGCGGTCCGGAGGAAACGAGGCCTCCGACAAAGTCCGAGAGCGGCACCAGCTTGCCTGCAAAGTCGACCCCAGCGCGTGTCGCGGCCAGCATGTCGCCGGTGTCGTGGGCTACCTCCTCCGGCATGTCGGCGATGATGCAGGTCGCACGCGCCACGGTGCGCTCGTCGACTTCACGCTGCTCTGGAAGCGTGGAGCCGATGGACACCACAGTCATGCCGGGTTCCAGCCAATCACCATGAATCACCGGTCTTTCATCGCGGCTGCGAGCAGCGCAGAGGATCACGTCGACGTCTTTGACCGCATCCTCGGGCTGGGTCACGGCCTTGACTGCAAGCGATAGCTCCAACCGAAATTTTTCAGCGAAGCGCTCGCGGCTGGCAGGCGTAGGACTGAAGACACGCACCTCGGACAACTGACGCACCGCAGCCAGGGCTGCGAGCAGGCCCTGTGCCTCGAAGCCCGACCCGATGACGGCCACACGCAGCGGTCGGTTCGGCGCCGCCTTGTCCACGGCCACAGCGGCCGTAGCAGCAGTGCGGATACCGGTGATGCGGTTTCCATCGATAAGCGCCGCCAGCGCCATCGTGGTCTGGTCAAACAGCGAGATCAGGTAGCTAGCCTGCCGGGCCTTCATGCTAGCCGCAATCAGCTTGCAGCCCATATGGCCACCGGCCGGGGAAACGGCGGTGAGCCCACGCAGCCAGATGCCTTCGCCGCGCGCCATGGATCGCGGCGGCACCATGGTCGGAGCGATCGGAACCGAATAGGCACGACGCAACGCTGCAACGGCGGCAGGCCAGTCGGCCAACTGCGCCACTTCGGCATCAGTGATGAAAAGGGTGGGTGGGACCGCGATGGCGGGTCCGGCTACGGTGGCGCCCAAGTCGATGTCTCCTCGTTTGTAGGCATCCTAGGCAGCGATCGGTCTCCGGACTAGCCGGCATCGGAGAAATCAGAATTGTCTTTTCGGCAATTCTTATCAGGATTACAAATCTTCTTTGAGCAATACAGGTGCCATGCCGCCAAGTAGCCGGGTCACCTCCCGGACAGCACGTGTATGGGCCTTGTGTTTGCCGGCCGCCAAAACGATTGCGCGCGACATCGGTGGCCGCACGATGCGGACCGCCGCCAGGCGACGCCTGGCGCGGGGTTCAATGGCGCCTGCGGTGATCGCATAGCCACCTTCGTGGGCGACGATCTCGTGCTGTAGCCGGATCGAGTCCGCCTCGATCACCTGGGTGAAGGTCAGACCCTTCTGCCTCGCCAGTTTGGCCAGGCGGATCCGCAGCGGATGGGGCTCGCTTGGAAGGACCAAGGGCAGCGGCGCGACCTCATCAAAAGGGATGGACTTGCGGGAGGCGAACGGATGGCGAACGGGGACGATGAGATAGAGTGATACACGCTTAAGCACTGTCTCATCGGGCAGGGCCGTATCCTCCTCCCGCAGGAGCAAAGCGAGGTCGAGCCGGCCCTGGGACAGCCATTCTTCCAACTGGGCGCTGGAGCCTTCGCTCAGATGCAGACCGACCCTGGGCCATCGCTTTCGTACCTCGGCGTGCAAGGGGCCTGCCAGCACCGGCACCGTCGAGGGAAGCAGACCCACCCGGACATCACCTACTGGCGTACTACCGCTCGTCTGGATGTCGTCCGCCAGTTGCTCGGCCTGCTGCTGTAGGGCCACGATGCGCGGGTGGACTTGCTGACCCAGTTCAGTCAGAGCGACGCCGCGCCCGGTGCGCTTGAACAGACGTACGCACGCCTCACGCTCCAGGCTGGCAATGTGCCGGCTGACCACAGAAGGGGCGAGGTCGAGCGCTATGGCGGCACGTGTCACGCTGCCAGTCTCCACCACCTTGAGGAAGAGAGACCATTTGGGATCGAGAAGGTTCGGCATGAACCTATTTTCTCAGTATCCCGTCACTAACGAGACGTCACCTCAACAGCCAACCGGAGGTACGCCATCGAAGTCACCCAGAGGACACCTGGGTCAGCGACAGGTCAGGCCGATTTGGAGTGAATCCATCGAGCCTGGTACCTAGCGCAGGCTCGTGACCGCGAGCACCCCTGTTGATGGGTTCAACCCGAGGTTTTCATGCATATTGATTTCGTCTGGCGCTGCGCGCAAAAAGCTTCTTCCAAGCGATTTCTTCAAGCAGCCCTGGCGGGCCTGGCGCTAGCCCTCCTCGCGGCCTGCGGCGGTGGCGGGTCTTCTGATGCTCAAAGCACTGTGCCCGACGCCAGCAGCAGGCCACTGCCTGCAGCCCCTCTGCCTGCAGACTCCGCGCCCGTGAACCTCAGCGGCCTGGCCACCTTTGACTACGTTCCAAGCCAGTCGGGCCAACTGATCTACTCGAAAACCGAAGCGCGACCGATCCGTAGCGCAACCTTGGAGGTGGTCGACAAAGGCGGCCAGCTACTCGCGCGAACCACAACCGATGACCAGGGCCGCTACAGCGTCTCTCTAGCGGCGGATCAGATCGTCCGCCTTCGGGTGCTGGCGCAAATGAATGCCAATGGCGCGCCGATCTCCGTCACCGACAACACGCGTGCAGATGCCCTGTATGCGGTCGAGTCACCGGCGTTTGCGTCCAACACGGGGACGGCCCATGTGCATGCTGCCTCTGGCTGGACGGGTTCGGCCTATGTCGAAGCGCGCGCGGCAGCGCCCTTTGCCATCCTCGACACGGTTTACCGCGCGCAGCGCAAGCTTTTGGCAGTGGACCCCGCTGCGCGGCTCAAGCCCCTGGGCTTGCACTGGAGCACAGCAAACAATCCAAGCGCTGGCGACCCCGCAACAGGCGAAATCACGAGCACCAGGTTCCGGAGCAGCGACGGCAAGGGACACATCTACATTTTGGGAAAAGCCGGTGTCGACACAGACGAATACGATGAGTCCGTCATTGCCCATGAGTGGGGCCACTACCACCAGTGGGCGTTCTCTCGGGACGACTCCCCGGGTGGCTCACATGGCGGTGAGCCGCTGGAAATGACCGTCGCCTTCAGCGAGGGCTGGGGCGATGCCCTCTCCGCCATCGTCACCGAGCGCCGTGACTACAGCGATGCAGGGGGCCCGGGTCAGGCCAATGGATTCTCATACCTGCTCGACGGGTTACCACCCTCCCGGCCTGGGTGGTTCAGGGAAGAGTCGATCGCGAAAATCGTCTACCAATTAAGCCTGCAGGCGGGCTTTGCTCCGATCCACCAGGCCATGAAGAGTTTGGCCAATACGCCAGCCTTCACCTCGATTTTTGCGTTTTCGGACGCCGTCCGACGCAACAACGCTGGCACAGGCGACACCCTCGATCAGCTGCTATCGGCGCATTCCATCGTGACCTCAAAGGATTCGGGTGATCCATTTGGCACCAACGAAACCAACGATGGGCGCTTGGGCATTTACGACGTGCCGCCGTATGTACAGGCAATGCCAATCTACCAGCGTCTGACGCTGGATGTCGCTTCTTGGGTTTGCAGCTTCAACGTTGCGGCCCTCTCCAACATGGACAAATCGCTCGGCATCCCCAACAAATTGGGTAACCACCGCTTTATGCGATTCGATGCACTCTCAGCGGGCAGGTACCGGGTGACTGTTCGAGGGATGACGCGTGGTGACGGAACCCAGGCTCACCCCTTCCTTAGCGTGCTGCAAGGGGGCACTCGCAACTGGTACGGCTCGCCTCAACCTGCTTTTTACGGGAACCTGAACTTGCCGGATGGACCGACAGTCATGAGTGTGGAGGACAAAGATGTGACCGACGGAAAAGTGCCCTCCGGATGCATCGAAGTGACGATCACCAAAGCGCCCGTTAACTGAACTGGAGAACTCCACATGAAAAGAAACACCTCGTTCAATGGCCGCTTGGGGACCGTCCTGTCGGCTGCCGGGCTGCTCGGGCTGGCCAGCCTTCACCCTTGTCTCGCAGACGTGGCTCACCCCGTCCACCCGACCCAAGCGGCGCACCCGGCGAAGACCTCGCACAAGAGTGGCTCCGGGATCCAGATCCAAAGCACGGTCAACCGGCTCGGGGGGGATTCTGTGGAAGTGCTGCTACGAATCGAAGGTGTGAACGCCGCTGATGGCGCCACCATCTCGTACACGCTCAGTGGCGCCGGCCAGATCACGGCACAGGAGAAGGACCTTCTCCCTGCCGGTCAGGTGGCCACACGTCGGGTCACGGTACGCCTGGCGCCTGGGGAGGAACCCTATCTGAACGTGTTCACTCGCCAGGCTGATCGCAGCAGCGTCATCTCGATTGCGCTGGACAAGAGTTCAGCGCGCAAGAAAGCCGCACCCGCCGGACCCGTCACCCAGGACAGCACTGGTCGCGACCTGATCGTCATGCCGGGGCAGTTGCACAAATAGCGCCCACAGGGTGACTACGCCCGCTCTACCACCGGCCGCCCGGCAGGATCTCGCACATGCCGCGGCATTGAACGTCCCAGTTATGCAAGTGCGCTAGTGCTGAAGGCCGAGCTTGCTATAGACCAGCCGACTATTGGTCTTGCTTCGACTGAGTGGCGTCCGCTGGCTCTATGCTCTCCAGTCCCACCAAATAAGGCCGCAGCGCAACATAGACCGGCAAGGTGATCAAAAATGCGGCAAAGATCCCACACCCTTGACTAGCATCGCGATCCAGCCCGCGCGATTGCAGAAAAGCAGCGACAGACCCGTAGAGAATCAGAGATGCTGGGGCCAAAAGTACCGATTCGATCAGATAGGCACCTTCGCTGCGGACGCGCACTTGCGAGTTGCAAGCGGCACATCGAAAGTTTCCTCTCATCGGCAGAACAAAGCGACGGTATCCGCACTTCGGGCAGGTGAAATAGAAGGGTTTCTTATCCATAGTGCTACTCGCACACCAGCTTGCAAACATCAGTCGTTGCCGGGCGTCCCAGCAGCTGACTGCCAACAGTGGTCATGCCGCCGGCCTTCAAACAGGCATTCATAAGGGGCCCGGCAGTCATGCCGCATACCAACCGACACTGCCCCTTCTCCACTTCTTCTGTGCTTCGATTTTCAGAGGGCGGAGGCAGCAAGCCCGCCGCACATTCAGCCGTGACGCAATTTCGGTTCGGCTGGGTGGGCTGCAGGAACGATGGCCAACCTGGTCGATTCGGCCGCGCGTCGCTCTGCAACCCCAGCGGGTCTGTGAACATTCACGGATCCCCACCGACATATGTGAACCGATTCACGCCCCCCGCCAGCCCAATCGGATCCGCTTGCAAGTCTCGCCCCTCCCTCGGCGAATACGTCCGCCAATGGTTATGAAACCAGCCCGTCTCCTTGTCGGCGTACTGCCCGGGAAAGCGTAGGGGCATCTCCATGGGGGCCCAGGCACGACTCAGATCGATGACCGAGGGCTGGGCCGCCGCGCTGCCTCGAGTGCTGGGCGTGAGCTTCCCGATG
>NZ_JARXAB010000009.1 GCF_029866045.1 Ramlibacter sp. | reverse complement strand
GATCTCCACCTTGGAGGCAAAGGTCGCCTGGGGCATGTCGGCCAAGGCAGCGAGCATCTGACCGGTCTGGTTGCAGTCGTCGTCGATGGCCTGTTTACCCAGGATCACCAGTTGCGGTTGCTCCTTGTCCACCAGGGCCTTGAGCAGCTTGGCCACCGCCAGGGGCTGCAGCTCTTCGTCGGTCAGCACCAGAATGGCGCGGTCGGCGCCGATGGCCATGGCGGTGCGCAGGGTCTCTTGGCAGGCCTGGGGACCGCAAGAGACAGCGATCACCTCGGTGACCACGCCCTTTTCCTTCAAGCGAACCGCCTCTTCGACGGCAATCTCGTCAAAGGGGTTCATGCTCATTTTGACGTTGGCGATGTCCACACCCGTGTTGTCCGACTTGACCCGGACTTTCACGTTGTAGTCCACCACCCGCTTGACTGCGACCAGGGCTTTCATGCCACTCCTCCATGGAAACCCTTGATTATGCATAATGCACGAATGGCAGTTGCCTGTCGCCAATGCAACCCCGCCCGTCGCTTGGGATTTATCAACTGCGAGCAGGGCGGCGCTGGGAGTGGCGCCGGATGCCGTGGCGCCGAATTTGGCCCCCAATCTGGCCGATATCCCCCTTCATTTCTGCACGATAATGCATTGTGTATAGTTTGACGATTCAGATCAGCCCTGCACCCAGAGAGGAACTCCCGCAATGAAACCAATGCGCTCCGTCATGTTCGTGCCCGGCCACAAGGAAGGTTGGCCCGCCAAGGCCGTTGCCGCCGGTGTGGACGGTGTGATCCTTGACCTCGAGGACGCTGTTCCCCTGGACCTCAAGGCCCAGGCCCGCGAGGTGGTGGCCGCGTCCATTCGCATGCTGGCCACCGAGCACCCCGAGATCGGCGTGTACGTGCGCCTGAACGCCCTGGAAACCGGCATGACCGGTGACGACCTCGAGAAGATCGCCATTCCCGGCCTTGACGGCGTGCTGCTGCCCAAGAACTACGGCCCGCGTGACTTCGTCGCCTGTGAGGCGCTCATCACCCACTTCGAGCGCCGCAACGGTGTGGCCGCCGGCAAGATCGAGATCGTGGCCTCCCTCGAGACCGCCCAGGCCTACGGCAGCTGCGAGGAGATCCTCGCCGCTTCGCCCCGTGTGGCCACCCTGTTCGCCGGCACTGCCAAAGATGCCGACGTGTCCCGCTCTGTGGGCTTTCAGTTCACCCCTGGTGGCGCCGAGACCCTGTACCTGCGCAGCCGCGCCCATTTGGCCAACCGCGCCGCCGGTCGCCAGCACTCCTGGGTTGGTCTCTGGCAAGACCTCAAGGACCCGGAAGGCGCGCGCCAGTTCGCCCTGCGCAATCGGGAGATCGGCTTTACCACCTTGGTGATGATTCACCCCTCGCACATCGCCATTGCCAACGAGGTGTTTGCGCCTTCTGCGCAAGATGTCATCTTCTACCAGGGAATGATCGACGCCTTCGACAAGGCGGTGGCCGAGGGCAATGCCGCCGTTCTGTACGAGGGCCAGCACATCGACTACGCCCACGTCAAGACGGCCAAGCAGGTGCTCGAGTTGCACGCGACCCTGAGCCGCAAGGGCCAGTAACCCCCCACGAACAAACAGGAACAAGAAGGAGACACCCACATGGCCGGACTTTGCTACGAAGAATTCTCTGTCGGAATGCGCATTGAGCATCCGATCCGCCGCACTGCGACGGAGATGGACAACATGCTGTTCTCTGCGCTCACCTACAACTGCGCGCCGCTGCACATTGACCACGAGTATTGCAAGAGCACCATCTTTGGCAAGCCGCTGATCAACAGCATGTTCATCTTCGCGCTGGTCAACGGCGTGATCGTGATCGACACCACCATTGGCACGACCCTGGGCAACCTGGGCTATGACGAGGTGAAGTTCGTCAACCCGGTGTTTGCGGGCGACACCATTCACGTGGTGACCGAAGTGGTGAAACTCCGCGAGTCGCAAAAGCGCACCGACTCCGGCATCGTCTGGTTCCGCCACATTGGCTACAACCAGCACGACGAGATCGTCTGCGAATGCACACGCGCCGGTCTGATGCTCAAACGCAAGGACTACGAAGCGCTCATGGCCAAGAGCAAGGCCGCTTCCGCCGCCAGCAAAGCCGCCCGCGCCGCCGCCAAGGCCAAGGAGCTGGCCAAAGCCACCAAGGCCAAGGCCGCTGCAAAGCCTGCCAAGGCCAAGGCTTCCGATAAGCCTTCCAAGCCTGCCAAGCCCTCCAAGGCGACCCAAGCGGTCAAGGCCACCCAGGCCCCCGCCAAGGCGCGCAAGGCCTCTGCCAAGGGTTGATGCGATGAAGGGACGCCCCAGTTTCGGACGCGACGAAACCGCCGTTTGGCGGCCCACGCCGGCCCATATCGCACGCAGCCGCATGGCGGCTGCCCTCCAGCGCTGGGGCTTTTCCAGCATGGAGGACTTCCATCGGGCCTCGGTCGATCGCCCGGAGTGGTTCTGGCCGGCTGCCGCCGAGGACCTGGGCATCCCGCTGCGCGGGCCGGTGCAAAAAGTGTGCGACGAGTCTGCAGGGCGCGAATTTCCGCGCTGGTTCACCGGCGCCACGCTCAACATCGTCGACAGCTGCGTCGACCGTCATGCGGTCGACCCGCAGCAGGCTGGACGAACAGCCGTCACCTACGAAGGCGACAACGGCAGCCGACGCAGCCTCAGCTTCTCCGAGCTCAAGACCGAGGTCGACCGCTTTGCCGCTGGCCTTCAGGCCCTGGGTGTGGGCAAGGGGGACCGGGTCGCGATCTTCATGCCCTCCCTGCCCGAGGCGGCAGTGGTCATTCTGGGCAGCGCCAAGATCGGCGCTGTGGTGGTGCCCTCCTTCTCGGGCTACGGTAGCGAGTCGCTGGCCACACGGCTGCAGGCCTCGGAAGCCAAGGTGCTGGTCACTGCCGACGGCACCACACGCCGTGGCAAGGCGGTGCCGATGAAGCAGATCGCCGAGGGAGCGGTGGCTCTGTCGCCTTCGGTGCAGCACTTGGTGGTGGTGCCCAACTCGGGTGAGCCTATTTCCATGGTGGCCGGCCGCGACCACTGGTGGAAGGAGGTTGCTGCGCCTCTGGCTGGCCCCGCGCCCGCCCCCGAGGCGCTGGACCCCAACCATCCGCTCTTCATCATCTACACCTCGGGCACCACCGGCCTGCCCAAGGGCATCGTGCACTCGCACATCGGCTACCTGCTCAAGTCGGCCATCGACTTCGGCTACGCCTTTGACCTGCAACCCGGCGACGTGCTCGGCTGGATCGCCGACATGGGCTGGATGCTCGGCCCCCTGATGGTGGTCGGCGGCCTGCATTGCGGCTCCGCCGTGGTGATGATCGAGGGCCTGCCGGACTACCCGGAGCCCGATCGCCTCTGGCGCATCGTTGAGCGCAACCGGGTGACGGTGCAGGGCATCGCGCCCACGGCCGCCCGCGGCCTGCGCTCGCGTGACGTCGACGGCAAGGGGGTGGACCTGTCGAGCCTGCGCGCCTTCGCCTCCACCGGCGAGGCCTGGGACGAGCCCTCCTGGCATTGGTTGTTCGAGCAGGTGGGCGCCAAGCGACTGCCAATCCTCAACTACTCGGGCGGCACCGAAACCGGCGGCGGCATTCTGTCTTGTTACACCATGCTGCCGCAGACCCCGGCTTCCTTCTGTGGGCCGTTGCCCGGCATGGACGTCGACGTGCTCGACGCCGATGCCCGCGCCACGCCCGAGATCGGCGAGCTGGTGATGCTCAATACCTGGCCCGGCATGGCGCACAGCTTCTGGAAGGACGACGCGCGCTACCTGGACACCTACTGGAGCCGCTGGCCCGACATCTGGGTGCACGGTGACCTGTGCAGCATCGATGCCGACGGTTACTGGCATGTCCACGGCCGCTCGGACGACACGCTCAAGATCGGCGGCCGCCGCGTGGGCCCCGCCGAGATCGAGTCGGCCTTGGTGACCCAACTCGGCGTTGCCGAGGCGGCTGTCATCGGTGTGCCCGACGAGATGAAGGGCCAGGCGGTGGTGGCCTTCGTGGTGGCCAAGCCCGGTGCCACGGTCGCCTCCGAGACGCTGATCGCCGGCGTCACGGGCCTCATTGGCAAGGCCATGGCCCCCAGCAAGGTCCATGTCGTCACCGGCCTGCCCAAGACCCGCAACGGAAAAATCATGCGACGCGCCATCCGCGCCCGCCACCTTGGCCAGCCCCTGGGCGACCTGTCCGCCCACGACCCGCTGACCCCTTTGGACCACATCCCCACCCTTTAAAAAGCAGAGTCAACACCATGGCAAATACCCAAACTGATATCGCCGACCTGAAGATGATTCGCGAGTCCGCCCGCGCGCTGGCCTCCCGCTTCGACCTTGAGTACTGGCGCGAGCACGACGAAGAGAAAAAATACCCCTGGGACTTCATCAACGCCTTCGCCGAAGGTGGCTGGATGGGCACGATGATTCCCGAGGCCTATGGCGGCATGGGCCTGGGCCTGGAAGCCGCCTCGATCATGTTGCAGGAGGTGGCCTATTACGGCGGCGCCAACGGCGCCTCGGCGATTCACTTCTACATCTTCCCGCCCGGTTGCATCATCAACCACGGCTCCGAGGAGATGAAAAAGCGCTTCCTGCCAGGCATTGCCTCAGGCAAAACGGTGATGTGCTTCGGCCTCACCGAACCCACCGCCGGCGTCGACACCTCGCGGCTGACCACCAAGGCCGAAAAGATCGACGGTGGCTGGAAGATCAACGGCCAGAAGGTCTGGATCACCAACGCGCAAAACGCCCACATGGTCTTGCTCACTGCGCGCACCTCGCCGCGTGACCCCAAGAACCCGATGGACGGCTTCACCCTGTTCCTGGCCGACTTCGACCGCACTGCCATCGACGCCCGTGCCATTCCGAAGCTCGCGCGCAATGCGGTGGACTCCAACGAACTGTTCATCAAGGACCTGATCGTCAGCGACGACCGCGTCATCGGCGAGGTCGGCAAGGGCATGTCCTACCTGTTTGACGGCCTCAACCCCGAGCGCGTGGTGGTGGCCTACGAGCAGATCGGCTTGGGCCGCCGCGCCCTGGAGTTGGCCACCGAGTACGCCAAGAACCGGGTGGTGTTCGACCGCCCCATCGGCAAGAACCAGGCCATCCAGCACCCGCTGGCCGACTCGTGGATGCGCCTCGAAGCCGCGCAGATGATGTCCGACAAGGCGGCCCAGCTTTTTGACCAAGGCAAGCCCTGCGGCGCAGAGTCCAATGCGGCCAAGTACCTGGCCACCGAGGCAGCCTTCGAGGTCTGTGACCGCGCGATGCAGACGCACGGCGGCTTTTGCTACGCCAAGGAATACCACATTGAACGCCTGTGGCGCGAGGCGCGTCTGCTCAAGATCGCGCCGGTGTCGCAGGAGATGGTCTTGAACTTCATCGCGCAGAAAATTCTGCGTCTGCCCAAGTCCTATTGAGTCCCCAGCGGACGCGTCGTTTTTTCTGATCGGATCCATTCCCCATGAACCAAGCCGTCCTCAGGCACGCCGTCATTTGCGAACCCCTTCGTACGCCCGTGGGCCGCTATGGCGGCATGTTCAAGGATGTCCCGGCCACCACTCTGGCCGAGACAGTGATCCGCGAGCTGGTGCGCCGCACCGGCATCCAGGGCAGTGACATTGACGACGTTGTCTTCGGTCAGTGCTACCCCAACGGCGAGGCGCCGGCCATCGGCCGCATTGCCGCCCTGGACGCCGAGCTGGGCGTGCGCGTACCCGGCTTGCAGATTGATCGCCGCTGCGGCTCCGGCCTGCAGGCGGTGATCGATGCCGCCATGCGGGTGCAGACCGGCGTGGCCGACTTGGTCGTCGCTGGCGGCGTCGACAGCATGAGCCAGGCCGAGCACTATGTGCTGGGGGGCCGCTTTGGCATCAAGGGCGACTCGCAGCCTTTCTGGGACCGCATTGCCCGCGGCCGCATCACCTCCGGCGGCCGGCACCACCCGGTGGCGGGCGGCATGCTGGAGACGGCGGAAAACCTGCGCCGCGAGTACAAGGTGACGCGCCAGGCGCAGGACGAACTGGCTCTGCGCTCGCACCAGAACGCAGTCGCCGCCCAGCAGGCCGGCCGCTTTGCCGACGAGATCGTGCCGGTCACGGTCAAGGGGCGCAAAGGCCCGCAGCAAATTTCGGTCGACGAGCATCCCCGGCCCGAGACCACGATGGAGAGCCTGGGCTCGCTCTCGCCGGTACGCCTCAAGCTCGACGCTGAATCCACCGTGACCGCCGGCAATGCCAGCGGACAGAACGACGGCGCTGCCGCCTGCATCGTCACCACGCCTGAGAAGGCAGCCGCTCTGGGCCTCAAGCCCCTGGGCCGTCTGGTCGGCTGGGCGGTGGCCGGGGTGGACCCCGAGCGCATGGGTATCGGCCCGGTGCCCGCCACCCAGTTGGTGTTGCAGCGCACCGGACTCTCGCTCAAGGACCTGGACCTGTTCGAACTGAACGAAGCCTTCGCCGCCCAGGTGCTGGCCTGTACCTACGGCCTTGGCTTTGACAAGGGTGACTACGAGCGCCTCAATGTGAACGGCTCGGGCATTTCGCTGGGCCACCCGGTGGGCGCGACCGGCGTGCGCATTTTGGCCACCATGCTGCGTGAGCTCGAGCGGCGCAGCGGTCGCTACGCCCTCGAGACCATGTGCATCGGCGGCGGTCAGGGCCTGGCTGCCGTGTTCGAGCGCACCTGAGCCTCGCCCACGAGGTTCCCTGTTCTCCATTCCCCGCTCCCCGTTCCCTCCTCCCTGAACTGAGGCACCCGCCGATGGATCTGTACAAGAACTTCCCGATGCGCTTCGAGCGCCATGACGCGGGTGTGCTCGAGATGATCTTCGACGGCCCCAACCTCAACGCGGTGGACGCCGAGGTGCATGCCCGCCTGCCCGATGTTTTCGATGTGGTCGACAAGGACCCGGAGACCCGTGTGTTGCTGGTGCGCGGCGCTGGCCGTGCCTTCTCGGCCGGCGGCAGCTTCGAGATGATCGACGCGCAGATCGCCAGCCATGCGGTGAGCATGCGGATCTGGCGCGAAACCCGCGATCTGGTGCGCAACATGATTGACTGCCGCAAGCCGATCATCTCCGCCATTCACGGCCCGGCGGTGGGCGCGGGCCTGATCGTGGGCATGCTGGCCGACATCTCGATTGCCGCCAAAACCGCCAAGATCGTCGACGGGCATACCCGCCTTGGTGTGTGCGCCGGCGACCACGCCTCCATGGTCTGGCCCCTGCTGTGCGGCATGGCCAAGGCCAAGTACTACCTCATGACCTGCAAGCATCTCTCCGGCGAGGAAGCCGAGCGCATCGGCCTGGTGTCGCTGTGCGTTGAGGACGATCAGCTTCTGGAAGTGGCGCGCCAACACGCGCGTGACCTGGCCGAGGGCGCGCAGGAGGCGATCTCGCTGACCAAGTACTCCCTGAACAACTGGTACCGGTCGCAGTGGCCGATTTTCGACGCCTCGCTGGCGCTCGAGTTCCTCGGCTTCACCGGGCCAGAGGTCAAGGAAGGTCTGGCCTCCCACCGCGAGCGGCGCAAGCCCAATTTCGGCTGACCCGCCATGTACCCTTTTCTGTCCGACCTGCGGGTCGTCGAATGCGCGTCCTTCATTGCCGGCCCGTCCTGCGCGCTGCACTTGGCCCAATTGGGCGCCCAGGTCATTCGCATCGACCCGATCGGCGGCGGCATGGACTTCAACCGTTGGCCGGTCTCGGCAGACGGCCGCAGCCTGTATTGGGAAGGGCTGCAAAAGGGCAAGCGCTCAGTCGCCATCGACATGGGCCGGCCCGAGGGGCGCCAACTCGCGGTCGACCTGATCACCGCGCCCGGCGCAGGCGCGGGCCTGTTCGTCACCAACTACCCGCAACAAGGGTTTTTGTCGCATGAGGCGCTTGCAGCCCACCGGCCCGACCTGATCACCGCCCGCGTGCTGGGCTGGCGCGACGGCGCGCCGGCGGTGGACTACACGGTCAACGCCGCCCTGGGCATGCCCTGGATCACCGGCTCGGACCGTAATGGCGAGGAGCCCGTCAACCATGTGGTGCCAGCCTGGGACCTGGTGACCGGCGCCTACGCCGCGTTCGCCCTCATGGCCGCCGAGCGCCACCGGCTGCGTACCGGCCAAGGTCAGGAGGTGACCGTGCCCCTGTCCGATGTCGCGCTGACCTGCCTGGGCCACACCGGCCAGCTGGCCGAGGCCCTGACCACCGGAGACCGCCCCCGCTATGGCAACGCACTCTTTGGTGCCTTCGGCCGTGACTTCGCCACCGCCGACGGCCAGCGTGTGATGGTGGTGGCCATCACCGCCCGCCAGTGGAGCGGCCTGGTCAAGGCGCTGGACCTCCAGGCGGCGGTAGCGGCCCTTGCCTCACAACTTCACGCCGACTTCACCGAGGAGGGGCAGCGCTTCACCCACCGGCAGGCGCTGTTCCCGTTGTTCGACAAAGCCATCGGGGCGCTGACCCTGGCGCAGGCGCGTGAGCGCTTCGAGGCCGGCAGCGTGCTGTGGTCCAGTTACCAAACCCTGCGCACCGCGCTGGACACCGACCCGCGTCTGGCGCTGGCTGCGCCCCTGTTCGAGACGCTGGGGCATCCCAGCGGCCTGCACTACCCGGCGCCCGGCGCCGCTGCCAGCTTCCATGGCACGCCGCGGGTGCCGGTGCAGCGCGCACCGCACCTGGGCGAGCACACCGACCAGGTGCTGGCCGAAGTTCTCTCCCTGTCCCCCACCCGCATCGGCCAATTGCACGACGCGGGTCTCATTGCCTGAAGGCCATCGTCGTGAGCGCTTCCTCCCCACTGACCCAGCAACTCCAGGCCGCCGCTGCAGCCGCCCGCGCCTACCTGGCCGAAACCCGGCGGGTGGTCACCGAGCGCTGCACCGCGGGTGGAAAGCCGCAGCCCGCTTTGCTGCAGGCGCACCAGCGCGCGCTCCATGGCCTGGCTTGGGTGGCCACTACGGTCGAAGCCATCGCCAGTGCCGCCAGCTGGGGTGAGCGCCTCGCGGCCCAGGGCCGCTTGCAGCAGGGGGAAGAACTGGTGTTGACGCTGGGTGTGGGCGAGTACCTGGCACAGCTCACGAGCGGCATCCCGATGTCGCAGACCGAAATCTTCCGCCCGGCGGAACTGGGTCTGGTCGGCGCCGCCGCCGCCTTGGCCACGGAGCCTGCAGTCGCTGCCTTGATGGCCCGATCTGCCGCGCCTGAAACGCGCCGCGCGCTGATCGACCACCTGCGCGCCGACCGCCCGATCAGCGAGACCTCCTTCGACGAGGACCTGGACCTCATTCGCGACCAGTTCCGCCGCTTTACCGAAAGAGAGATCACCCCGCACGCGCACGCCTGGCACCTGGCCGACGACCTGATTCCGGATGCCCTGGTGTCGCAACTGGGCGAGCTCGGCGTGTTCGGCGTGAGCATCTCGGGTGATTACAACGGCCTGGGCCTGGGCAAGCGGGCGATGTGCATCGTGACCGAGGAATTGAGCCGGGGCTGGATTGCAGCGGGCTCCTTGGGCACCCGCTCGGAAATTGCAGCCGAACTCATTTTGTGCGGCGGCACCCCCGAGCAGCAGGCCCACTGGCTGCCCAAGATCGCCACTGGCGAGGTGCTGCCGACCGCGGTGTTCACCGAGCCCGACACCGGCTCCGACCTGGGGTCGCTCCGCACCCGCGCCACCCCGACGAACAGCGGCTGGCGCATCGACGGCAACAAGACCTGGATCACCCATGCTTCGCGTAGCGACCTGATGACGCTGCTGGCCCGCACCGAGCCGGGAAGCACCGACCATAACGGCCTGAGCATGTTCTTGGCGCCCAAGCCACGCGGCACGCGCGACAACCCCTTCCCCGCCGCCGGCATGGCCGGCGGCGAGATCGAGGTGCTGGGCTACCGCGGCATGCGCGAGTACGACATTGCCTTTGACGGCTTCGAGGTCGGTTCCGACGCGGTGCTCGGTGGCGTGCGGGGCCAGGGCTTTCGCCTGCTGAGGCAGACCTCCGACGCGGCACGCATCCATACTGCCGCGCGTGCGGTGGGTGTGGCCGGCCGCGCCTTCGACCTGGGTTGGCGTTACGCCAACGACCGCAAGCAGTTTGGCGCGCCGATCGTCGACTTTCCCCGTGTGGCAGACAAGCTGGCCCTCATGGTG
>NZ_JARXAB010000172.1 GCF_029866045.1 Ramlibacter sp. | reverse complement strand
GTCGACCGCCACATAGGTGGCGAACTCGTTGATGTCGATCTTGCCCACCTGCTCGCGGGTGTAACCCAGGTCGGCAGTGAGGGCGCCCAACACGTCCCCGGGTCGAATCTTTTCCTTGCGCCCGGCCTGGATGTGGACAGTCGCCATCGCAGGAAGCAGCCGCTCGCCTGGCGTCGGCGTGAGCTCGGCGAGTGGAGACCATACGGAAGGCCGGCCCTGCAACTGGTCGATGCGACCGACCGCGCCCATATCGTCCATGGAGGCGAGGCTGAGGGCCAGCCCCGTCTGGCCGGCGCGGCCAGTGCGGCCGATGCGGTGCACATGGGCCTCGGGGTCCGGCGAGATGTCCACGTTGATCACAGCTGCCAAGCCGGCGACGTCGAGCCCGCGCGCCGCCACGTCGGTGGCCACGAGCACCGAGCAGCTTCCGTTCGCGAAGCGGACCAGTACCTGGTCCCGGTCGCGTTGCTCCAGGTCGCCGTGCAGCGCGAGGGCGCTGTAGCCCTGTGCCTGCAGTAAGGCCACCAGCTCGCGGCAGCGCGCCTTGGTGTTGCAAAAGGCCAGGCTGCTGGCAGGCCGAAAGTGCTCGAGCAGGCGGGCCACGGCTGGCAAGCGGTCGCGTTCGCCGACCTCGTACCAGCGCTGTTCAATCTGATCGCTGCCATGCTGGGCGTCCACCTTCACAGTGACCGGGTCACGCAGAAACTGGGCGGCGAGCCGGGCGATGCCCTCGGGGTAGGTGGCCGAAAACAGCAGGGTTTGCCGCTCGTCTGGGCATTGGCCAGCGATCTTGGCGATGTCGTCGGCGAAGCCCATGTCCAGCATGCGGTCTGCTTCGTCGAGCACCAGCGTCGCGAGGGCGTCGAGGCGCAGGTGCTCGCGCTCGAGGTGGTCGATCACCCGTCCGGGCGTGCCGACGACCACATGCGCGCCGTGGGCCAGGCTGTTGGTCTGTCCGCGCAGCGGGACGCCGCCGGTGAGCGTGACCACCTTGATGTTGTCTTCGGCCCGTGCCAGGCGCCGGATCTCAGTAGTGACCTGGTCGGCCAGCTCGCGGGTGGGGCACAGCGCCAGCGCCTGCACCGCGAAGCGGCGCGGCTCGAGTCGGGCCAGCAAGGCCAGCGCGAACGCTGCGGTCTTGCCGCTGCCGGTCTTGGCCTGGGCGATCAGGTCGCGCCCTTGCAGTGCGGCGGGCAGGCTGGCCGCCTGGATGGCGGTCATCTCGAGGTAGCCGAGCCGGCGCAGGTTCTCCTGGGCGGCGGCGGAGAGGGCCAGCGTGTCGAAACTTTTGGGGGCTGGCGCTGAGAGGGTCATGGCCCGATCTTACGCAGGTGGCAAGCGCGCGAGTTGTCCAGCCGGTTCCCCGATAATTGCGCCAACCCTGGGACATGTGGTGAATCAAAAAATCGATCGACGGCTCAAGCTCACGCTCAGCCAGCTGGAGGTCTTTGCCGCAGTCGCGCGCGGCGGGAGCACCCGCGCCGCCGCAGACGAAATCTCCCGCTCCCAGTCGGCGGCCAGCAATGCGCTGGGCGAGTTGGAGACCGCGCTGGGGGTTCGGCTCTTTGACCGGGTCGGGCGCAAATTGATCATCAATGAAAACGGCCGGGCCCTGCTGCCGCGGGCGGTCAGCGTGCTGGAGGAGGCGGCCCAGACGGAGGCCCTGTTCCGCGCGCCCCACGCCACCCCCCTGCGGCTGGCATCGAGCTACACCGTGGGCGAGTACCTGCTGCCCCAGCTCATTGCCCAGTGGAAAGCCAAGCACCCGGGCAGCCATGTGCTGATTCAGATCGTCAACACCCACGACGTGGTGGACGCGGTGGCGTCTTTCTCGGCGGATGTCGGCTTCATTGAAGGCTCGCTCACCCAACCCGGGCTCAAGGTGCGGCATTGGCGCAGTGACCAGATGGTGATCTTCGCCGCCAAGGGCCATCCGGTGTCCCGGAGAAAGCTCAGCCCCCGGCAGCTGGCCAAGGCTTCCTGGGTGCTGCGCGAGCCGGGCTCCGGGACGCGAGAGGCCACCGACCGGTGGCTGCTTCCCCACCTGCCGGAGATGCAGGTGGAGCTTGAATTGGGCAGCAACGAGGCGGTCAAGCGCGCGGTGGCGGCGGGCATCGGGCTGGGCTGCCTGTCACGCCTGGCGGTGCACGAGGCGATTGAGCAGGGGTGGCTGGTGGAACTTCCCACCGCCTTGCCGGAGATGAAGCGGGCCCTCTCCATCGTGCTGCATCGCAACAGAAAGCTGGGCGCTGGCGCGCAGAGCTTCCTTGACGACTGCCTCGATTCGGCCGACCTGCGCTGATCGATTTTTCGGGTCAGTGTGATAAAAATTATCGGCCGAGTCGATTGATTCGGCGGTGAACATCGGGGTATGGCTGAGCTGTTTTCTCGCGATCCGCTTCACGACCCCGAGCGCAGCAGCGTGCAGGGGACCGAGGTCAAGACGACCACCTGTTACATGTGCGCCTGCCGCTGCGGCATCCGGGTGCATCTGCGTGAGGGCGAGGTCCGTTACATCGACGGCAACCCCGAGCACCCGCTGAACAAGGGCGTGATCTGCGCCAAGGGCAGCTCGGGGATCATGAAGCAGTACTCCCCTGCGCGGCTCACCCAGCCGCTCCTGCGCAAGCCCGGCGCAGACCGTGGGGTCGGAGAGTTTGAACCCATCTCCTGGGAGCGTGCGTTCGAGATTCTCACCGAGCGGCTTGGCAAGATCCGGGCGTCCGATCCCAAGAAGTTTGCGCTGTTCACCGGCCGTGACCAGATGCAGGCTCTCACCGGCCTGTTCGCGCGCCAGTTTGGCACCCCCAATTACGCGGCGCATGGCGGCTTTTGCTCGGTGAACATGGCCGCCGGAATGATTTATTCGGTGGGCGGCAGCTTCTGGGAGTTTGGCGGGCCAGATCTTGAGCGCGCCAAGCTGTTCGTGATGATCGGGACCGCCGAAGACCACCACAGCAACCCTATGAAGATGGCGCTTGGCAAGTTCAAGCGCGAAGGGGGCCGCTTCATCTCGATCAACCCGGTGCGCACCGGCTATTCGGCCATTGCCGACGAATGGATTCCGATCCGGCCCGGTACCGACGGTGCCTTGTTCATGGCGCTGTTGCACGAGCTGATCGAGGCCGACCTGATCGACCGGCCCTTCCTGCAGCGGTTTACCAACGGCCCGCAGCTGGTGGTTCTGGACGAAGGCGAGCGCGAGGGGCTGTTCGCCTTTGACCCGGACAACGGCCCACCCGGTGACGGCCGCAACCCGCACAACAAGCTGGCCTGGGACACCCGGAGCCAAACTGTCGTGCGCGCCTACCCCGAGGGGAACGAGGAGGGCCGTGAGCTGGCCCTGGAGGGGCACTACCAACTGGCCGACGGCACCCGGGTGGCGCCGGCGTTTCAGCTGCTGCGCGAACGGGTGGCAACGACCACGCCGGAGTGGGCCTCGGCCATCACCGGCATCCCTGCGGACCGTATTCGTCGGCTTGCCCGGGAGCTGGGCGAGACCGCCTTGCACCAGGCCTTTGAGCTGCCCATTGCCTGGACGGATTCTTGGGGCAAGCGGCACGAAACCACGCAGGGGCGGCCGGTTGCCTTTCATGCCATGCGGGGCCTGGCGGCGCACTCTAACGGCTTCCAGACGGTGCGCGCGCTGGCGGTGATCATGAGCGTTTTGGGCACCATCGATGCCCCGGGCGGATTCCGCCACAAGGCGCCTTATCCGCGGCACATCGTGCCCAATTACCGCGCCTTCAACGACCCGGCGATGGTCAAGCCCAACACGCCGCTCAATGCCGCCCCGCTCGGCTTTCCAGCCAGCCCCGAGGAGCTGGCGGTCTATGCGGACGGCACTCCCCTGCGGATCGACCACGCTTTTTCGTGGGAGCACCCGCTGTCGGCGCACGGGATGATGCATAACGTCATCACCAACGCGGTGCGGGGTGACCCCTACACCGTCGACACCTTGATGATCTTCATGGCCAACATGGCGTGGAACTCCACGATGAACACCATGGAGGTGCGTGAGAAGCTCAACGCCAAAAACGAGGACGGCAGCCACCGCATCCCCTTCCTGGTGGTGTGCGACGCCTTCCAGAGCGAAATGGTGGCCTACGCCGACCTGGTGCTGCCCGACACCACCTACCTCGAGCGGCACGATGTCATGAGCATGCTCGATCGGCCGATCTCTGAGTTTGACGGCCCAGTCGACTCGGTGCGTGTGCCGGTGCTCCCGCCCACCGGAGAGTGCAGGCCCTTCCAGGAGGTGCTGGTGGAACTGGCCTCGCGCCTCAAGTTCCCGGCCTTCACCCAGGACGATGGCAGCCGCAAGTTCAAGGACTACCCGGACTTCGTGGTCAACTTCCAGGCCCAGCCGGGCGTGGGCTTTCTCATGGGCTGGCGCGGCAAGGACGGCACCGAGCACCTGCGCGGTGAGCCGAACCCGAACCAGTGGGAGATGTACGCCAAGAACAACTGCGTTTTTCAGTGGCACATGCCCGAAGACCAGCAGTACATGCGCAACTGGAACCAGCCTTACCTTGATTTCGCCAAGGAAAAGGGCTGGCGCCAAAAAAACGATCCGGTCCAGCTCGCCATCTACTCGGACACGCTGCAGTCGTTCCGGCTGGCGGCGCAGGGCAAGACCCAGGGACGCCAGCCGCCGGACGCGCTGCGGGAGCGGGTGGCGACCTACTTCGACCCGCTGCCCTTCTGGTACCCGCCGCTCGAAAACGCCGCCATCGATGGGGAGCGCTTCCCGCTCAGCGCCATCACCCAGCGGCCGATGGCGATGTACCACTCCTGGGATTCGCAAAACGCCTGGCTGCGCCAGATCCACAGCCACAACTACCTGCATGTGAACTCCAGCACGGCGCAGGCGGCGGGTATTGCCGACGGGGGCTGGGCCTGGGTGGAGAGCAGCTGGGGCAAGGTGCGTTGCATGGTGCGCTTCAGCGACGCGGTGGAGCCCGGCACCGTTTGGACCTGGAACGCCATCGGCAAGGCCTCCGGTGCTTGGCAGCTGGCGCCGGGTGCAGACGAATCGCGCAAGGGCTTCCTGCTCAATCACCTGATCTCGGAGGAGTTGCCACTGGGTGAGCGGCGTATCAGCAACTCTGACCCCATCACCGGTCAGGCCGGCTGGTACGACGTGCGCGTGCGGCTCTCGCCCGCCGAGCCGGAAGAGGAGGCAACCTCCTTCCCGCAGGTGCCGACCATGCCGCAGACGCCGGGCGTTCTCGGTGGCGCCCGCAAGATCATTGCCTACTTCGCCTCTAAAAAATCATGAACGAGCCACAGCCTCCCCAGGAAACCTTGGCCAAGCAACTGGCGCTGGTGATCGACCTGAACGTCTGCGTGGGCTGCCATGCCTGCGTCACCTCCTGCAAGGAGTGGAACACCTCGGGCGCAGCCGGTCCCCTGTCGGACCTCAACGCTTTCGCCGAGAACCCCAGCGGTACCTTTTTCAACCGCGTTCAGACCTTCGAGGCGGACAGCTACCCCGACACCCAGACCATTCACTTTCCCAAGAGCTGCCTGCACTGCGAAGACCCGCCCTGCGTGCCGGTGTGCCCCACCGGCGCGAGCTACAAGCGCGCCAGCGACGGGATCGTGCTGGTGGACTACGACAAGTGCATCGGTTGCAAGTACTGCAGCTGGGCCTGCCCCTACGGCGCGCGGGAGTTCGACGAGGAGCGCAAGGTCATGACCAAGTGCACCTTGTGCGTTGACCGCATCTACGACGAGCTGCTGCCGCCGCAGGACCGCCAGCCCGCCTGCGTCAAGGCCTGCCCCACCGGCGCGCGCCTGTTCGGTGATGTGAAGGACCCGGAGTCCGAGGTGTCGAAGGCGATCCGTGAGCGGGGTGGCTATTCGCTGATGCCCGAGTGGGACACGCAGCCTGCCAACCAGTACCTGCCCCGTAAGATCACGACCGAGGTGAAGGGGTGAAGCCTGCGCTGTCCATCATCCTGTTCACGACGGTGTCGGGCGCTGCGCAGGGCATGGCGCTGGTGACCGCCGTCGCCACCTTAGCCGGAAGCGCCCCGCGGGCAGCAACGCCACTGCTCCTGTGGGCCAGCACCGCGATGTTGGTGCTGGGGCTGGTGGCCTCCTTCTTTCACCTCGGCCACCCGTTGCGGGCGTGGCGGGCCGTTCTCATGTGGCGCACCTCGTGGATGTCGCGTGAGGTGATCGCGCTGCCGCTGTTCATCGGGCTGACCTTCGTCTCCGCCTGGCTGACCACCTTTGGCTACTCGGATGGCCCATGGGCCCATGCGCTGGCGGTGCTGACGATCGCGGGCGCCTTGGTGCTGTGGTACTGCACCGCCATGATCTACATGTGCATTCGCTTCATTCAGGAGTGGGCGCATCCGCTGACCCTGGTCAATTTCGCGCTGCTCGGGCTTGCCTCGGGGCTGGTAGCCTGCGGCGCCCTGGCCTGCGCCGCGGGCGACCTGAACTTTGCCCGTGCCTGTGCGCCCTGGGCGCTCGGGGCCACAGCGCTGGCCTGGGGGACGCGCGTGCTGTCGTTGCGGCGTAATGCGAGCATCAAGCCGAAGTCGACCCTTCAGTCGGCCACCGGCATCCGGTCGCCGCGGGTGGTTCAAAAGTCGATGGGCTTTACCGGTGGCTCTTTCAACACCCGCGAGTTTTTTCATGGCGCTTCCCTGCGCCTCATGGGCCAGGCCAAGATCGGGTTCCAGGTGCTGGTGTTCGCGGTGCCGATGGCATGCCTGGCCTGGGCCCTCTTGTCCATGCATCCCCTGACCGCATGGGCGGTGGCCGCTGCCTCGCAGGCGGTCGGTTTGCTGGTGGAGCGCTGGTTCTTCTTTGCCCAGGCGCAGCACCCGCAGAACCTCTACTACCAAGTGGTATCGTGACCGGTCTTTTTCGATCACGCATGAACGCCGGATGAATTGGACCCCGTGGCTTCCCTTCCTGCGCTGGTGGCCACGCGTCAACCGGCAGACACTGCGCTTTGATGCCATAGCGGGCCTCACCGGCGGCATTATCCTCGTGCCACAGGGGGTGGCGTTTGCCACCGTGGCCGGCATGCCGCCGGAGTTCGGGCTTTATGCGGCCATGATCCCCGCGATCGTGGCCGCCCTGTGGGGCTCGTCCTGGCACCTGGTGTCGGGCCCCACCACCGCCATCTCCATCGTGGTCTTTGCCACCATGAGCCCACTCGCGGCTCCCGGCAGCGAGGCCTACGTCAAGCTGGTACTCACGCTCACGCTACTGGTCGGGGTGTTCCAGCTCCTTCTGGGCCTTTTGCGAATGGGGACGCTGGTCAACTTTGTGTCGCACACGGTGGTGGTGGGCTTTACCGCAGGCGCGGCCATCCTGATCGCGGCAAGCCAGGCTCGGTACTTTTTTGGCGTCGAGATTCCCAGGGGCAGCAGTGTCTTCACGGTGCTGTCCGAGCTGCTGCTTCAGATCGGGGCCTATAACCCTTATGTCACCTGCGTCGCGGTGTTTACGGTGGTGGTCAGCGTGGTCACCAAGCGCTGGCTGCCCCGCCTGCCGCACCTCATTGCCGCCATGCTCGCCGGAAGCCTGTTGGGCGTGGCCCTGGAGGCGGCCCTCGGTGCGGGGCAGACCGGTATTGAAAGCATCGGTACGCTGCGCGTCGGGCTGCCGCCCTTGTCGATGCCGGATTTTTCGGTGTCCACCATCGAGCAACTGATTCCGATCGCCATCGCAGTGGCCATGCTCTCGCTCACCGAGGCAGTGTCCATCGCCCGTTCAGTGGCGCTCAAAAGCGGGCAGCGCATCGACGGCAATCAGGAATTTATCGGGCAGGGCCTGGCCAATATTTCGGGTGCTTTTTTCTCCGGTTACGCCTCGAGCGGCTCGTTCAACCGCACCGGCCTGAACTACAGCGCCGGCGCCCGCACGCCGCTGGCGGCGGTGTTTTCGGCAGCGTTCCTGTTTCTGATCCTGCTGTTTCTCGCGCCACTGGCCAAGTACCTCACCGCGCCTGTCATGGCCGGCATCCTCTTCGTCGTGGCCTGGGGCCTGATCGACTTCCACCATATCGGCGACATCATTCGTTCAAGCCGGCAAGAGGCCGCTGTGCTGGCGGTGACCTTCCTGGCCACGCTGACCTTGCAGCTCGAGTACGCCATCTATCTGGGTGTGCTGGTCTCCATGGTGTTGTACCTGCGGCGAACCTCCCGCCCTGGGCTCGAGCCCGTGCAGCCGGTGCCTGGTATTTCTCCGCCGGTGTTCGCGCCCTCTGGGGAGTCGCCGCAGTCAGTGGCAGGCCTCACCATCGTGCGACTCAACGGCTCGATCTATTTCGGTGCGGTCAATCATGTGGAGGAGTCGCTTCAGGCGGCAGACGACGGGTGCCCTGGCGCTCCTCACCTGCTTTTGATTGCGGCGGGCATCAACTTCATCGATCTGGCTGGCGCCCAGATGCTCGCCAACGAGGCGCGCCGACGCCAGGCGCTTGGCGGAGGGCTCTATCTGTTCAACATGAAGGAAGAAGCCCTGGGCACGCTTCGCGGCAGCGGGCAGCTGGAGGCGATCGGTCTCGACAATATCTTCCGGCTCGGTGATGACGTGGTGGGCGTGCTCACTGCGCGTATTGCGCAGGGGCAGGGACAAGGGCAGGGTCAGGACGCACCAAGCGCGCCAGCCCCCTCCCGCGCCGAGGCGCAGCCCGCCGGCAGTTGAGGCAGGCCTGACCTCTGCGGCCGCGGCCGCCTTAGGGGCCGATGCTGTCCGTCAACGCCTGTCGGAACAACTGCAGCATGGCGTTGTGACCAGTGGCGCCCCGCACCAGCAGGCTCACCTGCATCGGCTCCACCCCCAGGCGAAAGTTGAGGATGGCGATCTGTCCCAGGGCCTGCTGCTGCTCGGCGGCGCGTCGCGGGGCGATGCTCAAAAGCCCCGACCCGGCCACCACCGCGATGTTCTGGATGTAGGTGGCGGTCTCGACGGCGGGGTCGGGCGGGAGCAGCCCCGCGCGCATGAAGGCCTCGGCGAAGGCCTGCCTCACGCTGGAGTCCCGGCGCTGCAGCACCCATGACTCCTTCGCCAGCCGCTTGAAGCTGATGCGGCGCTCACGAAGAATGGGGTGGTCAGGGCGTGCCACCACGCACACCTCGTCGCGGTACAGGGGCAGCATCTGGAGGTCCGCCGCAAGCTCCTGGGGCGGCAGGCCTTCGGAGGGGAGCCTGCCAATCACTCCGTCAAGTTGTCCAGCGAGCAGTTGGTCGAGCAGTTGGCGGCCGGTGCCTTCTTGGGTGTGCAAGGCGCCGCCACCAGCGGCTCGGAACCGCTCGATCGCCTGTGGCATGTAGGTGACGAAGGCCTGCGGCACCACGCCCAGGCGCAGCACCGTGTCCCGGCCCTGGCCCACGCGCTCGAGCGCTGCGGTCAGGTCATTGAACTCATTGAGGAGGGTGCGCACTTTGTCCAGCAGCGCCGAGGTGGCGGGCGTGGGCGCCATGCCCTGGCGACTGCGGGTGAACAGCTGGAGCCCCAGCAACTGCTCCAGGTCATTGAGCATGCCGGTGGCGGCCGGCTGGCTGATGCTCAGAAGGCGCGCCGCCTTGTGCAAGGTGCGGTGCGTGACCAGATGGTCGACCAGCTGCAAGTGCCGGAACTTCAGGTGAGAAAGCGACGCCGAGGAAGCGGGGGACGCGGAGGAGGGGGCTGGCAAGATAACCTGCGCTTATCAAAAGACAAGGAAAAACGATTTTACGCTTGTCACCCGAGTTTCTAGACTGGGGGCAGACTTCACAGGAAATCAACCCATGAATCAGCCTTGCACGATCTCCCTGGCCCAGCGCCTGCGGCCGGCCCTCCTTGCGGCCCTTTGCCTGGTGAGTGCCGGCGTGCACGCAGCCTGGCCCGACGACCAGCCCATTCGGATCATCGTCCCGCAAGCCGCCGGCGGCACCAACGACATCGTGGCCCGCCTGGTGGGCGCCGAGCTGGCCCGGGCGCTCAAGCAAAGTGTGGTGGTGGAAAACCGGCCGGGTGCTTCAGGCGCCATCGGCATGCAGCAGGCGGCGCAGGCCCGGCCCGACGGCTACACCCTGGGCCTGGCGTCCGATTCCACCGCCATGCTCGACGCCTTTCGCCCGACCCTGCCCTGGAAGTTTCGCCGTGACTTGATGGGGCTGGCGATGGTGGGCGATCAGCCCATTAGTCTGGCGGTCCCCGCAGCCTCTCCGCTCAAGAACCTGGCCGATGTGGTCGCCCAGGCGCGCAGGCAGCCGGCCAAGCTGGCCTACGGCACCTCCGGCATTGGCACCTCGCAGCATGTGGTGGGCGAGTGGTGGTCCAAGCTCGCCGGGATTGACATGGTGCACATCCCCTACAAGGGCGGTGGCCAGGCCTCGACCGATCTGGTGGCCAATCAGGTGCCAGTGGCGGTGCTAGGTCTCGCGCCGATGCTGGCGCAGCACCGTAACGGCAAGGTTCGGGTGCTGGCCGTGACCTCTCCGCAGCGCAACGCCGCCCTGCCCGATGTGCCGACCTTCACCGAGGCGGGCTTTCCGCAGATCGCGATGACGCAGTGGGCTGGCCTAGTGGCACCCACCGGCCTGCCCGAACCCATCGCCCGCCGTCTGTCGGAAGAGATTTCGCGCATCGTGCAGTTGCCGGAGATCCAGGCGAAATTAGGCGAAAGCGGCATCACGCCCTCGACACTGCGCGGCGCAGCCTTTGACAAGTTTCTTAAGGACACCGTCGCCCAGTGGGAAAAACTCATTCCCACCTTGAACATCAATCTGGTTGACTGACCGTTTGCCGATCGCCCTCCCCATGACCCAGCCCGCTCCCCCTGCGCCCAGCAGCGCCAAGCCCCCGCACATTGTTCTGGTCCTTGCCGACAACCTGGGCTGGGGTGAACTCGGTTGCTATGGCGGGGGTGAGTTAAGGGGTGCACCCACCCCGCGCATCGACGCGCTGGCGGCGCAAGGCATGCGCTTTCTGAACTTCAATGTCGAGAGTGACTGCGTGCCCACGCGCTCGGCCCTCATGACCGGTCGCCACCCGATCCGCACGGGTGCTTTGCAGTCGGTGCCCGCGGGCCTGCCGCAAGGCATCCACCCGTGGGAGATCACCATCGCCCAGCTGCTCTCGCAAGCGGGCTACGCTACCGCGATGTACGGCAAGTGGCACCTGGGCGACCAGGAGGGCCGCTACCCCAAAGACCGCGGCTTTGACCATTGGTACGGCATTCCCCGCACCACCAACGAGAGCATGTTCACCGAGCAGGTCGGGTTTGACCCGGAGGTGGTCGACATTCCTCACGTGATGGAAGGCTGGGCCGGCCAGCCCGCGCAAAAGCGCGAGCCCTATGACCTGGAAATGCGTCGGCGCATCGACGCCGAGCTCACCGACCGGGGCTGCGCGTTCATTCGCGAGCAGGCTACCTCGGGAAAGCCCTTCTTCCTCTATGTGCCGCTGACCCAGTTGCACTACCCCACGATTCCGCACCGTGACTTCGAGGGGCAGACCAAAAAGGGCGACTTTGCCGACTCACTCGTCGAGATGGATGCGCGCGTGGGCCAGCTCCTCGACACCGTCGAGGCCTGCGGCCTCACGGACGACACGATATTCATTTTTGCCAGCGACAACGGTCCCGAATACCGGCGCCCCTGGCGCGGCAGCGCAGGCATGTGGACGGGCACGTATCACACCTCGATGGAGGGCGCGCTGCGCGTGCCGCTCATCGTGCGCTGGCCCGGCCAAGTGCCCGCCCAGCGCGTCACCAACGAGATCGTGCATGTGGTGGATATGCTTCCCACCTTGGCGCGCGCCGCTGGCGCTGGCGTGCCGCAAGACCGCGTGATCGACGGGGTGGACCAGCTCGACTTCTGGCGCGGCCTGCAAGACAAGTCCAGCCGCGAAGGCTTTGTCTACTACATCAAGAGCGAACTGCGCGCCGCCAAGTGGCGTGACTGGAAGATGCACTTCGTCTGGGAGGTCGAGCCCAACGCCGGCGCCAACCACCTGGAGACGCCCTATCTATTCAATCTGGTCCAAGACCCGAAAGAAGAAACCGACGTCAACGCCGCCCAGGGCTGGGCGCGCGGCCCCATTCGCAAGATGGTGCATGCTTTTCAGACATCTCTCAAAACACATCCGCCGATACCGCCTGGCGCGCCAGACGACTATCGGCCTGGCTGATTGCCCGCTCCCCGGTGGCGAGACCGAGTCATTTTTCCAAAGGACCGATTCATGCTTTTCAAGCCAAGTTGGCGCCATTTGTCCGCGCTCGTCTGCGCTGCGCTGCTTTCGGGCTGTGCCCTCACACCGCCGGCCACCCAGGAGGCAGCGCCTGCGGTGGCGCCCTGTCCGGCGGGCGTTCCCGCGGGCGCACGTTGCCTGCGCGGCCAGGATTCGGTGGGTGCTCACTACCTGATCGTCATGCCCCAGAAGTGGAGTGGCATTCTGGTCGTTCACGCGCACGGCGGTCCCAGCCTGGGCCCGCCCCAGATCACCCGAGCCGACGAGGACATCAAGCGCTGGGCCATCACCGTGTCCGAGGGCCACGCCTGGGCCGGCTCTGTGTTCCGCCAGGGCGGGTTCGGTGTGACCACCGCCGCCGAGGACACCGAGCGGGTTCGGCGCATTTTTGTGAGCCATGTGGCGCAGCCGCGCCGCACGCTGTTGCACGGGCAGTCATGGGGTGCCATGGTTGCCACCCGCGCCGCAGAGCTCTTTCCCAATTCCTGGGAGGGCATGTTGCTGACCAGCGGCGTGGTCGCAGGGCCCACCACCTACGACTTCCGGATTGACCTGCGCGCGGTGTACCAGCACCTGTGCGGCAACCACCCGCGGCCCACCGAGCCCAGCTACCAGCTCTCCATCGGTCTGCCAGCCGATACAAAGATGACACCGGCGGACTTGGCCAGCCGCGCCAACGAATGCCTAGCCCTCAACAAGCCCGCGGCCCAGCGCAGCCCCGAGCAGCTGCGCAAAATCAAGACCATCGTCGATGTGATCCGCATCCCCGAGAACTCCATCATCGGTCACCTCAACTGGGGTACCTTTAGTTTGCAGGACGTGGTAAGTCGCACTGCGGGGGCCTCGCCTCTCGGCAACAAGGGCGTGCGCTACACCGGCTCAGGCGACGACGCAGCGCTCAATGCGGCGCTGGACGCCAAGGGTTTGCGCTTCCAGGCTGACCCGAAGGCGGCGGCTGCCTTTGCAGCAGATGTTGACTACGTCGGCAAGTTTCGCGTTCCGGTCATCAGCTCCAACGGCATTCGCGATTCGACGGTGTTCGTCGAAGGCAGTGACACCCTGAAGCAGCGCATGGAGCGTGCCGGCAACGGCGCGCGCCTGGTGCAGACCTTCGTCAATTCGGCCGACCACAGCTACTTCGGAGACGCGATGTACCCACCGCTCTTTGATGCCCTGCTGGCCTGGGTCGAGCAAGGCACCAAGCCCACGCCCCAGGGCATCGCGGACCGCTGTCGCGTGCAGCAGGCAGGCAACCCCGCTGCCTGCCTGTTCGTGCCCGAGTACACGCCCAAGGCGCTCGCCACTCGGATTGCGCCGCGCTAGGGCCTGGCAATGCTGGGAGCGGCGGGGGCACTGTCCGCCCGATCCAGCCGCCTCACCGCCACGCGGCCTGCGCTGGCTCCCACGTGGCCGTTGCCCGACTGCGGGCCACGGCCACCTGCGTAGCTGGCCATAGCAAGAGCCGCAGAAGGGTGACCGTGTCGGCCAGGCTGCTTGCCTCGAGTCGGTTCTTGTTCAGAAAGGCTTGCCACTGGCGCAGCTTGCCGATGTCTTGGCTGAAATCCTCCGACAGCGCGAAGGGAAGTTGGTCGGGTAGCGGCGTCTGTCGGCGATCAAAGGTGGCGGCAATCGCCGCGGCCAGGATGGCTCCGTGCAGAGGGGTGCGCTGCGCGATCACTCTGAGGTCGAAGAAATCCTTCATGCGGCTGTTTGCCTGGCCAAGTATCACCATGGCGTGGTACTTCTCTGCGATCACGGAGTAGACGGGGTAGACGCGAAGCTTGGGGGCCTTGAAATCATTGAGCAGCACCGGATACGTTGCAATCGTCGGCGCCGGTGTCACCGCGTCGCCAAAGGCGACGTCGATCTGCAATGCGCAGCGCGCGGAGCCAACCTGAGCGACCAGCTTGATGCGGCTACCGCCGTACGAGGCCTCCTCGCGAATTGCGCCCGCTCTGACCGAGCCCGGGTCGAAGAAGATCCCGTCGCCCATTTCCAGGACCGCAATTTCGCGAAAGGTGGCGATCAGGCTTGCTTCGTCACCAGCGCCGAAACCCAGCAAGTCTGCGTCGCTTGTGGGGCGGTGTGGCTCGTCGTACCAAAGCGAAAAGAGCAAGGCGCCTTTGAGCAGGAATCTGTCCGCGTGGGGTGACCGGCTGATTCTGAAAAGCAGGCGCTCCAGCGCAAAGCGATTGAGGAGCAGGCTGTAGTCCTCACCCCTGTGCTTGGCCAGTGTGAGCAGCCGGGCGAGGATGGAGGCCGACAGGTTGGCGCTCACGCTGCGACCGATTCGAGGTAGGGCTGCATGACCTTCTCCACCCGGTTGATCCTGGCAAAGTGACGTAACTCGGCCATGGTGGCGCGTTTGTTGTGCCAGGCGTCCTTGAGCGCCTCCAGTGCGACGTCAATGCCGATCTTGTTGCGAAACTTGAAGCAGTCGGTCACTGTTTTGGCCAAGCTGTAGACGCGTATCGGAGCGCCGTGTTCTGTGACGGTTTGAATGCCCTCGGAGTAGGCCTCTCCTCGCAGGCGTGCAATGCGCAGCGTGGGGTAGTCCAGGGCCGGTGCCTGGGTGCCCTCTGGCAGGGCCAGCCACACCGCGTGCGGCTGCTGCGTCCCGATGCCGTGATACCGGAGCGCGGTCAGCAGGCACAGCACTCCCTTGGGGACCCGCTGGCAGACCTCGATCAGCGTGTGGTGTTCGGTGATCTCGCCGTTTGGCAGGCTGTAGAGGCCCCGTGATACCCGCTGCAGTTGGCCCGTCTGGTGCAGACGGAGCAGCAGTTGGGGCGACCAACCGTGCTGACGCAGATCGGCTGCTCGCACCATGCCTCGGTGCTGCGCGAACTCGAGGATCTGGATGGTTTGGGTCATAGGCCCTGAGTTTAATATTCACACTACTTATGTTCAAGTCATGTGAATAATGCTCATCCGCACGCGGATGCATGCGGTCGCTCGCTGACGAATCCGTCTGTCGCGCTGCGCTCAGCGCCCCATGAACCTGGGCGCCCGCCGCTCGGTTGCTGCGGCAACGCCCTCCCGAAAATCCTCGGTGGCGAACTGCTCGCGCTGGAGGACAACCTCGCGCGCATTGACTGCGGCCACCTGATCGGCCAGGCCCTGACGCAGGGTCTCGCGAGTGCTCTGGACAGCCAGCGGAGCGGACAGCGCGATCTCCTGGGCGAATGCCTGTGCGCGCGCCAGTACCTCGTCGTCGGCCGCCAGTTCGTCGGCCAGCCCGAGTTGCAGCATGCGCTCGCCATCGATGCGCTCACCGATGTAGAACAAGCGGGCGGCCATCTGTTGGCCCACCAGCCGGGGGAGGGTGGCGCTCAGACCGAAGCCTGGGTGGAAGCCCAGACGGTTGAAGTTGACGCTGAAGCGGCTGGCCGGGCAGGCCACCCGAAAGTCCGCGACCAGCGCGAGTCCGGCGCCAGCGCCGATGGCCGCGCCTTGGATCGCGGCCACCATTGGTTTGCGCGAGCGAAACAGGCGCAGGGCCTGGGCGTAGAGCGGGGTGGCATCGGCAACGCCGTTCACTTGGGGCAGTCGGCTGAGATCAGCACCTGCACAGAAGGTCTTGCCCTCGGCGGCGAGCACGATCGCCCGGCAGGTCTCGTCGGCGTCCAGCGCGTCCACCGCATCGGCCAGAGCGGCCAGCGATGCCTCGTCAATGAAGTTGTGCGGCGGGCGGTGCAGCGAGACGGTGGTGACCTGACCCTGGGTGGAAATCTGGATGGGAGGGACTGACATCGTGTGGGTGGGGTGTTTGGAGGGGGCGCCGCGCCAGCCGGCGCTTCACTTCGTGACGCGGGGACGGAAAAAACGGGGCCAGCGCGCACGCACCACCTCGCCATCGGCGGCATAGGCGTAGCAGCTGTCGATCTTGTCGGGACGTCCGTTCTCGTCACGGCGCGCAGGCCGGCTGATACGCAGCATGGACAGGGACTGAAAGGCAGCGGTAGCCAGGGGAACAAGCAGCTCCTTGAGGTGAGTGCAGCTGCGGTCGCCACCGAGGCGTGCACTGACTTCTTTGGCCCAGCCCCGGGTCATGGCCAGGCCCGTAATCGATTGCAGCGCCCGGCCACCCTCGGGGCAGGCGGGGTAGGGCGAGGAGTCGGTGAAGGTGTGGACCTCGTGGACGACCATGGTGTCGTCGAACACTAGGCGCACACCCATGTCGTGCATGGGCTCGTGCGCCGGCACCACCCGGGTGTGCCCAGGCATCTGCAGGTCGTGGGGCTTGCGGTCGACGACGCGGCCCTCGACCTCATACAGGCCGTCGCTGCGGCGGTAGCCGCGCATGTCGATGCGGCGGAAATGCAGTTCTTCGCGGGTGACTTCCATGGAGGCTCCAGACCGTGGCCCGGTCATGTTCAACATTACATGTACTGGTCCAGCCTATCTCCCGCACAGACTGTCTGGCCGCAGGGTAAACCCCCAATACAAGAGTCGGGTTGACCAGCATATATTACATGTAATCAACCGCCAGACCTCGCTTCACGTGATTCGCTCGCACGCTTTTGACCCCCTTGACCGCGCCCGCGCGGTTCCGGTCGCATCGTCCGAGTTCACAGGCTGGCGCCTGCCCCTGATCGACTCGCCTGCTGGTCCCTGCGCACCCAACGCGAAGATCATCGAGCAGCAGGCCGGGTGCGTCATCCCGGCCCATTTCCACACCTGCCACCAATTCCAGGTGGTCTCCGCCGGTGGTGGCTTGCTCGGGCGCAAGCCAGTGCAGCCATGGACCGTGCACTACAGCTCGCCAGACACGGGCTACGGCCCGATCGAAGCCGGCGAGGAGGGCCTGAGCTACTACGTATTGCGTCCCCAGATCGACCCGGGGGCGAAGTTCATGCCGCAATCGCGGGGCCTGATGCGCGCTGGCTTGCCCAAGCACCATGCGGTCAGTGGCCCGATCGACGTCCCGGGTGCGTCCGCTCTCGCGGCGCTGGGCACTATGCGGGTTCAGACCTGCCTGCCGCTCACGCCCGAGGGCATGGCCGTCTGGCAGGTGGGTCTGCCCCCAGGCGAACGTCTCTTGGCCGGTGAACTGCCCGGTGAAGGTGCCCGCTTCTATCTGGTGACGGCCGGCGCCCTGGTGCAAGTGGACACGGGCGCTCCGGCCGACGTGCCAGCGCGTGCCCATGCGGCAACCCAGCCCTTGTTGTCGGTGGGCTCACTGTGCTTTGCCGAGAGGGCCGACGCCTTCAGTCTGCAGGCCAGCCCGGCGGGTGCCGATGTTCTGGTGCTGCAGTTCCCCCCCGAAGCAACGATGGCGGCATGACCCGCAACTGACTCTTTCCGTATGCCCCAATTCCTGCGCAAGCTCAAATCCGACTCCCTGGCCGACAAGGCCGCCGACATGATCCGCAGCGCGATCTTCGAAGGGCACATCAAGCCCGAGGAGCGCCTGACCATCGAACACATCGCCGCGCAACTGGGCATCAGCCGCACGCCGGTGCGTGAGGCGCTCAAGGCGCTCGAGACCGACGGGATGATCAAGATCCTCCCTAACCGCGGCGCGGTGGTACAGCGCTTTGGCCGCCCTGAGCTGGCTGACCGCTTCACCGTGCGCGCCACGCTCGAGGGCCTGGCCGGCGAACTCGCCTGCCGCAATGACGGCAAGCGCGTTGCGGGCCTGCTGGCGGCCAACACCGAAAAGCTCGCCGACCGCATGGCAGAAATCGAGCCCGAGGACCTGCATGCGGTGAGCGAGCTGGTCGAGCTCAACGGTGAGTTCCACGACACCATCCTCGCAGCCAGCCAGAGCGAAACAGTGCTGCGAATGCACGCCTCGCTGCGCATGCCCATGGCCTACCGTCTCTACACCTGGCGCAGCGTCGACAGGCAGCGCGCCTCCTATGACTTTCACCGCCGCATCGTCGACGCTTTCAGGCAGGACGACGCGGGCGAAGTGCGTCGGCTGCTCGAGTCCCACATTCTTGAGGCGCGCGATTTCGTGGTGGCCGAGCACTGAGCGCTCGCCACTTTTTATCGACCTTTTCGATCAACCCGCTTCTCTCTCGCTCTCTGCATTAACTGAGGTCCCCATGTCCACTGCCCCCGAGCCGACCTACGGCGTCATCTCCGAAGAATCCATCGCCCAAGTCCGCCGGCGCATCGGTCAAGTCCACCCTATCGAGGAGCCCTTTGTCCGCTATGTCAATGGCGACAGCATCCGCCACGTGGCGCGCGCCATTGGCGACATGAATCCTCTGTGGATCGCCAAGGACCACGCTGCCGCCTCGCGCTTCGGCAAGATGGTGGCGCCGCCCGCACTCTTGTACGCCGTGTCCTGGGGCAGCTGGGACATGCGCCGCGGAGAAGGCTTGCCCGGCGTCCACGGCCTGCACGCCAGTGACCGTTGGGTCTACCACCGCCCCCTTCTTGACGGTGACGAGGTGCACGCCACCAAGGAAATGGTCGCCCTCGACGAGCGCACCGGCTCCTATGCGGGCCGCTCGCTGATGCAGGTCCGCGAAATGCGCTACTACAACCAGCGTGACGAACTGGTGGCCACCTGCCGCATGTCGGCGGTGCGCACCGAGCGTGACAAGGGCAAGGAAAAGGGCAAGTACGCCTCCATTCCCAAGGCCCGTTACAGCGACGAGGAAATTGCCCAGATCGACGCCGAAACCGCCGCCGAAGAAGTGCGGGGCGCAACGCCGCGCTACTGGGAAGACGTGCGCGTGGGTGAGGCCGTACATCCGATCGTGCGCGGCCCGCTGACCGTGGCCGACATGATTGCCTGGATGATGGGTATCGGCTCTCCCCATATCCGCAGCGGCCAGTACTGGTTGGCCTACCGCCGCCAGTCGCCCAAGGTGGCGGTGAAAGACCCCGAGACCGGCATCCCGCAGGCCGTTGAGCGGGTGCACTGGGACCCGTTCATGGCCGCTGAAATCGGCATGCCCGCGCCCTATGACTACGGGTCGCAGCGCGGCGCCTGGGCCACCCACCTCATGACCAACTGGGCCGGTGATGACGGCTGGGTCTGCGAGGTGTTCGCCAAGTACCGCTACATGAACTTCATTGGCGATACGGTGCGCATCGGCGGTACGGTGCTGCGCAAGTGGCAGGGCAAGAGCGGTATCGGCTATGTCGAGTGTGAGATCTCCGGCATGAACCAGCGTGGCGAAAACATCATGCCCGGCACCGCAGTCGTGGCGCTGCCCTTGCGCGGCAAGCCGCTGCCGAACGCTCCGATCGACCACGTGAGCGACAGCGAGCAGTGAGCCAGACCCACCTGCCCCTGGCCGGCCTGCGTGTGCTCGATTTCAGCCACGCGGCGGCCGCGCCGTTTGCGACCATGTTCCTCGCGGACATGGGCGCGGAGGTGATCAAGATCGAAAAGCCCAAGGGCGGCGATGGCACGCGCACCATGGGCGTGCCCATGCCGGCGCTGGGGCCCAAGGAGACCGACTACTACGTCAGCCTCAACCGCAACAAGCGCAGCATCGTGCTGGACTTGGGCAATCCCGAGGGGTGCGAGCTGGCCCGGCAGATGGTGGCCCATTGCGACATCGTCACCGAGAACTTCCGCCCCGGGGTGATGGACCGCCTAGGGCTGGGCTTCGACGTGCTTTCAAAGCTGCGCCCGGGTCTGATCTACGCGTCGATCAACGCCTTTGGCCCGCAGGGGCCTTGGGCCGACCGGCCGGCCAACGACATCATCTTGCAAAGCGTCTCGGGCCTCATGGGCATCACAGGCGAGGTGGGCGGCGGTCCGGTGCGCATCGGCGCGCCGATCGCTGATTTTTCCAGCGGCCTGTTCATGCTCTCGGGCATCCTTGCCGCGCTGCACGCCCGCCCGCTTCACCCCGAGGGGCAGCAGGTGCAGGTGGCCATGCTCGACGCCGCCTTCAACATGATGGCCAACTACATTCCTGGCGTCGCCACGCTGGGCCAGGTGGTGCCGCGTGTTGGCCGAGGGCATGCGCAGATCGTTCCCTACCAGGCCTTTGAATGCGCCGACGGCCGCTACGTCATGGTGGGCGCTTTCACCCGGGGTTTTTGGGAGAACCTGTGCCGCGCCCTCGGGCGCGAAGACTGGATCAAGGACCCCCGCTTCGAAAGCAACCCGCAGCGCCTCGCGCACCGGGAGCTGCTCGTGGGCGAATTGCAGGCCTTGTTCCGCCAGCGGCCCAGCCAGGAGTGGATCGCCCTGCTCACCGAGGCCGATGTGCCTACCAGCCCGGTGATGGACCTGCACGAGGCAGTTCGCAGCGAGCAGGCTGCGCACAACGCCAGCCTGCGCACATTGGGCGAGGGCGAGGGCGCCTACGAGGTGGCGCGCTCGCCGATCCAGGTGCAGGCCTGGGGTGAGCGCGATCACCAGCCAGCGCCCCGCATGGGCGACCACACCCGAGCCGTGCTCCAGGAGCTGCTTGGGCTGGACGAATCAACCGTGGCCGATCTGGCCGAACGTGGCGTGGTGCGGCTGGCCCGCACCCAAGAAGGAGCTGTGGCGTGACACAAGATCAAACTCAAGCCCCAAAATCCGATAGACCAGCGGTGCTCGCTGGCCTTCGGGTGCTGGACCTCTCGCATCAATACTCGGGCGCCAACGCTGCGGCCATCCTGGCTGACCTCGGGGCCGATGTCGTGACCGTTGAAACGCCGGATGGCAGCCCAATCCGCACCATGCTGCCCAAGAAAGACGGGCACTCGATGTGGTGGAAGGTGATCCAGCGTGGCAAACGTGCGGTGACGCTGCGCCTGTCCACGCCCAAGGGCCGCGAGCTGTTCCTCAAGATGGCAACCCAGTTCGACGTGATCGTCGAGAACTTCCGCCCGGGCACGCTTGAAAAGTGGGGCATCGGCCCTGCCGACCTCGAGGCTGCGGGCGCCAACGTGATGCTGCTTCGCATCAGCGGCTTCGGCCAGACCGGTCCCAACCGGCATCTGCCCGGGTTTGGCACCGTCGCCGAGGCGCTGAGCGGCTTTGCCCACATGAACGGCTTCAAGGACGGCCCGCCGGTGTTCCCGTCGACTACGCTCGGCGACGGCGTTGCCTCGCTGTTCGGCCTGATCGGTGTGCTGGCCGGTATGACCAGCAAGCTCAAACAGGGAACGCGGGGCGTCGACGTGGTGGACGTGGCCCTGTTCGAGGCGCTGTTTCGTATTGTTCCTACCCAAATCGCCACCTATGACCAGCTGGGCAAGGCCCCGATACGTCCGGGCAATTTCCTGGGCGAGCACGGCGTGCTGCGCAGTTGCTACCGTACCCAGGACGAGAAGTACCTGATCGTGAGCGCAGTGGGCCCGCAGGCGATCCGGCGCATCCTGGTAGCTGCGCGCGCCGAGGCGCTGATCGCCGAATGCGACGGCGGCATCATGGTCAACCCCGACACCCAGGCCGTGCAGCGCTTTCTGTCGAACTGCAATGTGCATCTGATCGACTGGATGGGGTCGCACCCCTACGAGAGCCTGGTGGCCGACCTGCGCGCAGCCGACGCGGTGCACAGCCCGGTCTACAGCGCCGCCGAGATCGTGCAAGACCCGCACTTCCTGGCGCGCGAAGACGTGATCTCGGTGCCCGACGAGGAGCTCGGGCCGATCCGCATGCAGGGGGTGGTGCCCAAGTTCCCGGGCCGCACCCACCAAGTGCGCCATGCGGGTCGGGCCCGTGGCGCCGACAACGCACAAGTCCTGGGCGAACTGCTCGGGCTGACCGAATCCGATCTTGCGACGCTACGCAAAGACGGTGTGATCTGAAAACTACCAAAGGAGACAAAGACATGCAAAGACGAACTTTCAGCCAAGGCTTGCTCGGCATGGCGGCAACCGCATCCGGCGTCTCGTGGGCGCAGGACAACTGGCCGAACCGGCCCATCAAGGTCATCCTGCCCTTCTCAGCGGGGGGCACCGGAGACGCGGTCGCCCGCGCCCTGGGCAACGACATGGAAAAGCGCCTCGGCCAGCCGATGGTGATTGAAAACCGCGTGGGCGGTACTGGCTTGCTGGGGCAGGATATGGCCATGCGAAGCCCGCCCGACGGCTACACCATGGTGGCCATTTCGATCTCTGGCGCTCTCTCATATCACAGCCAGAACCGCAGCATCGACTTCACCAAGGACTTTGCGATGGTCGGCCAGGTGTACAGCCAGTACGCTGCGGTGGTGGTCAACCCGACCACGCCGCAGACGGCCAATATCCGCAACATGCGGGACCTGGTGGCCTACGCCAAGGCTAACCCCGGCAAGATCAACTACGCCAGCCAGGGCTCGGGCAGCATCGGCCACCTCACGATGGAGCGCATCAAGCAGATTGCCGGCATCGACGTGGTGCACGTGCCTTATCGCGGCGCCGCACCGGCCTACAACGACCTGCTCGCGGGGCATATCCAGATGATGTCGACCTCGCTGGGCGCCATGCCCTACATCAGCGCCGGCAAGATGCGTGCGCTGGGCATGGCTGGTACCACTCGCTCGTCGCTCTTGCCCGACTGCCCGACCTTCATCGAACAGGGCATCGACCTCGTGGCAGGTTCTTGGTACGGCTTTGCCATGCCGGCTGGTACGCCGCCGGCCATCGTCCAGCGTCTGGCGCGTGAACTGCAAGTCTCAGTCGCCAAGCCCGAGATTGCAGACTCGCTGCGCAAGCAGGGGGTGGACCCGGAGTTCCTGCCAGGCCCCGAGTACGCGGCCCGCGCGAATGGCGATTTCCGTCGGTGGGGTGAGGTGATCCGCGAGCGCGGCATCAAGACGGACTAGGCGCCGAATCAGCCCGGAATTCGCACGCTTCACGCCGACTTTCGATGCTTGCGCTGCGATGCCCACTGCCCTGTTGATCGGCGGAACCGGCCCCACCGGTCCGTACATCGTCGACGGGCTGCTCGCGCGCGGTTGGTCGGTCACCGTGTTGCACTCCGGGCGGCGGTCGGCCCCTTACAGCGGCGCGGTGGAGACCCTGCACGCTGACCCGAACTTCGCCGAGGCCCTGGTGCCTGCTCTGGCGGGCCGCCAATGGGACCTGGTGATCGCCAGCTACGGGCGCCTGCGGGTGCTGGTCGAGGTGCTCAAGGGGCACACGAATCGCCTGCTGGCGATCACCGGAGCCACCGGCGGCACCGCCCGAGAGGGCGATACGCGCTGGGGCGCGCTCGGCCGGCCCGCTTTGCTGGACGAAGCCCGCGTACTGTCCGCCACGGGCGAGGGTGAGCCTACCCTGGCGCTGCGGATCGCGCAGGCAGAGGCGGCCTTGTTCGAGGCGCATGCCCAGGGGCATTTCAGCGTGACCTGCATCGCCTATCCGATCCTGTACGGACCGCGCCAGCCCGGTGCCACCGACTGGGCCATCGTGCGCCGAGTGCTCGATGGCCGGCGCCAGTTCATCCTGGCCGACGGCGGCCATAAGCTGGAAAGCCGGGCCTACGCCGAGAACGCGGCGCATGCGGTGTTGCTGGCGATTGACCAGCCCGAGATCAGTCACGGCCGGCGCTACCTGGTGGCCGATCAGGCCCTGCACTCGATGCGCCAGCGCGTCGAGGCGGTGGCGGCGCACCTGGGGCACCGCTTCGAACTGGTCGACATGCCCTACGACTGGGCGCGGCCCTGCCACCCCTTGTGGCGGCACACCCGCGAAAGCCGTGTCATCGACAGCGGCCAGATCCGGCGCGAACTCGGGTATGCCGACCCGGTGGGCGCGCCCGATGCGCTGGCTCGCAGCATCGACTGGCTGGTCGCCCACCGCAGCGCGATGGCCGAGGTGGAGGCGCAACTGGGCGACCCCTTTGACTATGCGCGGGAAGACGCGTTGATAGCCGCTTGGCAGCAAGCCCGCCCCTGCCCGGTGGATTACCCGCTGGCACAGCCACGCCATATTTACCGTCATCCGACGGCGCCGGGCGAGGAGCACAATGCAGCACAGCCGCTTCGCACAGGAATTAAAAAATGAACCCCATTGCCTTTGCGATTCCCATCTTCTTTTTGCTCATCGCATTCGAGCTTTGGGTGGCGCATTCTCGCGGCGTCTCGGTCTATCGCCTCAAGGACAGCCTGACCTCGATCAACGTCGGGCTCATGAGCGAGTTTTCCAAGGCGATTGGCGGCGTGGTCAGCGTCATCATGTATGCGCTCATCGCAGACCGCTTCGGCGCTTTTGTCTGGGACGTGCGCCACCCGATGACCTGGGTCAGCGCCTTGCTGCTCTACGACTTCTGCTACTACTGGGTGCACAGGACGGGCCACGAAATCAACATTCTGTGGGCCTCGCATGTGGTGCATCACAGCAGCGAGGAGTTCAACCTGTCCACCGCGCTTCGCCAGTCGTCGACGGGCTTCCTTTTCCGGTGGATCTTCTACATTCCGCTGGCCTTGCTCGGCTATCCGGTCCAGGTGTTCGTGGTGGTCGGCCTGATCGACTTTCTCTACCAGTACTGGGTGCACACGCAGCTGGTGGGCAAGCTGGGGTGGCTGGAGTATGTGGTGGTGACCCCGTCCAACCACCGGGTGCACCACGGCCAGAACGACTACTGCATCGACAAGAACTACGGCGGCATCTTCTCCTTCTGGGACCGGATGTTCGGTACCTATGCCGACGAGCGGGACGATGACAAGCCGGTCTACGGCATCCGCAAGCCGCTGGGCAGTTGGAATCCGCTGTGGGCCAATGTGCATCACTATGTGCAGATTGGCCGGCAGGTCAAAGCTGCCCGCAACTGGCGGCACCGGCTGATGCATGTTTTTGCCAAGCCCTCCTGGACCCCGGAAAAAGAGGATGCCACCGAGGCGTTCCGCGCCGAGACTTTCAGCCGCTTTGACACGCCGGAGACCGGTCGCCTCAGGGCGCTGGCCTTCTTTGTTACTGCGACCGGCGCCTTGTTGCTGATCGCCTTTTTCCTGGTGCAAAAAGGCCTGCCGCAGCCTGCGCGTGTGGCTTTCTGCGTGGCCGCGGTGCTGGCCTTAGCCGCCTTTGGTGCCTGGATGACACGCCGGCCCGCTCCGGCCTCGCAGCCTCTGGCGCAAGGCCCGTCCCATGCTTAGCCTGGCCCTCACCGACGCACTGCTGTGTGGGGTGGCGGCCTGGCTCGCGTCCCGGCCCCAGTTCAGCATCGGCTACCGCATGGCCTTTGGCTTGCTGGCCCTGCCGGCGCTCCTGGGCTTTCTGCGCTTTTCCGGTCTGTATCCGATGGAGGGCTGGCACCAGCTGTTTTCTATGCTGGGCGCATGTGCGGCGCTGCCGCTGCTGGCGGTGTGCGTGCTGACGCCTGAATCGGCGGTGGCCCGCCGGCGGCAGTTCACCCTCATCTTCTTGGGCGCGGCGATGCTTCTGGGCCTGCTGATTTCCGGGCTTGGCAAGCTACGCCTCTACGACCAGGCCGCAGGTCTGGTGAGCATGGCCCTCATGCTGTGGGCGCTGTTCAAGGCCAAAGACGGCCGCCGCGCCTTGGGTCCGGCCTTCATGGTCGCTGGGTCGCTGCTCTTCGTGACCAAGATGTCGGTGCCGCCCTGGCTCGTGCCGGGCGACTTGCTTCACCTGGGCATGGCGGCCGGCTTGCTGCTGCTGGCGCCCGCAGGCCAGGGGGCGGTTCTTGACGCCCCCGATCGTCGGGACGGTGGTTCCATTGGATAGCCCAGGCGGCGGCACATAGTCCTTGGGCCCCTGGGGCGTGCCCAGCATGCCCTGGCAATTACCGAGGAACAGGTTCGTTTGCCCGGCTTGCCGACTTGGCTTTGGCATGGTGAAAACCCCTGTAGCGGGAGCCCTTTGAGGGCCCCTAAATCGCGCTATCGTTCAGCCTTCCACTGCTTTTCGTCCTTCAGGAGAGATTGACCATGACTACCCGCCGCCAACTGATTCAAGGCGCCGCTGCCGCCGGCCTGATGGGCCTGGGTCCGCTTTCTGCCATCGCCCAAGCGCGCGTTGAGTCGCTGCGCATCATCGTCGGCTTCCCGCCTGGCGGCACCACCGACGCCTTCGCCCGGCGCGTGGGTGACAAGCTGCGCGGTACCTTTGCCAACACCGTCATCGTCGACAACAAGCCCGGTGGCGGTGGCCAGGTCGGTGTGACCACCCTCAAAGGCGCCGCGGCCGATGGCGCGCACCTGCTTTACACGCCGGCGTCGATGTTCACCATCTTCCCGCACTCCTTCTCCAAGCTGAACTACGCCGTCTCGGACGTGGCGCCCGTGGGCCTGGGTCACGCCACCGACCACGCCTTCGCCGTCGGCCCGGCCGTGCCCGAATCGGTGCGCAACCTCAAGGACTTCGTCGAGTGGGCCAAGGCCAACCCCGGCAAGGCGAGCATCGCCAACCCGGGCTCGGGCTCCATGCCGCACCTGCTGGCGGGCCGTCTCGCCATGCTGGCCAACTTCCAGGTTACCAACGTGCCCTTCGCCGGCTCTGGCCCGGCCATCCCGCAGGTGCTTGGCGGCCAAGTGGCGGGCATGTCTTCGCCCCTGGGTGACATGGCCCAGCACCACAAGAGCGGCAAGGCGCGCATCTTGGCCACCTCCGGCCCCGAGCGCTCGCCCTATGTGCCCGAAGTCGCTACCTACCGTGAGCAGGGTTTCGGCGAGCTGGTCGTTCGTGAATGGTTCGGGTTCTTCGCCCCGGCTGGCACGCCCGAGCCGGTGCGCGAGGCCATCAACGGCGCCCTGCGCGCCGCCATGGCCCAGCAGGACGTTCGCGATTTCGTGACGCCCCTGGCGGGCCACATCGAAGGCGGTTCCGTGGCCGACCACACCCGCCGCTTGGCGGCCGACTCCGACATGGGTCGGCGCTTGGTCACGGCCCTGAACTTCAAGGCCGACTCCTAAGCCCTCGCCGCTGGCTGAGCGCGAGCCTTTCCTGCTTTACGTCAGCCATTTCGCCTGGGCGGCCGCCGTCAAAAATTCGCGTCAAATCACGCGGATCTGGCAGCCCAGTGCGTAGCCCACGCCACGCAGCGTGCGGATGGCGTCGTTGGACGCGCCGCAGACGCTGAGCTTTTTGCGCAAGGCACTGATACGCATCTCGAGATTCGCCGCCACCAGGCCCTTGTCCTTGGTGTCCACCAGTTGCATGGCCTGCCAACGCTCCAGGGTCTGGCTGGCAGCACGGCAGAAGGCGGCCAGGAGCAGGCTTTCACCGTGCGTCAGTGTCACCTCTCCGGCGGGCCCGGCCAGGCACAGCGTTTGGGTGTTCAAGGTGAACCCTGTCTCGATCGGGATGGGTTTGAGTCGGCGTGCCAGGTTGTTCACGCAGGCCAGCAACTCGGCCTTGTCCACCGGCTTCATCAGGTAGTTGTCCGCCCCACAGCCATAGCCGTCAAGCCGGTCGTTCAACTGGCTGCGCGCAGTGATCATCACGATGCCCGCCAGGGCTTGGCTGTTGCGGATGCGTTTTGCCAGGCTGAACCCGTCCTCACCGGGCAGGTTCACGTCAATCAGGTACAGGTCGGGCAGGGCCTGGGTGGGTGTGTCGTCGACGTCCTCGGCGCAGACCACGCCCACCACCTGGTGTCCCTGCTCTTGCAGAAATCCCACCGTGGCCTCCCGCAGGTTGTCGTTGTCTTCAACCACCAGGATTTGAAGTGAGGGCGCTTGGTTCATGGGTTTGTCGCTGTGGCGTTGGACATGGGGCCGAAGTTCAAATCGCCGGTGTGACCTTGGGCAGCCGCAGGCGAAAGCGCACCAGGGCCTCGTCGGGTTGGTAGTCGATGCTGCCGCCCAGCACCTGCGCCAGGTTTTGCACGAGAAAGAGGCCCAGCCCGGTGCCGGCCTGCCTGCGGGCGTGCGGGCTTCGGTAGAACTTCTCGAATAGCTTGTCGGGGTCGGGCCACCCGGCAGCGCCGGGCGCGTTGGCGATCTCCAGCTCCAGGTCGCCGTTGTTGGCGCGCGCCAGTCGCAGTTGGACTGGGCTGCCGGGCGCCGCGTACTTGCACGCGTTCTCCAGCAGATTGCTCAGGACGATGAACAGCAGTTGCCGGTCGGTCTTGATCAGGAGGTTGGGCGGCGCTTCGATCTCCACTCGCATTGGCTGGGGGCAGGAGGTAATGGCTTCGCGCGCCACGCCCACCGCATCGAGCGGCTCGACCTGCGCCCGAAGTTGCCGGTCGCCCAGCTGGGAGGTTTGCAGGCAGCGCTCAATCACCGCGTTCATGTCGCGGATCGCATGCTTGATGGCCGCGGTGCCATCGGCTGCCGAGTCCAGTCGCATGTGCATGGTCGCCAATGGGGTTCGCAATTCATGGGCCAGCATCGCGAGCAGCTTTTCCTGCTCTTCTCGAAGGTTTCGCTCCAGTTGCGTTTGCAGGACCGAGCGCTCCAGGGCCTGCACGGTCTCGCGCCGCTGGCGCCCCTCCGTGCGCGCTCGGTACTGCAGGAAAAGCAGCAGCAGCAAGCCCGTCACCAGCCCATGGGCCTGGACGGCATGCAGAGCACTCTCAGCGCCCCCCAGCAGGCCCAGTCCGATCAGGGATGCTAAGAAAAGCGAGGCGACGAGCGCTGCATAGAACAGCACCACCGCAAAGCGGGCCAGAAGGATGGGCTGGCTCCTGCCGGCCGACCAGGCCCGGCACAGAAAGACCGACGCGAGGTAGATCCAGACGGAGACCTGCAACTCGATCATGTTCAGCCGCATGGCGGCAATTTCCAACCCAGTCACCATCAGGCCGAGCTTGACCGGGAACAGCCCCACCATGGCCCAGTGCACCCTGCGAAGCCAAGGCGGTGGGTCGAATTGGCTCAAGAAAAGTACATGGAAGAGCGTGGCGACGCTCACCGTCGCGATCGTGAAGAAGTTCGTGGTCCCATGGAGTGCCTCGGCTGACCAGTCGCCTGGCCAGAACATCCGCAGGTAACCGAGGGAGCTCAGCAACTGGAGCAGCGCAGTCGCCTGACCCAGCCCAAACAGGCCCATGAGGCGCTCCCGATTGAACAGCCAGGAGGCCATGCCCCAGACGGAAAACAGCGCAGTGAACGCGACACCGACCCCGAACAGCAGGTTCTGGATCAGCGTGGCCCGATCCAGGCTCGCCCGGTCGAGCGCTTGGACATCGATCACCCGCATGCTCTCAGACGTCAGGCGCAGCCAGACCTCGCGCGGTTCGCTGCCGCGTGCGATCGGAACCAGCAAATCCAGACCCCGCATGGCGGCTTCACGGGGATGCTGCAGGTCACCCGTGCGGGCAGCCAGGCCACCCGGTACCAGCGGGTCGTAGACGCGGATATCGTCGAGGAAAGGCGGCCGGATTCGCAGCACCAATCGGGTGGTGGTCAGATTGCTTGCGCTGTGCAGGCTGGGGTCGATCCGCAAGCGCAGCCAGATGGCCGACGCGCCGACCCTTTTGTTCAGGATGCCGACGTAAGGCTGGGGCTTGCGGTCTCGCACCTCGTCCCAGCTCATTTGTCCGCTGGGGTCTTCCAGCCAGGCGCGCTCGGTGATGTGGTCCTGGGCGAAGCCCCAGGCGTGCAGGCCCAGCAGCGGAACGAGCAAGAGCCAGCGCAGTACCTGGCCCACTCGGCACGCGAGAGCGGCCAGGGGCCCGGTCATGGTCATGCCGCTGCGCAGGGTCACGCAGGCTCCTCTTTGGAAGTCCCTCGAGCCCCGTCCTGCGGGCGGTCTAGCAGATGGTCGAGGATGCGCTGCGCGCATGCGCTGGCATCGAGCCCCTCAGAGCCGTCGATGACCAGTTCTGCATTCAGCGGCGGCTCGTAGGGCGAGTCAATGCCGGTGAAGTTACGCACCTGTCCGGTTCGGGCCTTGCGATAAAGCCCCTTGGGGTCCCGGTCTTCGCACACCGCCAGCGGTGTGTCGATGAATACCTCCAGGAACTCGCCCGGCTTGAACAGGGCGCGGGCGGCTTCGCGGTCTGCCCTGAAGGGCGAGATGAAGGTGGTGATCACAATCAGGCCGGCGTCCATCATGAGCTTGGCCACCTCGGCCGCCCGGCGGATGTTTTCGATCCGGTCCTGCTCGGTAAAACCCAAGTCCTTGTTCAGGCCGTGACGCATGTTGTCGCCGTCGAGCACATAGGTGCGCAGCCCGCGGGCAAAGAGAGTCTTCTCAAGCTGGTTGGCAATGGTGCTCTTGCCCGAGCCCGACAGGCCGGTGAACCACAGCACGCGGGGCGTTTGTCCATTCATTGCAGCCCGCTCAGCCTTGCCGATCACGAAATGCTGGGGCTGGATGTTGGTGGCCCGCCGCAACTCGTGCGTGATCATCCCGGCGCCCACCGTCTGAAAGCTCAGGCGGTCGACCATGATGAAGGCGCCTGCCTGCCGGTTTTGTAAGTAGGGGTCGAACACCAGGGGCCGCTCGATGCTCATGTTCACCTGTGCGACCGCATTGAGGGTCAGCTTGTCGGCCGCTCGCTCGTCCAGGGAGTCCATGTTCACCTCGTGCTTGATGCGGGTGACCGTGGCTGGCACGCTCTGGGTGCCGCACTGCAGCAGGTAGTGCCGACCCGGAAACAGGGGCTCGTCATTCATCCACACCAGGTGGGCGAGAAATTGGTTGGCCACGCAGGCGGGTGACTGGGCCGGCACGATCATGTCGCCGCGCGCCGCGTCGACCTCATCGGCCAGCAACAGGGTGACTGCCTGGCCCGCAATGGCTCTCTCGATCGCGCTTGCCTGCGCCCCGTTGTGGGTGTGGATGGCGGCAAGGGTCGTTTCCCGACCCGAGGGCTGCACGCGCACCCGCTCGCCCACCTGCAGCGTGCCGCTGGCCAGGGTGCCGGCGTAGCCCCGAAAGTCTTGGTGGGGTCGGTTGACCCATTGCACCGGAAAGCGTGCCGGGGCGACGAGCGCATGCTGCTCCACCTTCACCGCCTCGAGCCAGGCCATGAGCGTGGGGCCCGCATACCAGGGCATGTGGGCGCTGCGGTCGAGGATGTTGTCACCGCGTAGCCCCGACACCGGAATGGCTGCTATGTCCGGGATACCCAGCCGCCCGGCGAGGGAGGCATAGTCCCGCGCGATTGCGTCGAAAACCGCGGGGTCATGCCCGACCAAGTCCATCTTGTTCACCGCGAGCACAACGTGACGAATTCCCATCAGAGACAAGAGGTAGGTGTGCCTGCGGGTCTGGGTCAGCAAGCCCTTGCGGGCGTCGACCAGCACGATTGCGGCGTCGGCGGTGGACGCTCCCGTGACCATGTTGCGGGTGTACTGCTCGTGGCCCGGTGTGTCGGCCACGATGAACTGGCGCGTCGCGGTGGAGAAGTAGCGGTACGCCACGTCGATGGTGATGCCCTGCTCGCGCTCGGCCGCCAGGCCGTCGACCAGCAGTGCGAAGTCGAGGCCGTCGCCCTGGGTGCCCACCTTGCGCGAATCGGCCTCGAGGGCCTGCAGTTGGTCTTCGAACAGCATCTTGCTGTCGTACAGCAGCCGGCCGATCAGCGTGCTCTTGCCGTCGTCGACACTGCCGCAGGTGATGAAGCGCAGCAGGCTCTTGTTTTGGTGCTGCCGTATGTAGGCGTCGATGTCCTGGTGGATGAGGGGGTCCTGGTGGGCCATCAGAAATAACCCTCCTGCTTTTTCTTTTCCATCGATGCGGCGCCGTCGTGGTCGATCAGGCGCCCTTGCCGCTCGGAACTGCGCGAGCGAAGCATCTCTCCGATGATGTCGGGCAGGGTCTGGGCCTCGGACTCGACGGCGCCGGTCAGCGGGTAGCACCCCAGGGTGCGAAAGCGCACCTTGCGCATCACCGGTGTCTCGCCGGGCCGCAGCGGCATGCGATCGTCGTCAACCATGATCAGGGTGCCACTTCGCTCGACCACCGGTCGCTCCTTGGCAAAGTAAAGCGGGACGACGGGAATTTTTTCCTGGTGGATGTACAGCCACACGTCGAGTTCGGTCCAGTTGGACAGGGGAAACACCCGCAGGCTCTCACCCGGCCGGGTGCGGGTGTTGAAGAGGTTCCACAACTCGGGGCGCTGGTTGCGCGGATCCCACTGGTGGTTCTGCGATCGGAAGGAAAACACCCGCTCCTTGGCGCGCGACTTTTCCTCGTCGCGTCTCGCCCCCCCGAAGGCCGCGTCAAAGCCATGCAGATCGAGCGCCTGGCGCAGCGCCTGGGTCTTCATCACGTCGGTGTGCACCTGGGACCCGTGGGTGAACGGGTTGATGCCCTGGCGCAGGCCGTCGGCGTTTTGATGCACGAGCAACTCGAAGCCGGCTTCGAGTTGCATCTTGTCGCGAAATCGGTACATCTCCCGGAATTTCCACCCGGTATCCACATGTAACAGCGGGAAGGGGATCTTGGCCGGACCAAAGGCCTTGCGCGCCAGATGAAGCATGCAGGCGCTGTCCTTGCCGATCGAATAGAGCATGACCGGCCTCTCGCAGCAGGCGACAACCTCCCGCAGGATGTGGATGCTCTCGGCCTCTAGCCGCTGGAGGTGAGGCAGGCGGTCCTCGGCCCCGGCTCGCGCGGGTGCCCCGGTCCCCTCGTCTGGCTGGCTTGTGTTTATCAACTGATGCACCGTCTCTGGCAGTAAGAAAAGTGATGCGCCCGCCCGAACAACAAAGCTTGTGGGGGCCGGGTCCGATGTTCACAGGTCGTGCCCTCGCCAAGCCAAATCCAGCCAATTGGCTGATGTGTGCCAGCCCCGATGCTGCAGCGCCCGCGGCAGGTCCGAGACCTTTTCGTAGAAACTAATTGCTTCATAAGAGCGCAAAAGTGATATTCAAATAGCCCAGCCTACTCAAAAGCCATTGCAGATCAATTTGGGCTTCTTTAGGAATCAAAGGGCCATGTTGACATACTGATCTTTGAGAAAGTCGGGCGAATTGTTTTTGATTAATTTCTCGCCACTAACCAACGAGTCACAAATTTCATCGTCAGGAGTTGAAATGAGCAAATCCATCGCTACGAGCCTTCGCGCCCAGTCTGGTTTCGGCGCAGGAATGACGGCTGTCGCCATCGCCGCCGGGATGGCGCTCGCTCCGCAGACGTCGTTCGCCCAGGACCTCAAGTCGAATCTGGCCGAGATGCTCAAGACCCATCCGCGCCTCAATGCCACGCGCAGTGACGTCCGGTCGGCCGAGTCCAAGGTGAAGGACACCTACCTGCGTGCCTGGACGCCCAACGTCGACATGAGCGGTGAGACCGGCAACCAGAAGTACGGCTCGCTGGCCAATCCCTCCGGTCAGAACCTGACCTACCAGCGCGCGTCGATCAAGGCCACCCAGCAGCTCTGGGATTTCGGCAAGAGCACCCGCCAGGTCGCTGAGACCGAGGCTGTGCTCAACCAGAGCCGCTCTCTGGCGGTGGCGTCGGAGGCCAGCCTCTTGCTGGAGGCGCTGTCCGCGCACTGGAGCTATGTCCGCGCCGACAAGATCCTCGAATTCTCCCGCCAGTCCGAGCAGAGTGTGCGCCGCCAGGCCGACATCGAATCGTCGATGGTGGAACTGGGCAAAGGCTATGAGTCCAACGTGCTGCAGGCCAAGGTCCAACTGACGACGGCCGAATCCCGCCGCCTGCGCGCTGAGGGGGCCTTTGACATCGCCCGTGCCCGCGTGCGGGCCGTCTTTTCTGACCTCGCCGGCAAGCTGGACTACAGCACCATTGCGGTGGTGCGGCCCGCGGCCATGCCCAAGTCCCTGGACGAGGCGCGGCAGATGGCCCTGGCCAACAACCAACAAATCCAGGTGGGCAAATTCCGCTCACAGGCCATCCAGGAACGCATTGGTTCGACCAACGCCAAGGAATTTTGGCCCCGCTTCAACGTGGTGGCCGAGACCTCCCTGCGCGCCAAGACCGATGGTGTCGATGACCCCCGCAGCTTCGGTGACCAGAAGATCTATCTGCAGTTTCAGTACACCTTGAACGCAGGTGGCGCTGGCGTGAGTTCCGTCGACACGGTCAGCCGCGACTATGCGGCCAGCGTGGCCCGCGAGGTCGAGACCCGCCAGCTGGTGGAGGAGCAGGTCACCATCGCTTGGCGCAACGTGCAGGTGGCGGCGGAAAACCGCCAGACCCTCGCCAACCTGGTGCGCATCTCCGCCAAGTACTACGAGATGGCGGTCGCCGAGCGGCAGATGGGCCGCCGGTCCCTGCTGGAAGTGCTGAGCGCCGAGCTGAGTCTGATCAACGCCCTGAGTGACCTGATGTCGACCGAAGCCGACGCCGGCATTGCGGCGATCACCCTGATGCAGGCGGTGGGACGGCTGGACCTCGGCAGCTTCGACCTCCAGCCCGTGCAGTCCGTGCTCCCCAAGATTTAAGCCTGAGTCGAGCCTTGTCGATGCCCGCCCCACACGCCGTAACGCCTCGCGTGCGAGCAAAGCATCCCGTCGAGTCTGGTCGTGAGTAGACCAGCGGAGCCGAAGAATATGGAAAAGAAACCCGCCCTCCCAACGACCGAGCGCTTCAGCGTCGAGCCCCAGGGCGCCGGCGCGTCGGGACTCTCGGAGCAGTCGATGCAGCTGCTGGACCAACTGGTCTCCCTGCTGCGCGCTGAGGGGGGTGAACAGAATCTGGAACTGGCCAGCACCCTCGAGGCGGGTGGCTGGGCGGCCTTGTCCGAGACGCGCATTCAGCTGCTGATGCAGCAACTGCGGGCCATGCCGCATGCCGGCGATCACCTGCTGGCGCAGGCCGGTGGGGGCGTCCTGAACGATGGGAGAACGCCTCCCGCTGGCGTCACCCTCCCGGGACTTCGCGACACTGGCGACGCGGCACCCGCCCGGCCTGCGCTGGAGTCGGACAACGCGCCGGCAACGCCCGCTCCGAGAGGCCCTGACCGCAGCTTTGGCGACCAGATCCTCGACCAGCTCGCGGCGGGCAGCGTGCAGTCGGTCACCAACCCGACGCAGATCGGCGCGCAGTCGCCCGTCTCTGTGCCGGCCAATCCTTCGGCGTCCGCTACCAATGCCGACGCCAACGCGCCGACCATGGGCGCGTCCATCGTGGCGGCCCTGGGCAGCGGTGCGGTGCCCGTGGTCTCAGGAAGCACGGAAACCCAGGCCAGTGCTGGCGGTGCCGTGCCGGCCACCCCGCCCGCCACGCCCCCGACCCAGGCGCCCGGCAACGCGGCAGCGCAAGCTGCGTCCGGCACCTTGCCTGCACCCGGGTCTGCACCCGCGCCCGGGCCCTCGTCCATGGCCTCGGGCCCGGCCGATGGCGGGTCGGGCGGCATGCCTGGGTCCGCCTCCGGCAACACGGTGAGCCGGATGCCGGCCACCAGCAGCCTGGGTACGGGCGCCCCGGTGGTGAACGCGAGCTTCATCACCCCCTTTGTCGAGCAGAAGGTGAGCGCGACGGGTTCGCTCTTGTCGGAGGCTGCCGTCCCCGGATCGACCGACGCCTCGAACACCAAGAACAGCACCTCCTTCGTGCGGCCCACCACGGCCGAGGTCGGCTCCAACGTGCTGCCGATCGCCAACGCACAGGCGCGCGAGCAATCGGCCCCGCTGGCCCCGCCGGCCCCGCCAGAGGCCCCCAATCCCTTCGGCAGCGCGACCTTCGTCTTGGGCAATACCGAAGCCGAGGGCGCTGGGCCGCTGGGCCCGAAAGAGTTCTACGAGGGCACCTCTTCGCTAGGCGCCACCCTGATTCCGCTGGTCATCACCCGGGTCAATCCGATGATGCCGGACTCGCTTCCCTTTGAAATTCGCGGCATTTCCGCGAACGATCTGCAGGGCATCGTGGACGCCGCTGGCGTAGCCATCACCCTCACCGAGTCTGCCGACGGCGTGCTCCGCGGCTTCGCGCAATTCGCTGGCGGGCAAAAGACGCAGACCCTGACCCTGAAGGTCGCGCAGGACGCCGCGCCGGAAGACGACGAGCAGCTCGCGGTCACCCTCTTTGACGGCACCTTTGTCCGGATGCCTGGTGGCCAGCAGCAGATCGAGGTCGTCATCGTCGACGACGACAGCCCGGTCTGGCTCGACCCGAAGGTCACGATCACCAGCGGGCGCTACGCCCTGAACGGCGATGGCATTGCGGTGCTGATCGAGGACACCGGTGAAGACCCGCGGTTGGCGCTCGATGACGAGGGCGACCCGATCCTCGACGACAACGGCAACCCGACGCTCATTGAGGGTAGCTCGGCCGCCTCGGGTGCGGCCCGTGAGCTCATCTTCACGGTGTATCGCGAGGACACCACCCTGGCCAAGGTCGCCAGCTACACCCTGCAGGGCATTGCGTCGTCCGATCTGGCCTGGGGCTCGCTCTCCTCCGGTGTCAGATTTGAGGTGGGCCAGGAGGTGGCCTATGTTCACGTCTATCTGAAGCAGGACGCTCGCTGGGACGCAGACACCACCCTTGCCCTCCAGCTCAAGTACCAACCGGCCCAGCCGGATCCCGACCGGCCCACACGCACCGGCATCGAGCTGCTCGACGACGACGGCTGGACCTACTCGCTCGACACCGCCAACGTCGGCGCCTTTGAAGGCAATCCGGTCACAGGCGGTAACGAAAACAGGAACAACTGGACCTCGGTTGTCTTCACCATCAAACGCGATCCCAGGATGGAAGGCGCCGCCCTGGACAGCGACAGCGTGTCCTGGGAAGTCTCCTTCGCCGACGGCACGGTCAACGCGGCCGACATCCGTGAAACCCGCGGCACGGTCGACTTTGCAGCAGGCGAAACCGAGAAGCCCTTGGTGGTTTATGTCCGCAAGGACCCGACCATCGAACCGTCTGAGCTGCTGACCGTCAAGCTCACAGGTACCACGACGGCTGCGCCACTCTCGCGCATCGACCCGACCAAGGCCAGCGAGACGATGACCATCATCAATGACGACCCCACGGTTGGCATTGACCTAGAAGCCGATGGCACCGCCAACGTGGTGTTCGAGGGCAACGAGATTGTCTTCGTGGTTCGCCGCGCCACCGGCCTGGACTACACGGGCCCCAACGGCGGGCCCCTGGTCATTGACTGGACCCTGGTGCCCAAGAGCCTGGGCGACACCAGCCTGCCATCTGCGGGCAACCGCTCCGGCAGCGTGGACTTCTACCCGGGCGAGACCGAGAAGATCATCCGGGTCAGGACCCAGAACGACGAACTGGTCAACGGCGACCAGCGCTATTACCTGGCCATCACCTGTGAAGACCCGAAGGTGCAGATCGCAGGCTCGGTCATCGAGGGCCTGGTGATGTCCAACGACGTGGACATCAGCGTCACCAGTATCGAGGCCCTTGGCTTGGATGACGCCGGCCTGGCCACTTACACCGCCACCATCACCCGCACGGGCGCCCTGGGCTTTGCCCACAGTGTCACCTGGGACCTTTACGGCGTGGGCGAGAACCCGGCTCGCACGGAAGACTTCCGCATGCCTGCCGATGGCGCTCGCGTCATTTCGTTCGCAGCGCAGAGTGACAGCTCCGTGGAGAGCGACACCCAGACCATCACCTTCAAGGCCCTGCCGGGCATGATCGTGGACGGCGCGCGCGGCTTCGAGGTCAAGTTGACCGACCGCGTCGGTGACGACGTGCTCCTGGGCACGTCCGCTGCACGCGGCACCATCATCCCCAACGGGGTGAGCGTGAGCGTGGTCGCGGTCCAGTCCAGCCTGCTCGAGGGCTCCAGCGAGGCTACGGACAACGCTCACCAGTTCAGGGTGACCCTGTCTGACGAGGCGTTAGGCGACGTCAAGGTGAACTGGAAGGTCATTCCCTACACCACCAACGCCGCGGACTCGGTGATCAACGCCGAGCGCTCCGACTTTGGCGGCACCTATCCCAGTGGCAGCGTCACCATCGCAGAGGGCGATCTGGAGAGCGCCCTCATCAGCGTGCTCCCTTCCTGGGACAACGAGGTCGAGGCCAACCAGCGCTTCTACGTCCAGATCGAGCTGGACGCGACTTCGGCCAGTCTGGGTGGCGTGGCGGTCGACCGCGCGCTGGGCGTCATCGTCAACGACGATGCCTTGGTGGGCTTTGCCAGCGCCGACATGACCTTCAACGGCGACGAAGGTGCGGCAGATGCCCAGGGCTCTGTGCAGGCTACCGTCACCCGCACCGGCTTTGCCCGCTCCAACGTGACAGTGAACTGGCACGTGGAGCTGATTGGCAGCGGCATTCCCGCAGAAGACCGCGCAGCACTGGACGATTTTTTCGAGGGACTGCCCAGTGGGTATGTCGAGATGGTGTCTGGCCAGACGGCCGTCACCATCGACATTCCGGTCAATGGCGACAACCGGCTGGAAAACAGCGAGAAGTTCCGCATCGTGCTCGACTCCGTCACTGGAGGCGCACAACTGTTGGAGGCCAACCGCGTGGCCACGGGCCGCGTCGTCAATGATGATGCTGTCATCTTCATGGTCCAGGGCAGCCAGACCGAACTGGAGGGCCAGGGCGGCACCCGGATCCTCGAGGTGCTTGTGCAACGCGAGACGGCCGGGGCCCGACTGCCCAGCGCCAGCTTCCAGTGGGAGGTGGCCCTGCCCAGCAGTGCCGAGAGCCTGGCGACCACGGCCGACTTCTCTGGTAACCGTCTCCCCAGAGGGGCCGGTCTGTTCCAGGCGGGGGAAACCACCGCCAAGATCCAGATCACGCTCACCGCCGACAACCTGGTGGAGGGCGACGACAGCTTCGTGGTCAACCTGACCGGCACCAACGCGAACCAGCACATGCTGTCGGCCGATCCGGCGCTGCTGACCACTTTGGTCACCCTCGGCAACGACGACGACGTGGTGAGCTTCGACCCCGCCGCTTCGAACCTCAGCCAGGTGGTACTCGAAGACGGCGCTGGTCACCTGGGCCAGGAACTGGTTTACACCCTCACGCGCACCGGCTTTGTCGACAAGGAAACCGCGGTTAACTGGAGCCTGAACCTGGGCAGTGGTGCCAACCCGGCCAGCCCGAGCGACTTCCTTGACAGCAGGGGCTTCGCCTACGCCGACCGGGACAGCTTCGGCATCCCTACCGCCGTGGGCGGCACGGCCACATTCGCCAGCGGCAGCGACACGGCCGAAATCCGCATCCGTGTCAATCCGGACATCGTGCTTGAGGAAAGCGAGAGCTTCACCCTCGCGCTCGCCAGCACAGACCTGGCGGCCAATGGCAGCACACTGGCCAGCAGCAACACCAGCGCGAGCGGCCAGCTGACCAACGACGACCTGCGCGTCACCGCGACCCTGGACCGCCTGACGCAGGCCGAGGACGACGTCGGCCAGAGCACCACCTTTACCTACACCCTGACCCGTTCGGGCGCCATTGAACAAGACACCGACATTCACTGGGTGGTTCAGGGCAGCCGCATCGTCCTCGACCCCGATGGCGCCAACCCCCGCACCCTGGCGACCCGGCTGAGCGACGAGGAGATCACCAGCGTCCAGGAGGGCGACCTGAGCTGGTCTTCTACCGACGGCGTGGGCGCGACCCGGACGATCACCGTGATCGTCGCTGGCGATGCCGCGGTCGAGGCCAACGAGGCCTTCGAGCTGGTGGTCACCAACAACCCCAATGGCTACCAGGCCGACGTTTCGGGGGCCAATGGCATTCAGGGCGCGGTGATCGACAACGACGCCATTGTCTCGATCGAGGCCTACGCCGCCTCGATGTCCGAAGGCTCGGAAGGCCAGACCCGAAGCATCACCTTCAAGGTCACCCGCAGCGGCGACCTGTCGCAGGCCATCACCGTGGCTCTCAATGTCACCGGCACCACCTCGGCCACCGGCCCGCCCTCCGTCACCTTGCCGGCGGGCGATCAAGAAGCCGTCACGCTGACCTTTGCGGACGGGCGCACCGAAACCTACACCCTGCGCGGCGACAAGCAGACGGTGGATGTCGCCTACACCATTGCGGGTGACAACCTGCTCGAGACCGGTGAGAAGCTGCAGGTGGCACTTGGCACCATCAGCGGCGTGGCGGCTGGCCACAACGTCACCATCGCCAGCGGCAAGGGCAGCGCCACCACGCTGCTCACCAACGACGACATCCGCATCTACACCACGGTGCAGACCGTGGCCGCTCCGGGCAGCGGCAATCCGACCGACACGGTATTCAACGCGGTGACCCAGCGCTACGAGCGGCTGGAGGGATGGAGCGCAGACAGCCCTGGCGATCCGCACAACACCGTCACCTACACCCTGAGCCGCGACGGCGATAGCTCCCTGCGCGCGATCGAGCTGAGCTGGCGTGTCCTGCCCAGCGGCACCTTTGTGGTGGACGCCGAAGACTTTGGCATCGGCCAGGACCGGATCGGCAATGACGGCCTGCCCTCGGGCCGCGTCACCTTTGCCGAGGGCGCGACCACCGCCAGCGCGCCGATTGTGATCACCCTCTCGGGTGACCAGTCGGTGGAACCCAGCGAGGGCATGGCCCTGCGGTTGACAAGCAGCGACGCCAACGTGGAGTTCGACCCGATCACCGAAGACAGGGTCTACCTCAAGGCCGACGACTCGGGCTTCAGCGTTGTGTCCCGTGGCACCAAGGTCGATGACGGCGTCGGGCTCTTCCACCGGGAGGTGGATGAGGGCAATGACCCCAGTGCAAAGCGTTATGTCGAGTTTGATCTGTCGGGTATTGGTGTCGCTGGCACCAAGCACTGGAAAGTCTCTGGCGCCACCGCCGCAGACTTCGTCGATGGCACGGCCCTCACCGGCAGCTTCACCTACGACGACCTCAACCCTTCGACGCTGGTGCGCCTCGAGCTGCGCCAGGATTCGCTCGTAAACGTCGATGTCGAGGCGACTCTCACGCTCTACAACGACGCCGTCTTTAGCAGCCCGATCACCGATCTGGCCAGCCGCACCGTTCGCGACAGCGTCACCATCATTGACGAGGACGCGCAGGTCAGCATCCGGGCGACCACCATCAACCTGACCAGTGGCGCCGTCTGGGAGGGCAATGACGCCAACCTGGATTCGGTCGCGACCACGTCGACCGCGACCAACCGGCTCAATGGCACCGACGAATACCTCGAACTGAGATTCGAGGTCGACCGCGGAGACAACGTCAAACAGGTCTCGACCGTGCCCTGGTCGGTCGCCCTCACCGCCAACAGCCTCAATGCGGCGGATTTTTGGGACCTGCCGACGACCGAGACGGCCTCAGGCTGGTACGACGCCGCCACCCACACGGTGCAGGGGTGGGTGGAGTTTCCGGCGCTGCTGGATGATGGGGAGAACAGCGACGAGGCGCAGACCCAGACCATCACGCTGCGTGTCGTCCGCGACTGGCTGGAAGAAGGCAATGAGACGGTGCAGGTGGTGCTGGGCACGCCCAGTGCCGGTACCTCCCTGACGGGTGGCAGCCAGAGCGCCCAGACCGTCATCAAGAACGACGATGCCACGGTGCAGTTCACCAGCAACTACATGGTCAACGGCGGCGCGCCCGTGACGCATGACGAGGGCAACGGCAATATCTCTGGCACGCCCGCCACGACCAGCTTCACCTTCAGCCTGACGCGCACCGGCTACACCGACCAGACCTCGACGGTCTACTGGGACCTCGATCGCGAAGACATCAATATCTTCGACTTCTATCCGCTCGCGCCCAGCGTCAACTACGGCATGCCCACCGGAGAGGTGGTCTTTGCCTTCGGCGAGACCACCAAGTCCATCACGGTAGATGTTGTACCGGACGACTTCACCCAGGTCTGGTGGCCCTACACCTACCCGACGACCCCTCAGCAGTTGGAGGGCGACGAGACCTTCACCGTCGAACTGCACAACGGAAGCTGGCAACCCGCCAGCTATGGGCAGGTGCTCGTGACTTCGCCCGGCACCGCTGTGGTGGGGCGGCCGGAGGCGCAGGCCATCATCGTCAACGACGATGTGCAGATCCAGATCACCAACGTGCGCACCAACCTGCCCGAAGGCACCGGCCCGAGCACCGAGGCGGGCCGGGTCGGCGACGTGAACCCGGCGCTGGACGGTGTGCAGCGTTACATCGAGCATTCGATCACCTTCGAGCGCCAGGGCGACCCGCGCCAGGCGGTCTCCTTCAGCTGGCAGATCGACCTGGGCACCAACGAGCTCATGGACTCGAACGGCGCGGTGGTGGTCAACGGCATGCCGGGCATTGGCGCCAACGGCGAGTACGACATCGCAACCGGTGCCGACATCAGCGTTGCTTCCAGCCTGGTGGTGACCGCTGGCGCGGTGACCGGCACCATTTTTTGGGCGGCCGGCGAGACGGGTTCCAAGACCATCATCTTCCGCCCGGAAGGCGATGACACTGTCGAGGACAACATCGGCTTCGTGCTGTACACCACGGCCAACAGCCCGCTCATCGACGAGTTCACCAGCAGCACCGGCGACACCACGGTGGTGAACAGCCCGATCAATGACAGCAAGGCGCTGGCGCGCTTCAACATCTTCCGCGACGAAGCCAAAGTCTGGGTGAGCAACGAGATCGTCAGCCAGTACGTCCCATCGGACAGCATCCAGGCCTCGATGTCGCAGACGTACCGCGCCTTCGACAACTATCCCTACGACACATGGTGGAATGTCGACTACAACTACAGCGGCAATCCCACTGACCCCAACAACACCTTCGAAGGTTCGTTGGGCACCGCTGCGGCGGGCAGCGACTACGCCGCCACCTCGCGGTCGCTCACCTTCAGCGAGGCCGCCCGCACGCAGACGGTGCAAGTGGCCATCACCAACGACAGCACCTACGAGACCTCCGAAGCCCTCGGCCTGTTCCTCTCGGGCGCCCAGCGCGGCTCGATCGGCGACAGCCAGAGCACTATCACCCTGGCGGACAACGACTCGTCCGTGCAAGGCCATTGGCTCAAGGTGTTTGGCAACACGGGTATCGAGGGCGTTGACGCCAGCGCAGACTTCCGGGTGGACCTGGGCCAGGCCCTGACGCAGGACACCCGCTTTACCTTCGAGTTCAACCAATCCGGCGACACCGCTGCGCAGACCAACGACGAAGATGGCGAAGGCGACTACAGCCGCTATTTTGAATACAGTACCGACGGCGGTTTGAGCTGGCAGACCAACGCGCCGGTCTACCAATTCGACTATGTCCGTGACGGCAGCAGCCTGTTGGCTGATCACGCCACCCTGGTCTACGAACTCGACAACACCTTCGGCTCTGGCTGGGACAACTGGCTGGACTTTGGCGACTTGAAGCAAGACGCGGGCTACCGCGTGGGCGAGGTCTCCTACGGCAAGAGTCGCGGAGGCGCCTCCGATCTTTACAACATCGTCGTCGGCGGTTGTTGCGACGCCTGGTTCGACGGCAACGGAAATGGCCTGCGCGACGCGGTGGAGGCAGATGCCTACGACTTTGAAGAAGATGAACCGCTGTTCGACATCGCGGACGGCAGCTACACCATCACCTTCATGAGCCTTCCGGGCGAGGATTTGAACCTGGACGGCTTCGGCGCAGATGACCGGATCCGCATCGATATGGCCGCGATGCGGTCCCATCCCGAATGGGATGAATGGTTCGGCAACCGTGCCTACCGCTTGGGCAGCATCCAGACCAAAGATGATTGGAGCCGGTCTGGCGGCCGGACGGGCTCGAGCACCTGGGAACAGCGCCTGACGGGTTTCGATTCGTGCGTCGCCGTGAACCTTCGGTCCGATTATTGGGACACCAACACACACGACAACCGCGTGTGGGTGGTCGCGGAGACCTCCGACGGCGACTGTAGCTGCACCCGAATTGTCCGCTTTGATAGCAACACGGACATCGAGGGTCAGTGGCACCGTGATGTCGCTGGCGCATTTGAGCAAGTCTCATTCGTCAATTACCAGAGCGATGGTGGCCAGGACAATACCGAGTCCTACACGGTCTGGATTCCGGTCCGCGCCGATGTGACGCTTGACCCGGACGCCCTTGGCGTTCGCATTGACGGCAGCGGTGGCGAGATGACGGGCGCCATTGGCGGCGTGCTGTCCCTGGACGACGAATCCGACGAGGCCCTGGCCCTGCGCGAGGAATTCTTGGCCTGGTGGGACCAGGCCTTCAACGAAGAGGGCTCGAACGTCGATGACGTGCTTGCCTACTTTGCCCAGTTTGCCGCCCGCCTGAGCGACGCGCCCCAGGCGCAGTTCGTCAAGGTCGACATCGAGTGGGACGGCTTCGGCGTCCTGTCCTGGAGCGTCGACGGCCTCGACGCCGCCGACGTGCTGGCACCGCAGGACGACAGTGTCTTTTCCGCCCTGCAATTGCTGCAGGATGTGACGGTTGCGGCGGGTAACAGCCGTGTCGATGCCGACATTGAGCTCGCCGCGACGGCGGCCCTCTGCGAGGTGAACACCGGCATCTCTGCGGTCGACGCACTGGAGCCCGAGGTCTATCGCCCCGCTTTTGAGGTGTTGACCGACCAGACCGACGACCAAAACGTGCGCACCGTGACCATGGTGGTCACCCGGCCCGCCGGCCTGGGGGCGGACGCAGTCTCCTACACCGCCAACTTCCCCGAGACGCTGACCGCCGAGCACCTGCTTGAAGGCTCTGCCGCGATCAGCGGCGTGGTGCAATTTGCCGCCGGCCAAACCCGGGCGGAACTTACCTTTATCTTTGATGCCGAGGTGGTGACGCCTCTGCCCGAGCCCATCCCCCATGACATTCGGGTGATCGTCGACCACAACCCCAACACCGACGTGGTGGGGGCCTACATCGACACCGACCGCGACGGCGTGCTTGACGCCTCTGAGGCGGTGAGCGCCAACCTGGCCTTTAGCAGCCGGGGCAACGATCTGGTGGACCTGGCGACCAACCGGGTCACCATCCGCTTCAATGACCTCCCCGATGCACCCCTCGACTTCGTGGGCTTTGGCGCCGACGACCGCATCGAGCTCAACACCGACGAGATGGCCCGCAACGGCTGGTTGATGGGTTTCGACGGCTACGAGCGCACCCGGGAATTCGGCGGCGACACGGCATCCCACTTGGATTGCGACGCCGCCAGCAGCGAGTTGTCGCAGGAGGGGCGTACGGTCTGGGGGCAGAACTACAGCTGGACCCTGTATGCCAGTCGCCCTTCGGTCGCCGACTGCGAAATGGCCTACCTCGAGTTTCAGGGGTGCAATACGGATGGCAGCCCCCGCGACTGCACCAGCCGAACTGTGCGTATGGCCGAGTTCGGCTCTTCCCGCAGGCTCAACCCCATCATCGACGGCACCCACGCCCTGTTTGACCGGGTGAGCTTTGTCCAGAACCCCACGATCCATGTGGTGGTCGACAGCGAAGGCGCGTATGTGGACGACAACGCCGACGGCGTGCACCAGGAAGCGGAAACGACGCTGGCCTTTGATGCCGAAGGCCAGGACCTGATCGGCATCCGATTTGCACCGGTGGTTCTGCGCTTCGCGGATACGCCCGATACACCGCTGAACCTTCAGGGCTTTGGCTATGACGACCGCATCGAACTCGATGTGGCGGCGTTCAAGGCCAATGGCTGGAACGTCGGAACGGGCGAGATCGTGGACGAACAGCGAACCAGCGAGGGCTGGTACGACTGCGCTGGTTGCGCCGACCTCGAGACATCTCGTGGGATATCCGTCCGAAGCAGCCAAGGGGACCCCTTCAGCTTCAATGTCGGGGCCGCTGTGCTGGGTCGCTACAGTACCGTTGAAGCCAACACCATCGGCGTGTTCACGGAAGACGAATTTGGAGTGCTGGCGACTTTCGGCAAAGGCACGGACGGGGAGGTGCTTGCCAGCCCAATCGTCGGCAAGGGTGCACTGCTCAGCCGAGTGAGTTTCGTGAACGTCCAGCCGGATGCTCCGGCCGCGCGGGATATCTCCGTCATCATCGACCAGTACGTCGACGCCAACACCGGCATCCAGCAGGCGGGCGCCTTCATCGACCTGGACAAGGACGGTGTGCTCGACGCCAACGAGATCAGCGTCGCCAACCGGGCTTTTGACAGTGAGGGCTTGGCCCTGATCGACCTCGCCGCCAACCGGGTCACCCTGCGGATGAACGACCTGTTCGGCCGCGTGGATGGTGAGGAGGGCAGCGACCCCAGCGATACCGTGGTGGCGCTCAACCTCTCCGGCTTTGGTCTCGACGACCGGATCGAGATCAATGTCAACGCCATGGCGCGCAACGGCTGGTCCATGGAGGGCTATCTCAACTACACGAGCCAGGATATTGGCAGTGACAACTCGAATTGCTTCTATTCGGACTTCAGCGGCTCTCACTGCGCCAACGGCACCACCGGCCAATGGTTCAGCATTCGGGCATGGCGCGACGCACGCTCCGCCGGTTATAGCGACTACCACCAACAAGGGCCTGCCGCCGGCCTCAACTTGTCACTGTCTCGAAGCGACGGCGCAACCTACTTCTGCGATGACTTCGCGGTCCTCAATGCCGACAACCGCCTGATCGATGGTCAGGGCACGCTGATTTCGCTGATTTCCCTGGTGCGCGACCCGTTGGTCCATTTGGTGGTCGAGTATTCAGGCGTCTACTTCGACCTCGATGCCGACGGTAACCTCGACAGGAACGAGGCCGCCGAAAGCAACCGTGCCAACGCCGAGAACGGCCTGGACATGGACCACCAGACCGTGGTGGTCAAGTTCAACGACTTTCCGGACGACCTTCTCGACCTGCGCGGGTTCGGCCACGACGACCGGATTGAATTCGACCTGTCGGCCCTGGCTGACCATGGGTATCGGGTGCCCTCCAACGGTAGGGTGGAAAACCTACGCGCCAATTCTTACGGGAATAGCCAGAGTTGGGACGACGGTAGCAACGAAGGGTCCAGGATTTGGCGCGACCAGTACAGCCGGCAGAGGCTGGGCTCCGACTTGCAGTTGGAAGCCCACTACACAAAGTACGCCAGGCATTACGCCTGCACTCAGGAGGGGAGGGACGTCGAGTCCACGCGTGCCAGAACGCAGCTGAATATGTTTACCAACGACGGGGGTTACTACTCCCTGGCAGTCCTGGGCCAGTTCCGTCGGCGCGATCACCAGGGCGGCTCTGCTTTCTACTGTGAAACGGGTGACGCGAACCACGTCGCGGACCTTGGCGGCAGCCTCCTGGCCCGCGTGAGCTTTGTCCGCAGCGACTTCACCCAGGTGCTCGTCAACCATGACGGCGGCTGGGTCGACCTCGACCAGGACGGCGTGCTGGACGTCTCGGAGATGACGGATGCCAACCAGGCCTTCGACTTCTCGGTGAGCGAGGGTCAGAGCAATGCCGTCATCGATCTGGGCGACGACCGCACGGTCATCCGCTTCCTCGATATTCCGGCCCAGGTTCTGGACCTCTCCGGCTTCGGCGAGGATGACCGCATCGAGATCGACCGCACCAGCCTGGGCCTGGCCGGCCTGCGCGGAGCGTCGGCATACAGCAGTTGCTCGGACCAGTGGTCTTGCGATTCGGATGCGTACGCCACCAATGCCGCGTGCGTGAGCAACGGCAGCGGCTCGGGTATCACGGTCAAGGCTGAAATGGACCACTGCTCGTGCAGCAGCGGCCCCGCCAACGACACCAACTCCTTGTGGCTGGAAACCCGTAACAGCTCGGGTGGCGCCCATTTCAAGTTGGGCGACTTCGGCGACAACACGCGCGCTGTCCACCCGGGCAATATGGTCAGCTTCGTCACCTCCACCATCCATGTGGTGGTGGACGCGAGCGGCGCTTTCCTCGACACAAACGCCAATGGCGCCATCGACGAGAACGAGTTCGCCTACGCCTTCGACCCCGGCACCGGCGAGCCGACCATCAATCTGGATCTGAACACCGTCGAGATCCGCTTCAAGGGCGTGCCCGGCACGCCGTTGAAGCTCGATGGCTTCGGTGAAGACGACCGCATCCTCATTGAACGCGCAGGCTTCCACGCCCAGGGCTGGGAGGGCGCCGATGCGAGAGAAAGTTTCACTTTCAGCACTGAGTCGCTCGTGGTCAAGGGCTTTGGCACCGGTCCCGGGGAGCGCTTCGGGCCGTTCGGGACTTCGGGCTTTGGCGTGGTCAACTGCCAGTCCGGTTGCGGGCTGAGTGCAATCGCGATTTCTTTGGGGATGGACATGGAGTCGGAGGAGGGCTTTCGCCCCCGTCTCGAGCCGTTGGTGGACCCGAGTGTCCAGCTCGATTTCAACCAGATCGCCTTCGTCGCGCCGTCCTACGCCCTGATCGAAGGTTTCCTGGGCGATGCGCTCACACTGGAGCAACGCGGCACCTTCAGCGGCGGTTCGAAGACGAGCTCGGACACGATCACCGTGGGCGAGGGCGCTGACCAGATTCTGGTTCGCCTGCCCCTGGTCAACGACAACATTGACGAGACCAGCGAAAAGGTCACCTTGGCTGTCACCGCCGAAACGGGCGGCGACAGCTTCTCGGTGCCCGAGGCCAGCGGCTCGGCGCGGATCGTGGACGACGACAGCCCGGTGATCACCCGAGCTTTCAGCACGGTCTACGACCGGCAGATGGTGCAGCACTACCTGGTGCAGTCCCTGGACGTCAACAACCGCTCCGGCGCACAGGATGGCCAGAACAACGGCGCTGTACGCGTCGACTACAACGACTATTTCTCCTATACCTACGCCTGTGACGAGGGCGCGGCCCAGCCTTTCCAGGTCACGGTCACCAGCCGGGGCCAGTGGGAAATCGTCCTGCTCGGCGACGACTACTACGACGGCACCAGCCAGGCGAACCTGCTCACCACACATAACTCCAGCCTGGCCTTCCGGCCGATGAAGGGCAGTGAGGTGCTGTCTGGCGGCGTGGCGACTGGCGCCTTCTCGTATGTGATCGATGTGCCTGCGGGCACCCGACAGATCCTGATGCGTTCTGCCATCCAGGACTTCAGCACTTTGAGCACGGCCGAGCGCACGGCATTGGTCGATGGCTTCGGCTTCTCGTCCGAGGTTACCCATGTGGACCCGATCCTGGTGGTCCGCGAGACGGTGGTCGACGAAGGCGATGGCACCGCCAGTGTGCAGGTCGTGGCCGTCGGCGGCGACTTCAACAACGGCAGCCCTTCGCAGACCGCCACCGTCAATGTGAGCACTGCGGACGGCCAGTGGGAAGACCGGCAGTTCCTGGTGGTGCGCGAGCTGGCCAGCGCCGGCCCGATGACGATCCAGTGGGCGGTTCAGTCCGATGTGTCCACGCTGATGGATGGCCGGGGCTGGAGCAATTACGTGAGCGGCTATTACGGCCAAAACAGCATCGATGTCACCCAGTCGGATGATTTCATTTTGCTGGGTGGCCAGACCGCTGGCACCAATGGCTTGCCTCAGGGTTCGGTGACCTTCGCCGACGGTCAGAAGGAAGCCTGGGTGACGGTGCGCGTGCGTACCGACAACGTGGGCGAGGAGCGCGAGGACTTCCGCGTGGTCCTGACCTCGACGCCGGCAGGTACCACCTACGACCCCAATCCGCAGCGCTCTTACGCCTTCGGTCAAGCCGGCAGCGCTGGCTATGCCACCATTGCCAACGATGACCAGCTCTTCGTCATCCAGGGGCTGGTGATGAACGAGGGCCAGAACAGCCGCGTCGAGGGCGACGATGCACTCCAGCAGTCCAGCTACCGTGGCTTGGCGCTCGAGGGGCTGCCCGCGGGGCTGACGGCTCCCACCGGCTACACCCTGCACCAGTTCATCATCCACCGTGAGGGGGACTACCGCGCGGCGGCCTCGGTGGACTGGGTGGTGCGTGTCAACGGCATCGACGGGGCGGGCGGTTTCATCGAGACCACCGACCCGACCCAGGCGGCCGGCGCGCACAGGGCCGAGACGGCCGACTTCCTGCTGTACCAGGGCGATGCGACAGACGCCGCGTACGACGGCGCCTATGGCTTGCTCTGGAATGCCCCGGACGGGGACGTGCTGCTGTCCAAGGGCAAGACCGTGACCTTCGCGGCTGGTGAGAAAGAGAAGGTTGTCACCATCGCGGTGGCCAATGACCTGTTGGCCGAAGACGCGGAGAGTTTTACCGTCCAACTGACCCACCCGCAGGCTCTGCCCGGCAACGAGGGCAACCCGGGGGTGAGCGCGCTGCGCGGCCAGGCCGACTTCCTGATCGGCGACAACGACGGCACCACGGTGCGTGTCGACCTGTCCTGGGTAGCAAACAAGGCGGGCTTGTCCAGCCTGGTCAATGCCAAGGGCAATGCGCTCGCAAATGGTCTGGACGACGCCGGCAATGTGGACAAAGCCCTCTACGAGGGCACCTCGAGCGACTGGCTCACCAACGGCGACAACGACTACACCAACGACAACACCGACAACGACCGGCGTCTGGTGCTCACCTTCACCCGCAGTAGCGCGGATGCGACCGCCAGCCAGGCCTTCTTTGAGATCCTGTTGGGTCAGGACAACCAAGGCTCCAACACCTTTGTCTACATGCAGGCGGAGGGCTCCACAGGCAATTCGGTGTACGCGCCCCAGCACTCTGCGCTTTGGCGTGGCTCGGTGAACTTTGCCGAGGGTGAGACAACCGCGACGGTGGTGATCCGGATTCCCGACGACAACATCATCGAGAGCAACCGTGATGTCACGGTCACCCTGTTCGATACCGAACATCTGCCGGACTCCGTGGGGGTGACCGAGTGGGACATCAATGCGGGCGAGAACCTGCAGGACAAGGCGGATATCGGCTTCGCCAACGACGCGCTGACCCGGGACCTGGCCGACTGGAACTCCACCCGCCGCGACCCGGACGCCTACACCGCCACCGCCACGGTGGTGGACGATGATGTACGCCTGTGGCTGGACCAGACCGGAATGGGCGGCCGCGCGCCACACAACATCTTCCGCTCGGGCTACTGGTACGACGTGGACGTCGGCGACGACTTCGTCGGATGCACGGGCACGGACTACACGAGCTATGACCGGACCCCCAACCTCTGGGAGCTGGATGGTGATCCGGCCTTCAATCCGGCCACCAACACGGATCCGGCCTATGGTGACGCCGCCAGCCAGGTCTTCGTGAGCGGTGTGACCGGCGATGTGGCCTTGACCTTCGCCCGTGCCGGCCAGCAAACCGGCAAGATCGTGCTGAACTGGGAAGTGGTTCTGGGCGTCGGCTACACCGCCGACACCTCCGACTTCAACCCGGTCTATTGGAATGCGGTCGAGGGCAAGTTCATGGGCACGCTGGAGCTGCCCGAGGCCAGCCGCTTCAATACCACCAATGACCTCCAGGTCAGCATTCCCAATTTGTTCGTCCCGGAGCGTGTGGTCGAGGACAACGAGACCTTCGACCTGAAGTTTTCGGTGGCCAGCATTGACAACGCCCCGGTCCGGTCGGGGTCAGTCGACGGCTCCAACGTGCTGTTTACGCCGGATTGGAATCGCGAGCCGGACGGCAGCTACCGCGCAGATCGCAACCTGGCCGGCTGGGACACGATGACCGCGCAAGTCGTCATCCGCAACGACGACGTGAGCTACGGCATCGAGTGGACAGCCAACAGCCGCAATGGCGACGCCACATTCGTGGGCAATGTGGCCAAGGTGGTAGAGGGCGACGACGGCAATACCTACTTGGAGTTCCAGGTCACCCGGGACTTGGGTGACACGGATGCGAGTGCCTACAAGAACGCGTCCTCTGTGGGCTGGCGTGTGGTGGGTACCGGACTCAACCTGGCCACAGTCAGCGAGTCGGATTTCCTGGCCGCCTCGGGAACGGTGGCCTTTTCAGGCTGGCAGTGGAGGGACCATGAAACTGCCTACGCCCCTCAGGCGGTCACTAACTACTTCGCCGACGGCAACATCACCGACGCCACGCCAGACAAGATCCGCACCGTGCGCGTTGAAATCCGCCCTGACCTGTTGGTCGAGTACGGCGAGCGTTTCAAGATCGAGCTGTACAACCCCTCGGTGGGCTACGTCGATCCGGCGGCCAAGGAAGTGAGCGCTGTCATCGTCAACGACGACACCGGCCTGATCGTCAACGACTTCAACGTGACCGAGGGCGACTCGGGGGTGGCCCAGGTGCAGGTCACGCTGCTGCGCGTGGGCGACCTCAACGACCCTTCCGAGGCAGACTGGTCCAAGTTCAACCTGGACACCCAAGCCAACGACTTCGGTACCGGGGCCACCCGGGGCGCTCTCAACATGGACTCGAGCTCCGGCACGATCGAGCATGCGATGGTGGAAGGCTTTGGCGTCGAGTCACACACCTTGACCCTTCCGTTTGCCGCCTCCGGCGATGCGGGGGTCGAGTCGGACGAGAATTTCCGGGTCAAGTTCAACCGGGTCTACGGCATTGACCAACTGCTCTTTGGTGACTCAGCCGACAAGGACGACGGGGACCCCATCGACGATTCAGTGGCCGCGCTGCAAAACGCGAGCTTCGCCTTGACCTCGGGTCTCAACGCCGGCCAGTCCGTGGCGACCCTGCAAAACGACGACACCATCTTCTCGGTGGCCGAGGCCAACGTGAAGGTGACGGAGAACTCTGGCGGTAGCTTTAGCTTCACCATCACCCGCTCGGTGTCTGTGCCTCAGGACCAGACGGTGACTTGGTCGGTCCTCGACCAGGGCGGCCGCTATCTGGTGAGTGGTAACGACTTCGTGGGCGGCGTCCTGCCGACCGGCACGGTGACCTTCAAGCCCGGCGAGCTGAGCAAGGTCATCACCGTCCCGTTCAGCCCGAACCCCGACAACGGGGCCGAAGCCGACGAGATGTTCACCGTCGAGGTGACGTCGCTCGGCGCAGGCGCCGAGAACGACACCTTCGTGACCTCAGGCGCAGGCGCCAGGGGCGTGATCGTGAACGACGATGGCGCGATTTTCGTGAGCGACAGCAAGGCGATCACCCAGAAGGAGGGGACCGACCTCGATGGCGCGCTCGTAGAAGGCGACTATTCCTACTACGAGTTTGACGTGGTGCGCGCAGGGCCTTACTCCGGCGCATCGACGGTGGACTGGGCGCTGGTGCTTGACGGCACCGCCAGCGCGAGCGACTTCACTGGCCCGACCCGCGGCAGCCTCTCCTTCAGTGCGAACGGCACGCAGACCGTCCGGATCAAGATGGTTCCCGATGCGGTCATGGAGGGTACGGACACCTTCCACATTCAGCTGAGCAACTCGTCGGCTGGCGTATCCATCGTCAACGCCACAGGCAATGACGGTCCGCTCGAAATCGGCAAGATCGGTGACGACGACTACTCACTGACCGTGGCCCAGGAAGTTCCCCAGGAGGGGGATGACCCTGTCGTGGAGACGGACGGCCGCACGACCATCGCCTTCACCATCACCCGTGTGGGTTCGATCGAAATGGCGACCTCTTGCGAGTGGACGCTGTCCTTCCCGACCGGTAGCCTGGCTGCCTCGGTGGCTGACTTCCGCGACATCAGCGATGCGGATGCCAATGACGGGGTGATTTCCGGCAGTTTCGTGTTCCCCGCAGGCCTGGACACCTACACCATCAACGTGCCGGTGCAGGGCGACACCCAGTGGGAGGGTGATGAGCCCTTCACCCTGACCCTGGACTACGACGTGGGGACCAGCACCGAGCGCAGCACCACCGCCTCGGGCGTGATCACCAACGACGACGAGGGCTTCTCGATTCGTCCGATCACCTCGGCCTCGGAGGGCGACGGTCTCATCACCTTCAAGGTGGTCCGCCAGGGTGACCTCAGTGGTTCGTCCTCGGTCACCTGGACTCTCACGGGAGGCGACACCGACCCGGTGAGCCTCACCGGCGCAGGCAACGACTTCGGCAGCGCGCTGACCGGCAGTGTGAGCTTCGACGGCACCGAGCAGCCCGTGCAGGGCGACGACGGTCAGTACTACGTGGAGAAGACGGTTACCGTCAACGTGGGCAACGACAGCACCTATGAACGCGATGAGCAGTTTGTGGTCACCCTGTCCAGCCCGAGCGAGGGCGGTTCCCTGCGCCAGGATGCCAAGGCCCAGACAGGCACATTACTCAATGACGACCTGGCCTACTGGATGGCCGTGGACAAGACCGAGGTGCTCGAGGGCGACGCCGGTGGTTCGCTGGCCCTCGTGACCTTCACGCTGCACCGCACCGGCAGTGCGTCGACTCTGGCGAGCTCCTCCAATGTCAATTGGGCCCTGAGCCTGGTGAGTGGAGACGCGACCGCCTTGCAGGCGGCCGACGTGATCGTCGGCGGGCAGAGTGCACTCAGCGGCCGGACCACCTTCGATGCAGGCTCGACCGAGAAGACCCTGACCCTCCAGTTCGTGGCCGACGGCATCCGGGAACTTGACAGCGTGGTGCGCATGACCCTGTCGGGAACCGGCTCCTTCTTGCAGGGCGAGGTGCTGGGCACCCGTGCCACCGTTGACATCACCCTCAATGACGACGACGACCAGCTCACCGTGACGGCCGGCCAGGGAGCCACCTTGGCGGCCGAGGCGCCGTTTGAGGGCAACCCCAACGTCGACGGCAACACCGCGAACGACTTCACCTCCTACTTCTTCAACGTGAACCGGGTGGGCTCGACCCTGGGCGCCGCGACGGTGTCCTGGACGGTCAGCACCGCCAGCGGCTATAGCGTGAACCAGGACGACATCGACAGCGTGTGGATCGACGGTGTGAGGGTCACCGACGCGAACTTGACCGACAGCGTCTTTGGCACCAGCACGATCACCTTCGCAGACGGTGATGATGATGTGCGCGAGATCGAGGTGCGCATCAAGCAGGACCGCCGCGGCGAGTACGACGAGGGCTTTACCGTCACCTTGTCCAACCCGAGCTTTGGCAGCACCCTGCCGACGCCGTCGGTCACCCAGGTGGTGCCCAACGACGACCCGATCCTGACCCTGTCCATGGACGTCACCGCAGTCAACGAGGGCAACGAGGAGGACGACCGCGCGGCTGTCTTCCGCATCACCCGCGGGGGCGACAGCAGCGTCATCTCGTCGGTGGACTGGTTCGTCTCGACGGATGACGACACGGACGCGGCTGACGAAGCCGACTTCGGCGGCTTCCTGCCCAGCGGAACGGTCACCTTCCTCGAAGGCGAGACCACCAAACTGGTCACGGTGCTCACCCAGGGTGACAACGTGTTTGAGCTCGCCGAGCGCTTCAGCATCAACCTGGCCAATGCCCGCAACGCGGACATTCTGGGTGACACCAGTTTGGAGGCCGTACTGGTCAACGACGACGTGGGTCTGGTGCTGCGTGCCATCGACAGCGCTCTCAACGAGGGCGTGGATGGCGGAGAGACCGCCTTCCGCTTCGGCCTGCGCGCCGAGGGCTCCCCCACGGCTGCCCGCGGCACGGTGACCTGGCACGTGGAAGGCGTGGGCATGCACCCGACGAGCGCGGACGACTTCGTCGGCGAGGCGCTTCCCTCCGGGACGACCTCGATCAACTTCCGCAATGGCGTTGGCACCAGCACGATCACGGTCAACATTGCCGGCGACGACGTGTACGGCGCCTCCGAACAGTTCAAGGTGGTGATCGACAGCTTCGATGTCTTCGACGCACGCAACAACGCGCTGGGCGCCAGCATCGTGACGGGCGAGGCCACCGCAACCGCCCGTGACGATGATCTGCTCATTGGCCTGTCCCAAGCGACGGCGGTGGTGCTCGAGGGCGACTCTGGCACCACCGAGCTGCGCTTTTATGTGGATGCGATTTCGACCGGCGAGGGCAGTGCGGGCCTGAATCGAGTCGTGGTGGAATGGTCCTTGAGTGGCCTGGTCACCTCGGATGACTTCACTGCGATGTCGGGCGAGGGCAGCCTGACTTATGACTCGGTCTCGCGTCGCTACTACCTCCCCGTCCAGATCAAGGGGGACGCGGTGCCCGAGGCGGATGAGCGCTTCACCATGAAGCTGCTGTCTGCCCACAACGTCGACTCCGGCGGCAACGTCGAGATCGCCAAGGCAGGCAGCACGGCCGCGGGCGTCATCAAGGGCGACGATTTCGGGCTGTTCCTGGTCACGCCGACCGGCGCTCAGGGCGAGGACAGCGCGCGCTTTGTCTTCGAGGTGGTGCGGGACGGTCCGACCGACGAGTCGATGGACGTGCACGTGCGGATCGGTGTTCCCTACGATCTGACGGGAGACGGCGCGAGCGCCAATGACTTCCTGCTGCCTGAGGGCTTCTACATGGACCGCGACGGCTACATCGCGGGCGACCTGTCTTTCAATGCCGACCAGACGGTGGAGCGTTTCGTTCTGGAAGCCGTCCATGACCGCAAGCCCGAGAACAACGAGCGCTTCATGGTCGAGGCGAGGGTGACGGAGGTCGGCGGCGAGCCGCTCGATACCCCGGCGGTCTCGACCTTCGAGGGCACGCTGCTCACCGACGACGGCAATTCCGGTTTGCACTACCCGGACGCCCCGCTGCCGGAGATTCCGGATCCGGTTTACTCCTGAAGCGCTTCGCTTCCATAGAGAGATGGGCCGCCGGGCCCATCTCTCTTGGTTTCAGGCGGAGAGCCGATTGAAATGAACCGAATAACTATAAGTAGTTATTACACAAATAGTTACCAATTTGATTTGGGAATTTTTGGGTTCGGCAGAGCTTGCGACATAGCATTCATAAGTAATGCCTCATTTTCCCTGGCCGATGTCCGAGGCCGCCAGGTGAGAGCTCTTTTTCGAATGAGGAATCAAAGGAACACGCCGCCATGCTGAAGCAGTTGATCAGCCAATTGCGGACCCACCCCCGTGCTGCAGATCTCATGGTGTCGACATTGGCCATCAATGTGCTGGCTCTGGGGTCGTCCTTCTACAGCATTCACCTGCTCAATCGCTATGTGACCATCGGGCTCACCCCGACCCTGGTCACTTTGACAGTTGGCGTGCTGGTGGCCATTGCCCTTGAGTTGACACTGCGCCGGGTTCGCCAGCGGGTGCTCAGTGGCATTGCCGACGAGTGGGACCAGTCGGCCAGCGACCGCGTCTACCGGGCCTTCAGCACCAGCCGCTACGAGGCCATGGCACAGACCCCGCTTCCCTTGCGGCGTGAGGCCTTGGGCGCGCCCGCGGTCATGCAGCAACTTTCCAGCAGCATCAACCTCGGCTCCATCCTGGACCTGCCCTTCGTCTTTATCTTTCTGGTTGCCGCGACGCTTTTGTACTGGCCCTTCGGCGTGATCGCCGCACTGGGTTGCATGATCACCCTCTGGATGGGCATTCGGGGCGAGCGAGGGCAACGGGTGTCGGCAGACGAGCATGCCAAGGCCAACTCGCGCGCGCAGCAGCTCGGACAATTTCTGCTGTCCGCCGGCGAGGCGCTGCGGGCGCTGCCCCTGGCCCGGCCGCTGGAGCGGCGCTGGCGTGAGATCCAGCAGGCCAGCCTGGGCACACGCCGCGACGGGATGAACATCCAGTCGAGCCTGCAGACGTCCATCGCTGGCGTGGGGCAATTGCTCACGGTGTTTGTCTACGCCGTCGGCGCGGTGTTGGCGGTGCAGGGGATCATCACCACCGGCGCCCTGATTGGCGCCAACATTCTCGTGAGCCGCGCGTTCGCCGTGTGCAGCCGCGCCGCCTACCTGGCTGACCCGATTTTGCGCGCCGAGCGCGCCCAGGCCGCCCTCGCACAGATCGAGGCCTTGCCGGCCGAGGAGAGTGGGGGCGCCGAGCCCCGCCAGCTCGGCGGGCAGCTCGAGCTGATGGACGTGGCCTTCTCGTACGCCGAGCAGCCCGTCCCGCTGTTCGAGCAGCTCAATGTCAACCTGGCCCCTGGCGAAGTGCTGGCGATCACCGGCCCCAACGGCTCGGGCAAGTCCACGCTGGTCAAGATGATGCTGGGCCTGCTCTCGCCTCGCCGCGGCCTGGTGCGCGCCGATGCGATCGAGCTACGCCAGTTGGCGCCAGATTGGTGGCGTGCGCGCATCGGCTACGCACCCCAAGAGGCGGTGTTCTTCGACGGCACCCTGCGCGAGAACCTGCTGCTGGACCGCGACATCGATGACGCCGAGCTGATCGAGGCGATCCGCGAGTTGGGCCTCGACAGTTTCCTGGCCAGCGACCCCAAGGGGCTGGACCGGGTGATGTCCAGCAGTGAATCGACGATGGCCATGGGCCTGCGTCGGCGTTTCATTTTGCTGCGGGCGGTGCTGGGCGACCCCAAGGTCGTGTTCATGGATGACCCGACCGAAGGCCTCGATACGGCCGGCCAGGCGGCGGTGGCCAAACTGCTCAATCAGCTGCTGAAGGCTGGCAAGACGCTGGTCGTCGCCAGCAATGAAGGCTTCATCATCAAGGCAGCCGACGTGGTGGTGGACATGTCCAAGAAGCCGGTGCCTGCGGTGGTTCGCCCCCCCCGCACGCCGGCGGTAGCCGGAGGTCAGGCATGAGCACGCAACCGCAAGAAGTGGAGCCCCGGGCGGTCCCGAGCGGGCTGGGCCGGCCTTTCGCCGCGCTGGGGCGCTTCTTCGGCCCGAACCCGCTCCTCTGGTGGATTTCCCTCACGGTGGTGGTGTTCTTGGTGTGGGCGTCGGTCTTTCCCCTGGACGTGGCCAGCTACGCCCAGGGCCAGGTGATTCCCTCGGGCCAGCTCAAGAAGATTCAGCACCTGGAGGGCGGCATCATCCGGACCATCAATGTGTCCGAAGGTCAGCAGGTCAAGGCCGGGCAGGTCATCGCCGAGCTTGAGGCCGTCGCGGCCAACTCGGATGTGTCCGACTTCAGCGGACGCACCGCCAGCATGGAGGCCAAGGCCCTGCGCATCAGTGCTTCCCTGGCCCGTGCCCCCGCCCTGCAGCTGCCGGCCAATCTCGAGCGCGGCTACCCGGAGATCGCTAAGGATGCCCGCTCGTCCTTCGCTTCCTACCGCGACCGCTACAACGCCATCTTGCAGACCAACGCCTCCAAGATCGCCCAGCGCCAGGCGGAGATTCAGGAGGCGCGCGAGCGCCTCGCCGGTCTGCGTAACCGCAGCAAGATGGTGGCCCAGCAGGTCAAGATCAGCGAGGAGATGCTCAAACGCAGCCTGACCAATGAATACGAGCATTTGACGCTCAAGAAAGAGCAGGCGCAGATCGATGCGGACCTGAACTCGACGGTCGCGAGCGAGAAGCGCGCGATGACCGCGCTCGACGAGGCGAACTCGGCCCTCGCTGCCTTCAAGTACGAAGAGGATGTGAACCTGCGCAAAGAGCTGCAAGACACCAACCTCGAACTCACCTCCCTGCGTGAGCGCAGCAAGAAGCCAGCCGACTCACAGGACCGCACGGTGGTGCGTAGCCCGGTGGATGGCAACGTGATGACCATCTTCTTCAAGAACAAGGGCGCGGTGGTCTCGCCGGGGGGCACCCTGGCCACGCTGGTGCCCTTGGGCGACACCTTTCTGATCGAGGCCAAGCTGCCGATCTCGGAGGTTGGCTATGTGGGCATGGGCGCGCCGGCCAGGCTGTCGATCACCTCCGGCGGCAGCGGCTTTTCCACGGTGCAGGCCAAGGTGGTCCACATCAGCCCAGACGCGGCGGCCGACGAGAAATCGGGCGCCACCTACTACGTGGTCCGGCTCGCGCCCGAGGTGCCCTACTTCAAGCGCGGCACCGAGGTCTATGAGATGCGGCCCGGTGTGCAGGTGACGGCCGCCATCCTGACCGGCCAGCGCTCGGTGATGGCCCTCTTGCTCGAGCCTTTGACTGGCAATCAGATTCACCCGCTCTCCGAGCGGTGACCCCTTCACTGTCGTTCCTTCCTTTTTCGCGATGAACCAGAAACTCTCGGGCAAGCCCATGTCGCTGGACCAGCAATTGATGGCGATCAGCCAGATGGTTCAGTCCGACCAGATCGACAAGGCGCTCCCCCTGCTGGAGCGCCTGATCCAGGTCCCCGCCGCCCAGCAGCCCTCCAAGGCCCTGATGGGCCTGGCCATGGCCCTGCAGGGACGCGCAGACGATGCCCGCCCCCTGCTGGAGAGCCTTCCGGCTCCTGGGCAGATGGGGCCGATCGATCTGATGATCACCACCGGCAGCGCCTGGTTTCGCATGGGCGAATTGGGGCAGGGGATCCGCTACCTGAAGGCCGCCCTGGACAAAAACGGAGACCACCCGCTGGCGCTGGCCCGCCTGGGCGCATGTCTGCTGGCCGCTGGCCGGGTGGAGGAGGCCGAGCCCTATCTGGCGCGGTCGGTGGAGTTGATGCCCAAGTCCGGTGGGGCCTGGCTCAACCTCGCCCGCGCGCACCAGGTGCAGGGTCAGTTTGAGCAGGCGCTGGAGGCCTTGGACCAGGCGGCGCCGCTGGAAGACAAGGAGCCCGAGATTTACGCCGCTTTGCGTGCCGACGTGCTGGAGCGTCTGGGGCGCAAGGAGGAGGCGGTGGCGCTGTTGCGCCAAGCGGTGAACGCCGGCCAACGCGGCGCGGTGGAGAACCTGGTGAGCAAACTCGCCGCCCAGGGCGACCATGACCAGGCTTGGCACGCCTTGCGTGAAGCGATCGATCGTGAGCCGGAGAACGTGGCCTTGCTGGAAATGGCGGCCGAGCTTGCCTCGGTGCGTGGGCGCTTTGGCGAGGCGGATTTCTTCCTGGAGCGTGCGCTCAAGCTACGTCCGGAGTCGCATGCCCTATGGCGGCGCCGGGCCATGATGGCAGGCCGCCGCCTCGGCGCCGCGCCTGCGCGCGAAGCGGCCGACAAGGCCCTGGCGCTGACCGCCACCCTGGAGGGCATGCCACGCGCTCTGGCGCTGGCCGCCCATGCCCAGGTGCAAGTGGAGGAAGACCTTCACGCCGAGGCCGAGGCCAGCTACCGCCAGGCCATCGAAGTGGCGCCACGCTGTGTGCCGGCCCTCAGCGGCCTGGGCCAGTTGCTGATGCAGCGCGGCCGGGTTGACGAGGCCATCAGCTGCTATGAAAAAGTGCGCGAGATCGCGCCGGTGCAGGGCTGGAACCAACTCATTCAAGCACGCGAGGTGCCGGACGATCCGGCCGTTCTGGACCAGATGGAGCGAGCGGCCTACCAGCCCAACTTGCAGGGGCCTGTGCAGACGCATCTGCTGTTCGGTCTGGCCTCGGCGAGCGAAAAGAAGAAGGACTACGACAAGGCCTGGAAGTTCGCGGAGGATGCCAATCAGGCCTCCAAGTCGCTGCTGTCCTATCGCCCGGAGGTGCACCGCCAACGGGTCGAGCGTGAGATGGCCCGTTTCTCCCGAGACTTCATGACGAGCCGCGCCGGCTGGGGCGACCCGAGCCAGGTGCCGGTGTTCGTGTTGGGCATGCCGCGCTCGGGCACCACCTTGGTGGAGCAGATTCTGGGCAGTCACAGCCAGGTGCATGGTGCGGGCGAGCTCTCGCTGGTGCCAGACTTGATCCAGAAGCTCAGTGCCTGGGAGCGCCGCCTGGGGACGCGGCGGGAGTACCCCGAGTGCGTGGACGACATGAGCCAGGAGGAATCACGGCGCTTCGCCGAAAAGCACCTGGAGGAATTGCGCTCGCATAACCCGCAGGCCCAGCGCATCGTTGACAAGTTGCCGCATAACTTCGAGCACATCGGCCTCATCAAGCTGGTTTTTCCGAGCGCCAAGATCCTGCACATGAAGCGCGATTCGCGCGACGTGGCGATGTCGAACTTCTTCATCGACTACGCAGCCAAGTTTGGCGGCATGGGCTTTGCCTACGACCTGTCTTGGATCGGCGAGCAACTGGTGGACCACGAGCGCCTGATGCGCCACTGGCATGCGGTGTTCCCAGACCAGATCCTCGAGGTGGACTACGACAGCCTGGTGGAGGACGTGGAGGGCTGGGCGCGCAAGATCATTGGCTACCTCGACCTGCCGTGGGAGGAGGGCGTGCTCAATTTCCAAGAGCTCGACCGCTCGGTGCGGACTGCCAGCGTCTGGCAGGTTCGCCAGCCGGTCTACACCACCTCGAAGGCCAAGTGGAAACGCTACGAGTCCCACCTGGAGCCACTGAACCTGGCGCTCGCGGAAACCCCGCCCCAGCCGGTGTCCTTGCCGCTGCCCAAGTTGGAGGCAGGCCTGTTCCCCAGGGGCATCGCCCTGCTCCAGGAAGGCAAGCCGGCTGAGGCCCAGGCCTGTTTCGAGCAACTCATTGCCGCCCGGCCCGGCCATGCGGCCGCCCACCATTTCCGTGGTGCCGCCCTGTATTCGCAGAAGCGCTACAAAGACGCGGTCGAGGCCATGGAGCGCTCCCTCCAGATGGGCGGGCAGCAACCCACCTGGCGCGAGAACCTCGAAAAGGCCAAGGCCATGCTGGCGCCGCCTGCTGCTGCGGCAGCCGGGACCGAAGGGTCTGCGGCATGAACCTGAATCAAAAATTCGAAGCGCTGGTAGCCGCAGACCCCAACGCCTCCGCGATCATTTTCGAGGGCAAGCTGCTCACGCGCCGCACCTTCCAGGCCCAGGTCGACGGACTCGCAGCTGGCCTGGCCGCCCAGGGCATCAAGGCCGGTGACGTGGTGGGCGTTGGACTGGCCAATACCCCGCTGCATTTGATGAGCCTGTTGGCGATCACGCGTTTGGGCGCGGCCTCGCTGCCCCTGCATCCTCGCTCTGCGCCCATGGCCCGCCGCCGCCTGATCAGCCGCTATGGCGCACGCCATGTGCTGGTGCAGGTCTTGCCGGCGCGCGTTCCGCCCAATGCCGGCATGACCTTTCTCCAGGTCGACCAGGTACTGGCCGCCGGTCAGGCCGGCTTCGCCGACAAGCCGCTGCCGAGCCAGCCCGACCCCTCGAGCCTGGGTCGCATTTCCTTGACCTCCGGCACCACGGGCGAACCCAGCTCGGTCGCGTACACCCACGCGAACTGGCTCAGTCGCCTGGAGCGCACAGCGGTCGGTTTCGACCCTGCCACCCGCTTGCTGGTGGGCAGCCTGCACCTCACGCTGGGCAACATCCTGGCCTTTGCCGCCATGCTGGCGGGCGGCGTGGTGGTGTTCTCTCCGAACAAGGGCGCTGCGGGCAGCTTTGCAGAAACGATCCGGCTTTACGGCGTGACCCATGCCTCAATGGTCCCCTCGGGCATCAAGTCTTTGGCAGCGGGAGCACCGCCTGCGGGATTGGCCTTCCCGTCGCTGCGCCAGCTGCGCATCGTGGGCGGCGCCTTGTCAGAGCACCTGCACGCGCTCGCGCGAACCCGGCTCACGCCCCATGTCCTGCTGCCTTATGGAACCAGCGAGACGGGTGTGATCACCGTAGCCAGCGCGCAGATGCTGCAGGACCACCCCGGCTACTGTGGCACCGCCCTGCCGGGCGTGCAGATTGAAATTGTCGACGAGCAAGACCGTGTGCTCGGGCCCGGTGAGCTTGGCGAGATCCGGGTCAAGGTGCCGCTGATGCCAGCCGGCTACCACCTCGACGAGGCGCGCTCGACGCAAAAATTCAAGGGCGGCTGGTTCTACACCAGCGACCTGGGCCGCCTGTCGGCCCAGGGCATGCTGCTGATCGAGGGGCGGTCTGATGACCGCATCAACATTGCCGGGATCAAGATGTTCCCCGAGCAGGTGGAGAACGCCCTCGACAGCCATCCTCTGATCAAGGAAAGCGCGGTGTTCACCGTGCCAGACCCGCAATTGGGCAAGAAGCTGGTGGCCGCCCTCGTGTCGGAGTCGAGCGCACAGATCACGCACGAGCAATTTCTTGCCCTGTGCCAATCTCGCAAGCTGGCAGAGAAGACGCCGGCCGACTATTTCTTTTGCGAGGCCTTGCCCCGCAACCCCAATGGCAAGCTCGTGCGCACCGAATTGCCAGGCCTCATGAATGCAGCCGCGGCGGTGCATTCGCTCCGAAAGAAAGGCTGATCGCCATGCAACGTATATGCAAGCGCCTCGCGGCCCACGCGGTGTTCGTGCTGTCCGTGCTGGGGTCTGGCGCCGGGATTTTTCTGGCCTCGGACGCACAGGCCCAAGAGCCAGCCGCCGCGGCAGCGACCGCCCGCAGAACGCTCTCCCTGGTGGTGCCCTTTCCGCCCGGGGCGGGGGCCGATGGGGTCGCACGCATGCTGGCCGAGCGCTTGACGACCGAGCTCGGGCACAGGGTGCTGGTAGACAACAAGCCGGGCGCCGATGCCAACATTGCCATCCAGTTCGTGGCCCAGGCCAAGCCCGATGGCAGCACCCTCTTGCTGGCGAACCCGACTGTGGTCTACAACCACCTCATCACCTCGCTGGACTTCGATCCGCTCTCTGCCTTGGAGCCTGTGGCCAAGGTCACCGAGTACAGCTTGGTGCTTTTGATGAGTGGTGGGCGATCACCTGCCAACCTGGATGAATTCGTCACCTGGGCCCGCAGCAAGCCAGGCGGCGTGAGCTGTGGGGGCGGTGGCGGTGCGCCCTCTATCGCGTGCCGGATGCTGATGCAGTACGGCCAGCTGCCTGTGACCTTCGTCCCCTACAAAGGCAACGCGCCTGCGCTTCAGGACCTGATGGGGGGGCACATCGACATCATGTTCGACATGTCCAATTCCGCCTCGTCGCAACTTGGCAATAGCAAGGTCATGCCCCTTGCGACGACCGCGGAGAGCCGCTCGGAGGCGCCCTTCGGTACCTTGCCCATCCTGCGCAGAACCATGCCCCGCTTTATGCTCACCAGTTGGCTGGGGCTCTTCGCCCCAGCGGGCACGCCGCCGGCCGAGGTGCGCCGGCTCGAGCAGGCGCTGGACAAGACGCTGAACGCGCCAGACTTTGTGGCCAGGATGGCGGCCAGCGGCTTGGGTGTCCGCTACGAAAACCCGGCGGCCTTCCGCCGATCGCTCGCCGACGACCGGCGCCACTACGAGCAGGTGTTCAAAGACATCAAGATGAGTCGCTAGCGGGGCCCGTTCAGGCGACCGCTCGCGATGCGCTTCGAGCTGGCCAACCACAGGGTGTAGTACGCACGCGGAACTCGGCGGAAAGGTGAGCTGATGTGCGGCTATCTTGTCGACAAAATGAGTCTATCGACGACAGATCTATGATTCTGTCCTCATCATCGACTGAGCCCCCGCTGGGGCCTACCTATGAGTCAAACCCAACAAGCGAACCCGGCGACGCAAACCTTCTGGGCAGCCCGCGACACCCTGCTCGCGCACCGTGACGACCACGCCGCCGCCTGCGCGAATTTCCGCTGGCCACAGCTGACCGAGTTCAACTGGGCGCTGGACCACTTTGATGTGCTGGCGCGTGACAACGACCGCA